>DATHGN010000103.1:0-8680 GCA_035317565.1 Gaiellaceae bacterium
CTTTCTAGGTGTCGTGGACCACTCGGCCTTCCATCCCGCCGGCGACCGTCACGACCTGGCCCGTGACATGGCCTGAAAGAACGGGTGACGCGAGGACGACAACCTGGGCGGCCACGTCTTCGGGCTGCGCGACCTTCCGGAGGGCCATCGTGCGCGAGACGCGGCGGACCTGCTCCTCCGATACGTGCCCGCGGGTCATCGGCGACTCGGTCCAACCGGGAGCCACGGCGTTCACGCGCGCGAGCGGGCTCTTGCGCACGACCTCGTTCTTCAAGCTCAGCAGCAGCCCGCCGAGGATCGCCGACTTCGCGGCGGCGTAATCCGCGTGGCCTGCCTCGCCGACGATGCCGGCCGTCGATCCGACGAGGATCAGCGAGCCGTTTCCTTCGAGCTGCCGGAGAAAGCCGCGCGCGGTGAGAAAGGTCGCGGTCAGGTTGGCGTCGAGCGTGGCGCGCCAGCGCTCGAGCGGTAGCTCCCAGACGGGCAAGTCCTCGGCCGGCCACGCTCCCGCGACGGCCGCGCAGACGTCGAGCGCGCCCGACTCGGCGAACATGCGCTCGACCTCCGCCTCCAGGGTCAGGTCCGCTCCGACAACGCGCGTCGACCCTCCCAGTTCCGCCGCGAGCGCTTCGGCGCGGTCGCGGCCCTGGTGGAAGTGCACCACCACCTGCGCTCCTTCGGCGGCGAATGCGCGGGCGCACGCAGAGCCGATGCCGCCTGAGCCTCCGGTCACGAGCACGCGCTTCCCCTTCAGGCCTGTTTCCATCTGTGGGATTCTCTCTGTTGTGGAGCGCGAACGGATGACCTGGGACGATCTCGGCAACGCTGTCGAAGATCTGGCAAGCCAGATTCACGCTGACGGTTTCACCCCGGATGCGGTGCTCGCGCTCGCCCGAGGCGGCCTGCCATGCGCAGGCGCACTCGCTTACGCGCTCGGCGTGAAGAACATGGCGACGCTGAACGTCGAGTTCTACACCGGCGTCGACGAACGCCTGGCCGAGCCGCTTCTGCTTCCACCCGTGCCCGACCTCGCGCTGCTGCGCGCCGAACGCCTGCTCGTCGTCGACGATGTGGCCGACACGGGCCGCACTCTGGCGCTGGCGCGTGACTTCTGCGCGGAGCACGGTCTCGAGGTACGGACGGCTGTCCTGTACGAGAAGCCGCAGAGCGTCGTGCGCTGCGATTTCGTCTGGCGCCGCACCGAGCGCTGGATCAACTTCCCGTGGAGTGCTGCCGCGCCGGTGCTCCAGTGAAGGTCTTCATCGTCAGCGACATGGAGGGCGTTGCCGGCATCGTCAAGTGGCAGCAGGTCGACGGCGGCAAGGAGAAACGCTCCTACCACGAGGGCCGCGAGCTCTACACCGAAGAGATCAACGCGGCGGTGCGCGGCGCAAGGGCAGCGGGCGCGACGGAGATCGTCGTCATGGACTGCCACGGCGCGGGCGAGGAGTGGACCTTCAACTCGCTCGTTCCGGACAAGCTCGATCCCGGCTGCGAGTACGTGGTGCAGAACGACTGGACGGAGTACACGGACCTGCTGGAGCAGGGCTGCGACGCGGCACTCTTCGTCGCGATGCACGCAAAGGCAGGAACGCCGGACGGTGTGCTGTCGCACACGGTGTCCGGCCAAGCGTGGCGGGACCTTCAGTTCAACGGGGTCTCCGTGGGCGAAACAGGAATCAACGCGGCGCTCTGCGGCCAGTGGGGCTGTCCCGTCGTGCTCGTCACCGGCGACGAGGCGGTCTGCAGGGAGGCGACCGAGCTGCTCGGCACCGGTCTGACCACCGTCGCGGTCAAGAAAGGGCTCGGCCGTTTCAGCGCCCGGCAACTGACCCCGCTGAAGGCGCGCGAGCTGATCGAGGACGGTGCGAAGCGTTCGCTGAAGGATCTCTCGGCCGTGAAGCCGTACGACCCGGGCCGGCCGGCCGAGATTCGCGTCGAGTTCACCACGCCCGATCGCCTTGTCGAGTACCGCAACCGCCGCGGGACGGAACAGGTCGACGACCTCACGCTCGTGTCGAAGGCCGACGACTGGTGGTCGGCCTGGTCGCAGTTCTACTTCTGACGCGTCACACTCCCGACACCATGTCCGACCGGGCCGTGGCCGGAGTGGCGACGTAGGCTTAGGTCATGCCTGCGGTGAGCCGGATCTCGATCGCGCCCGTCAAGGGGCTGGGTCTACTTCACCCGGATGCGGTGATGCTCGAGGACACCGGCGTGCGCGAGAACCGCCGCTTTCACATCGTTGATGCAGACGGCCGCCGCTTCAACCAGCTGCGGGACGGAACGCTCGTGCAGATCCGGCCTGAGTACGACGCCGATTCCGAGCGCCTTGCATTGCACTTTCCGGACGGAACGGCCGCCGAGGGCCGGGTCACACTCGGCGAGGAGGTCACGACGGACTTCTACGGCAGGCCCGTCCCCGGCAACACCGTCGAAGGCCCGTGGTCGGATGCGCTCTCCGCATGGCTCGGCCGTCCTCTCTTGCTGATCCAGTCGGAACCGGGCCTCGCCGTCGACCGCGGGCGGGGCCACGTCTCGCTCATCTCCACCGCGTCGCTCGAGGAGCTCGGTCGGCAGGGCGACCGTCACGAGCCGGTCGACGGCCGCCGCTTCCGGATGCTCTTCGAGCTCGATGAGTGCGAACCGCACGAAGAGGACGGGTGGGTGAAGCGGCACCTGCGCATCGGCGAGGCTCTGGTCGGGATTCGCGGTGACGTCGGGCGCTGCGCGATCACGACTCAGAATCCGGAGACAGGTGAGCCCGACTTCGACACCTTGCGGACGATCTCGGGCTACCGCCCGTTCACCGAGAACGAGGCGGGCGAGAGGCATATACCGTTCGGGATCTACGGCGAGGTCGCCGAACCGGGCCGCGTGTCAATTGGCGACGCCGTCCAGGTCGTCGAGCTGAGCCTCCTCGACCAAACCTCCTAGCCCTGACACAATTCGACGATGGCTGCCGTCACGAGCTTCGTAGTCGACGAAGACGACCTGGAGCCGTCCCGCGAGGGCGGCGACACGGCGAGCGTTCGGGTCGCCTTCGACGCCGCCAACGGCTGTGAGCGGCTGGAGCAGCGGTTGATTCGCTTCGGCCCGGGGCGCTCCGCAGACCGGAAGCTCGAGGGGCAGCAGGAAGTGCTCTTCGTTGTGGCCGGGCGAGGACAGCTCCATCTCGAAGGGAACACGCACGCTCTCGAGCCGGAAATGGGCGTCTTCATCGCGCCCGGAGAGAGCTATGCGGTCGAGAACACGAGCCAGGAGGACCTGCACGTTCTCTCCGTTCTCGCTCCGGAAGACCGGGAGGCGGCGAGCGGCGAGCGCAAGGTGACGGTTCGCTTCGCCGACCAGCCCGAGCTCGACGCCTCGAGCGAGCGGACCTTCCGGTACCTCGTGAACGAGGACGCCGGCTGCTTCGACGTGACCCAGTTCATGGGGATCGTCCAGCCGAGCAAGGCGCCCTTCCACAGCCACAGCTACGACGAGGTGGGCTACATCGTCTCGGGCGAGGGAACCGCGCACGTCGGCGGCCGCTCCTTCCCGCTCCGGGCCGGATCTTGCTTCCACCTTCCGCCGGACGAGCTGCACTGCATCGAGAACAGCGGATCCGGGCCGATGCGGATCCTCGGGGTGTTCCATCCTGCGGGCAGTCCGGCGAATCGGTCGTATCCCGACAACAAGTAGGCTCGAACGGCGTCACAAGTGGGGGAAGACCGGGGTAGACACTCAAGGAGGAATCGAATGAGGAGAAGGGCAACTGCGATTGCGGCCTTGCTGGCGCTTGGAGCCGCACTCGCGATCGTGGCCGGCGCTTATGCGAGACCCGAGCGGGCTGCCGCACCGGCGGCAGACGCGGGTAGCGCCGCCGCGTCGGTCAAATGCGGCAAGACCCGCACGATTGGCTTCATGGCTCCAGTGACAGGTCCCGCAGCGTCGATCGGGATCCAGCAGGTCCACTGGGCCCAGTACTACGTCGCGACGTACAACAAGACCCACAAGACGAAGTTCAAGCTCCAGACGGAGGACACCCAGCTGGGCGCCCCGACGGGCACTGCTGAGGCGCTGAAGGGCGCGCAGGCGCTCGCCGGCAGCTCGAACGTCCTCGGAGTCGTGGGACCTGCAGGAAGCAACGAGATCGTCGGAGTGACGAAGTCGCTGAAGGACGCCGGCCTCGCGTGGGTGTCCGGCTCATCGACCCGAACGTCGCTCACGACGGACGGAACGCGGACCGGCTACATGTTCCGCACAGTCCCACCGGATGCAGTCCAGGGCACCACGGCTGCGAACTTCATCCTGAACAAGCTGAAGTACAAGCGCGTGTACATCATCGACGACCAGGAGAGCTACAGCACAGGCCTGGCCGATGCCGTTGAGGCGAGGCTGAAGGCGGCTGGAGCTACTGTCAGCCGCGACGGCGTCAGCCAGCAGCAGTCGGACTTCTCGTCGCTGATCGCAAAGATCGCGCGCGACACGCAGATCGTCTACATCCCGTGGCAGCTTCCGCCGAAGGGTCAGGCGTTCGGCAACCAGATGAAGGCCGCAGGCAAGGGAACCATCAAGCTGATGGGTGCCGACGGCCTGTACGACTCATCGTTCGCTGGTGTCGGGGCGCACGTCTACGACACGAACTTCCCGTTGAATCCGAAGTCCAAGATCATCGCGGGCTTCAAGAAGGGACATGGCGGCGACGGGGAGTACTTCGGTGCTCCGACGTATGCGGCCACGCAGGTCATTGCGACCGCGATCGACCGGGCCTGCAAGAAGGGCTCGGCCACCCGGGCTTCAGTCCGGGCGGCGATCAGGTCGACCAACATCCCGGCTGCGAAGTCGCTGATCGGCGTTGCGCTCCGCTTCAACCGCAACGGCGATCTGTCCACCTTGCACAAGTTCGGCCTCTACAAGTCGAACGGCAAGGACTTCGTCCCGATCGCGGGGTAGGCGGGGAGAAGACCAGATCGAAGAGAGTGCGGCCCGTCTCAAGACGGGCCGCACTCGTTCTGTGAGAGATTTCGCCCGTGAATTGGAGCCTGTTCTTCGACCTGACGGTGAGTGGGCTGACGCTCGGCAGCCTGTACGCGCTCATCGCGCTCGGCTACTCAATGGTCTACGGGATCCTCAAGCTTCTGAACTTCGCCCACGGCGACGTCTACATGATCGGCGCATTCGTCGGCTGGTACACGCTGCATGCCCTTGGTGGGCCGCTGAACCCGACGATCAGCGGAGCCGCGGTCCTGTTCGTGATGTTCATCGTCTCGATGGTCGCCTGCGGGGTGCTCGGCGTCGCGATCGAGCGCTTCGCCTACAGGCCGCTCAGAAACGCGCCTCGAATCGCACCTCTGATCAGCGCGCTCGGGGTGTCTATCTTCCTCCAGAACAGCGCTCTGCTCATCTTCGGCGCGGGCTTCCGGGACTACGGCACGTTCGATCTGATCGGCGTGAAGACCTTCAACATCGGCCAGCTCTTCTTCTCGGTTACGCAGCTGCTGACGGTGGTCCTGGCCATCCTGCTCATGATCGCTCTCACCGTTTTTGTCGCACGCTCACGGCTGGGCAAGGCGATGCGATCGACTTCGTTCGACCGTGAGGCCGCGTCGATGATGGGAATCGACGTCGACCGGGTGATTTCGGTGACGTTCTTCATCGGGTCGGCCCTTGCCGGCGCGGCGGGCGTGATGTTCGGCCTCGTGTTCGGGCAGATCTACCACTTCATGGGCTTCATCGCGGGGCTCAAAGGTTTCACGGCAGCGGTGCTCGGAGGCATCGGCAGCATTCCCGGCGCGATGGTCGGTGGGCTGATCGTCGGGCTCGCGGAGTCGTATGCCACCGGCTATCTCCCGCAGGGCTCGACGTTCCAGAACCTCTATGTGTTCGCGCTGCTCATTCTCGTCATCCTCATCCGACCCAGCGGCCTGTTCGGCAAGGCGGCGATCACGAAAGTGTGATGGAAGAGCCTCCGGACAGCCCCAGAATCGGAGTCGACGAGTGGGTCGCAAGCGTCGAAGGGAAGCGTGAGCGCTACACCGGCATCAGAGGCGCCGTTCTGCAGGGGTGGGATCGGCTGCCCGCACCCGCGCGGGTCCTGGTGTTCGCAATCCCGGCCGCACTCTTCCCCTTCGTCACGTCGCAGGGCAACGTGTTCCGGTACGGGCTGTTCACGCTCGTCTATGCGCTGCTCGCGCTCGGCCTCAACATCGTCGTGGGCTTTGCCGGGCTCCTCGACCTCGGCTACGTCGCGTTCTTCGGGTGCGGGGCATACCTCTATGCGATCCTCGCGTCGCCACAGTTCGGCTATCACTGGCAGGCTGAGCTCGCGATCCCGGTGGTGGTGTTGGCCACAGCGGTGGTCGGCCTCCTCGTCGGGCTTCCATCTCGTCGTCTCCTTGGCGACTATCTCGCAATCCTGACGCTGTTCTTCGGCCAGGCGTTCGTCGTCTTCGTCAACAACGCCAACCGGATCAGCTTTCCTTTCGTCGGCCACGTCGACCTCACCGGCGGCTCGAACGGGATCGCCAACATCGACCCGTTCAACTTCTTTGGCTACAAGATCGACTCGACGATGAAGCAGTACTACCTGCTGCTGATCGCGGTGGCGCTCGTCCTCGTCCTGCTGATGTACATGAACGAATCGAGGACGGGCCGCGCCTGGCGCGCGCTGCGGGAGGATCCCCTGGCCGCCGAGGTAATGAGCATCCCCGTCAACCGGCTGAAGCTGCTCGCGTTCGTCTTCGGCGCGGCGGTTGCGGGATTGACGGGTGCGATCTACGGCACGATCGCCACGGCGGCCCTGCCCGGGGACTATGACGTCGGACTGCTGATCACGATCTACGCGATCATGATCCTGGGCGGCTTCGGGAGCATCATGGGAATCGTCGTCGGTGCCATCATCGTGAGCAGTGTTCCCGAGTTGCTGCGCTCCTCGGCGAACGCCCGCCCGCTCTTCTACGGCGCGATTCTCATTGCGCTCCTCGTCAAGGTGCGCCCGTGGCGCCTCCTCGCCGCTCAGCTGGCCGGACTGGTCGCGTTCGGGTTTGCGGTTCACGCGATCGCTGCAGCGGCGTATCCGCGGCTCGTCGACGGCGAGTCGATCGGCTCGGGTTTCTTGCCGCGAGGCCTTGACCACTGGATGCTCTTTCCCAAGAACCCAGTGAAGATCGTGGACGTCGCCTACATCGTGATGATCGCCGCGATCGTGATCTATCCGCAGCTCGGCCGGCTCTGGCGGGCCGTGCTGCTGCCACCACTCTTATATCTCGTCATGTTTGTCTGGGAGAACCTGCTGCTCGTACAGATCGGCGGAGCCACGCGACTGATCCTGCTCGGCGCAGTGCTCGTCGTGCTCATGAACGTGCGGCCGCAGGGACTCTTCGGCACCGCAACCGTGGAGATCGTGTGACGCGCGACGTGACGCTGCTCGAGCTTCGGGGCGTCGACAAGTCCTTCGGCGGCCTGCGAGTGATCGCGGACCTCGATCTCGTCGTCAAGGAGCACGAGATCGTCAGCGTGATCGGCCCGAACGGAGCCGGCAAGACGACGCTCTTCAATCTCATCACCGGCATCTACCGACCCGACTCGGGCGAGATCGAGTTCGAGGGGAA
The DNA here is from genome assembly GCA_035317565.1 of Gaiellaceae bacterium. Lineage (GTDB taxonomy): Bacteria > Actinomycetota > Thermoleophilia > Gaiellales > Gaiellaceae > 3-1-20CM-4-69-9. The sequence goes on from DATHGN010000103.1 coordinate 7,596, forward strand.
CAACCTCGTCGGTGTCGCGCCGCACAAGATCACCGAGCGCGGCGTCGCTCGTACATTCCAAACGCTGCGTCTCTTCCTGAACATGACGGTCAAGGAGAACGTCATGGCTGCGCAGTACGGCCATACGAAAGTCGGCATCCTCCGTTCGATGGTGCGCACCCCCGGAGCGCGGCGCGAAGAGAAGGAGATCAACCGGCTCGCGGAGGAGAAGCTGTCGTTCTTCGGTGACAGGCTGATGGGCTATCGCTGGGATCAGCCTGCCTACAGCCTCTCCTACGCAAACCGGAGACGACTCGAGATCGCGCGAGCCATGGCGACACAGGCGCGCATCCTGCTGCTCGACGAACCGGCCGCCGGCATGAACCCGCGGGAGACGCACGAGATCACGGAGCTGATCGGCAAGCTCCGAGATGACGGCGGGTACACGATCCTCGTGATCGAGCATGACATGCACGTCGTCGAAGGCATCTCGGACCGTGTCATCGCCCTCGACCACGGCGTCAAGATCGCCGAAGGCTCATTCGAAGCAGTTGCGACCGACCCGCGGGTCGTCGAGGCATACCTCGGCCTGCGAAGGGCGGAGACAAAATGAGCACCAACGGCGCCCCGGATCTCCTCAGGCTGAAGAACATCGACACGTACTACGGAGAGATCCACATCCTCGAGAGCCTGGACCTGAACGTGCGCGAAGGCGAGCTCGTGTCGCTGCTCGGCGGTAACGCTTCGGGAAAGTCCACGACGCTCAAGACGATCCTCGGCCTCGTGAAGCCCCGTAACGGCTCCGTCGAGTTCCGCGGCGAGGAGGTGACCGGCCGCACGACCAGCTATCGGATCCAGAAGGGGATGGCGATCGTCCCGGAGAACCGCCGGCTCTTCGGGCCGATGACGGTGCTCGAGAACCTCGAGATGGGCGCGTACCTGATCCGGGACACGAAGGGGCGGAGGGAAGACTTCGAGCGCGTCTACACACTCTTCCCATTGCTTTACGAGCGACGGGCGCAGCTCGCGGGGACGCTCTCCGGGGGCGAGCAGCAGATGGTCGCCATGGGTCGTGCCCTGATGGCGCGTCCGAAGCTGCTCCTCAT
>DATHGN010000104.1:0-23661 GCA_035317565.1 Gaiellaceae bacterium
TCCTCCTCGAGGACGGGCACTCGGCCAAGTGGGTTCTTCTCGTAGATCCACCCCGGCCGGTCATCGAGGTCGACCTCTACCGTTTCGTACTCGATTCCCTTTTCCGCCAGCACGATCCGCACGCGCGCGCAGTAGGGGCAACGATCGGCGTCGTAGAGTGTGATCACCGTTCGATCCTAGCCTCGAGGCCGAGCACGTCGGCAATCTGACCGAGCAACTCCCGCGCGGGAGGAAGCTCGGCCGGAGTAGATGCCGCGCGCGCAACAGCGCGGACCTGCGCGGGATCCGCTCCGGTCAGCCGTGACGCGAGCGTCGGGTTCGCGGAGAGCGAGAGCTCGTCGGCCTTGTTCAGCTCGCCGTAGTACGTCGGCACCGACAGATACTCGTCGACCATGCGTCCGCGCTCGAAGAGCAGGTACCGGACGACCGCTTCCTCCTCGAGCGCAAGTGCGACGACTGGGACACCCATGCGCTCCGACAACTCGGTGCCGAGTCGCCGCTGTGCGCTGCGATCGTGGTCGCACAGCTCGTCCACAACCGTCACCCAGCCGTTCTTCGATTGGGTCACCTCGGAGAAGGAAGAGCGCCCGATACGCGGCATGAACTGCGTGACCGCGCGCTCGACTCCGGCCTCGTCGTCCGTCTGCACGTGGATCGAGCCGAACGAGTCGGGAGGATCCTCACTGACCAGCTGCTCGGCGAGGACGCTCACAGGTGCGACCATGAAGAGGTCGACGGGCGTGAAGCCGAGGCGCTCGTAGAGCCTGCGCGCATCGGCGTTTCGGAGCAGCACCTCCAGGCTGACATGGTCGAGCCCTCGTTCGCGTGCCGGCTCGAGGACCTCCGTCAGCAGGGCGCGGCCGATCCCTCTGTTCCGCGCGTCCGGGCGAACGTAGAAGTCGGTGATGTGCGCGGTCTTCCGTCCACGATCGCCCAGGACGCAGAAGATGAACCCGACGGGGCGTCCTTCCTCCTCGGCGAGCACGGCAATTCCTTTGCGCACGGTCTCCATAAGATCCGGCCATGCCTCGTCCCAGGTCTCGAGCAGATAGGCCGGACCGCCGAGCTCTTGCTCGAACTCCTCCCAGAGCTCGCGAACGACTTCGCGGTCTTTCTCGGTGGCGGGGCGGATCTTCATCGGTAACGGAGCGTGGTGAGGAGGTAGTGGGCGCTGAGGTTCTGAAATGGGTGGAAACGGACGCTCGCGGCACGAACGTCCGTAACTTCAGGGTAGAGCGCGAGCACCGCCTTACGCAGGGCGAGGTCGCCGGCGGGCCAGGCCTCGGACCGCCCGAGGTAGCGCCCGAGAAACCAGTCCGCGCTCCACTCGCCGATGCCGCGTAGCGCTGTGAGACGACCCTTGACCTCGTCATCGGGCAGGGGCTCGAGCTCGTCGAAGTCGAGGTCGGCCCTGGCGATGCCGAGCACGTATTCCGCCTTACGGCGCGAGAAGCCGAGCGCGGTGAGATCGTCCTCGCTCGCCTCCGCGACCCTCTCGCGCGTCGGAAACGCGACCGCCAACTCGCCGGGCACGCCGAAACGTTCGATGAAGCGGCTGCGGACCGCGAAGGCCGAATGAAGTGACACCTGCTGCGCGGTGATGGAGGACACGAGCGCCTCGAAGGGATCCGGCGCGAGCGGCGGGCGGTAGCCGGGAAACCGGCGCACCGCCTCGGCCAGCACCGGGTCGCCCTGCGCATAGGCATGGAACGGGGGCAGGTCGAGCTGGAGGCCGAGGAGCTTCCGTACGACACGCTCGATCCGGTCGTCCAGCGGCTCGACGTCCACCCCCTGGTCAGCCGGCGAGATGCGCACTTCGCGCCCGTCGACGACCCGATGCAGACCTCCGCTGTGCCAGACGTTCGCTCGATCCACGCCCCAGAACGTGAACCGGTCGAGCGATAGGTCGAAGTCGTAGGGCTGCGGAACGGCGAGCAGGGCCACGCCCGCAGTGTGCCGGGGCTAGCTGTTCAGCTGCAGCGCGCGCAGGCCGCGGAAATCGACCCAGACTCGCTCGCCGCCCACCACGATCTTCATCAGGACGTTGTCGCAGTGCGGGCAGCGAAAGGCAAGACCGGCACCGCGATAGAGACGAACGGCGCCGACCTCGCCGGCGGCACCGCAGCCGTCGCATGTTCCGACGGCAGTCGTCATCTCGGAGCCGAAGATCTCGTGGAGCAGGCCTGCAGCCGCGTTGCCGTCGAGCATCAATGCGTCCATCTCATCCTCCTGTCGGGCCGAAGCGCTCGGTCTTGATCCGCGCCGGCTCGTGGCCGAGCTCCACGAGCCCGCTCGCTACCGCTTCGACGAACGGTGTCGGGCCGCAGACGAACGCGACGGCGAGCTCAGCCGGAACCGGCCCGACTTCGCGCAGCAAATCGGTGTCGACGCGGCGGCCGTAGCCGTCCCAGCCCGCAGGCTGTACGCGCGTAAGCGTGTACACGACATCGAAGCCGTCGCTGCGAGCTGCTAGCTCCGCCAGCTCGTTCCGATAGATCACGTCGTCCCAGCTTCGCGCCGAGTAGAGCAGCCGGGTCGGAATCCCGCTGCTCTCCAGCGCGCGTTGCCTCGCCATTGCCATCAGCGGCACGATGCCCGAACCGCCGCCGACGAGGAACACGGTGCCCTCCGCGTGCGGGTTCCAGACGAAGTAGCCCCCGACGGGACCGCGCAGCTCGATCACGTCCCCGGTGCGGAGCTCATCCGTGAGGTACGGCGAGACCTCACCGTCGTCGAGGCGCTCGACGGTCAGATCGATTCGCGGACCGTCTGCGGCCGAGGCGATCGAGTAGCTGCGTTCTGCCTGATAGCCGTCAGCCGCGGTCAACCGGACGTCGACGTGCTGACCCGCACGGTGGCCGCGCCAACCCGGCACGTCGAACGTAATCGTCTTGGTCTGACTCGTCTCCGGTCTGAGCTCGACGACCTCGGCGGCGAGCCAGGTCAGTCGCCCCAGTACCGCTGTTCCTTCCACGGGTCGCCGTAGTTGTGGTAGCCGTTCTGTTCCCAGAAGCCGGGCTCGTCCGTCGCTCCCAGTCGCAGCCCACGCACCCATTTGGCGCTCTTCCAGAAGTACAGGTGCGGTACGAGCAGGCGCGCCGGACCACCGTGCTCGGGATCGAGCGGCTCTCCGTCATACGCGAAGGCGATCCACGCCTTGCCCTCGGTCAGGTCGTCGAGCGGCAGATTCGTCGTGTAGCCGCCGTCGCAGAACGCGACCACGTACTCGGCGGAGGTGTCGACTCCCTCGAGGAGCGTGTCGAGCGAGACGCCCTCCCACTCCGAATCGAGCTTCGACCACTTCGTCACGCAGTGGATGTCGACGGTCACCGGCTCGCTCGGAAGTGCGCGAAACTCGTCCCAGGTCCAGCGCCTGAGCCCGTCCACCTCGCCCGTGATCGTGAGATCCCATTCGTCGAGCGGGGTGTGTGGTGTCGGCCCGGCCGACAGCACCGGGAAGTCGTCCGTGACGTACTGGCCGGGCGGCACGCGGTCGCTTGGAGCGTCTTCGCGGCGTCGGCCCCTGAAACCACGCGAGATCGGCGGCATCTCGTCCTCCTTCCTTCTCTGGTCCAGTTCAGACTTGCGGACCATGGCCTGCGTTACAAGCCGAAAGGAGAGCATGATGAGCGATCACGAGCTCGTGAGTCGTGAGGAGTGGGCAGCTGCCCGCGAGGAGCTGCTCAAGCACGAGAAAGAGCACACCCGCCTGGGTGACGAGCTGGCCCGGCGGCGGCGCGAGCTGCCCTGGGTTCGCGTCGAGAAGGAGTACCGCTTCGAGACCGACGAAGGCACGCGCACGCTGGCGGAGCTCTTCGACGGCCGCAGCCAGCTGCTCGTCTATCACTTCATGTTCGGCCCCAGCTACAAGGCGGGCTGCCCGACCTGCTCGTCGATGGCCGACACGGTCGACGGCGGGCTCCCGCATCTGCACGCGCGCGACGTGACGATGCTCTACGTCTCACAGGCGCCCCTCGAGAAGCTGCAGGCGTACAAGCGGCGAATGGGCTGGAACATGCCGTGGGTCTCGTCAGCAGTCAGCGACTTCAACTTCGACCAAGGCTACTCACGCACCGAGGAGCAGACGCGCGAGGCGATCGCGCCGATGCTCGAGGCGGGACCGCCGCCGATCGTCGACCACAACGCAAACTCGAGCGGCACCGATGTCACGGGCTACCTCACCGAAGGCCCGGGCTTCAGCGCATTCGTCCTCGACGACCGCACCGTGTACCAGACCTACGCCACCACAGCGCGCGGCCTCGAGTTTCTGATGGGTTACTACCCGATCCTCGACCGGGCGCCGAAGGGACGCGACGAAGGCGACGCCTTCCAGGTGTGGCTCCGCCGGCACGACGAGTACTAGGGGTGGCGCACTAAAGGCGGCATACGAACCCGGGAGCTTTGGCGAGATGTGGATTAGGCGAAGTCAGTCGAGCGCATGGATCGTGAACGCGACCGCGAATCCGAGCGTCGTCACGACTCCGACCAGCTTGCCTCCATGCTCGAACGCCTCGGGCATCATCGTGTCCGCGAGCATGGTCAGGATCGCACCGGCCGCGAAGGAGAGAACGAAGGCGACGGTGTCCGGTGAGGAGTTCTGGAAGAGGCCGTAGCCGGCGAGCGAGGCGAGTCCGGAGATCAGCGCGATCGCGATCCACATCCACAGGATCCGCGACTTCTTCCAGCCGCTAGAGACGAGTCCCGCGGTCGAGGAGATCGATTCGGGCAAGTTGGAGATGAAGACCGCGGCCAAGTAGGCGGCGCCAACCGCTCCGCCTTCGAAGATCGTCAGGCCGATCACCATCGACTCGGGGATCCCGTCGAGCACGGTTCCGAGGACGATGGCCAGCGCCGAGCCGCTCTCCTGCGCGCCGTTTGGGTCCTTACGGTCGTCGCCGCCGAGGCGGTCGATGAGCCAGTCGCCGCCGAAGAAGACTGCGCAGCCCGCGAAGAGACCGGCAATGGTCCAGCCGTCACCGTTCGACTTCGCCGCGGCCTTCTCGACGAGGTCGAATGCGACCGCGCTGATCAGCACGCCTGCGCCGAAGCCCATGATCAGTCCGATCGTCGGCAGCTTGATGCGGAACAGGAGCGCGACGATGGAGCCGATCACGAGCGAGGACGCCGCCAAGGCTCCCCAACCGAAGGACGCTCCCATCTAGCGCGGTCCCTTGGTTGTTAGTTCACCACCTCGACTTCCACGCTCCGACCCCTCGTTACAGTCAAGAGGTGTCTCAACGCTGAGGACCTGGGTGAGTCGTGCCTGAACCGGAGGATGGCGAACGTCCGGGGCGATCGAGAGCAGGTCGCGAAGCAGTTCGGCCACACGCCCGCGAACGTTGGGCGATTGACGGCTCGCTCCGATGATCTCGTCCAGACCGACGGCGAGACAGTCGTCCCATGTCGGCAACACGAGCAGCACACGCACGTTTCCGTCCGAGTCCGTGATCTTGCCTAGGTCAAGCTTCCGCGTGGCCAGCCGTCTGAGCAACGCATCGATTCCGTCGAGCGCCTGAACCGCCGAAGTTGGATCGTTCAGCGCCGGCGAGAGCGCGCGGAGAGCAATGTCGGCAAGGATCCGGAGCGCCCACAGGGGATCTTGCTCAAACGTCCGTTCACGGCCGACGTCGAGCGCGCGGAGGATCTCATCATCGAGGGTGTCGTCGATGGGGCCGTGAAGCAGAGCGACGACTCCGTCTTGCCTGATCGTGTCGCCCGTTCCGACCTGGAAATCGACGACCGCGTCGGACTGTGCCGCAACGTCGAGCACGCGTGGGACGTCGATCACCTGGAGTACCGCATCCTGGTTCGGCCACCTAAGCTCGTGCGCCCCGGTGACTTCGTCCCGGGCCTGCCGCGCCCCGAACTCCTCCAAGTAGAGCTCGTCCAGCGTTTCCCGGCCTCGCGAGGTCACCTGCTCGAGAGCAGTTGCGAGCTGGATCGACGCGAACGCTTCCCCCTGCAGAACGCGGAACAGAGCGATGCCCGCGAGCAGTCCGACGATCGCGACGATCGGTACCAGGCCGGAGGTGTTCCCGTCTTGGCCGATGGTGAACAAGCAGGTGAGCGAGAAGGTCGCGATCGCCGTGAAGAAGCCGAAGGAGTGCGGGATGATCGGCGCGTCGCGAAAGAGGTTGAGCCGCGGCGTGAACGTCGTCGAGCCGAACTGCACGACGAGAAACAGCAACGAGTACACGACCGCAATGACGGTGATCGTCCCGGCCCCGATCGCCACGAGCAACTCTGCTGCCCGAGAGCTGGGCACGGTGAAGCCGATGGGAATGCTAGGCACGACCAACGCGAGCACGACAGCGGATATGACGTAGAAGAGCTGGATGATCCCGGCCCGCCGACGACGATTGCGCCCGAGTGCACGGCCGAGCCGTGCTCGCTCCGGCCGCGTCGTCAATGTCTCGCGAAGTCTTCGGCTCGAACCCTCTACATGTTCTGAAGGATCTTCTGCTTCTGCGCGTCGAATTCGTCCTGCGTGAGCACGCCGCTGTCGAGCAACCCTTTCAGCTTGGTCAGCTCCTCCATGCTCGCGTCTGCGGAAGGCGCGGCAGGAGCCGGATCACCAGCCACCGCTTGCTGCTCCGCCTCCTGCTGCTCCGCGGGTGCGTTCGGATCAGCCTCTCCTTCCGCTGATTTGGCGCCTGCCTTCCCTGCGACATACGCAACCCCGCCTACGGCTGCTGCACGCATCAATGGGCGTCGTCGTCTGAAGGGCATCTCGTGCCTCCCTGGTTCGATCCCGGATCGGTTTCCGGATCTTGCAAAGTCTGGCGCCGAAAGGACAGTCGGGCTTCATCCATTACGGGTGAATGCGAACCAACCCCGCGGGCGAGCTCTAGGCCGGTGCCGCCCGCTCGGGCGGCGACATGAATGCGCCGAAAATCCAGAGGATCGGGAAGAAGATCCCGAAGAAGAACATCCAGCCGTGCCCGTTTCTGAGCGTCATCAGCCCGAGCGTGAAAGCCACGATCAAGTACAGAATGGCGCCCCCGATACCAATCCCCCACCACATGATTCCTCCCTAGCGAGAAGCGGCGGTTATCCGTCGCTTCTAGAGGGTGGCGTCATGTACGACGTAATGCCTCATCCCGTTGAGATGATTCCCCTCGACCCCGCCGCGCGGCCGGAGAGCTCGCTGGCGACAAGCCATATCTGCTGCCGCGCTAATCAGCTCGACCGGGAGCTTGAAGGAGACGCCTTCGCTGCGCACAGCGAGCGGCGCACGTCGACGCAGAAGAAATCAATGCACCTGAGACACAGCATCGTCCGGTTGGGATGACGCAGCGGCCAGAGGTTGTTGGTTTTCTGGAGTGGTGGCGCGATCATCGGCCTCCTCGCGCCGAGCCGCGGTTCCTGAGCCGCGAGCGGCTGCTGGCCGGCCGCTGACGAGCCGGTGGCTCGACGTGCTTGGCCTCAAAATCCACGCACGCACGGGTGGAGAAGGAATGCCCGTTGTGCTTCTCCACGGATACGGGGTTTCGGGCACCTACATGCTCCCGCTCGCCCGGTCGCTCGCTTCCTCCTTCTCGGTTTTCGTGCCGGACTTGCCGGGGTTCGGCCGTAGTGAGCAGCCAACCACCCCGCTCGGTATCGCCGACCTTGCCTCAGCGCTCGCCGACTTGCTGGACGCGGCCGAGCTCCAGTGTCCCGCGTTCGTTGCGAACTCGATGGGCTGCCAGGTCGTTACGGAGCTCGCCGTCCGTCGGCCAGGGCGCGTCGGGCCGATCGTCCTCATCGGTCCTACTGTCGATCCGCAGCGACGCACCGCGCGCCGCCAGCTCCTCGACGGGCTGCGTGATGCAGCGCGGGAACCGGGGTCGCTGCTCGCGCGCACGGCCTGCGACGACGTTCGCTTCGGTGTCGCAGCGCTCTTGGCGACCGCACGGTCGGCGCTCGCCGACCGGATCGAGGAGCGCCTGCCGCTGATCACGCAGCCGGCGCTGGTCGTACGCGGCGAGAAAGACGGGTTCGTCGGCCAGACGTGGGCGAAGACGGCCGCGGCCCTACTGCCCCGCGGTCAGCTCGTCGTCGTTCCGCGCCAACCGCACGCCGTGCACTACTCCCAGCCCGACCTCGTCGCCGGGATGGTCGAAGCGCTCCTCGCCGAAGAAGTCGAGCAAGTGGGAAGCAAGCTCCCGTGGCGCTTCCCACATCGGTACGTGGCCGCAGCGGAGGCGGACGAGCCGGGAACCAGGCAAGACGTTCTGCCATTCGGCCGCGATCCGCGCGGGAAGCAACCGGTCGTCCTCGCCCCAAATGAGTAGCGTCCGGGCCTGGATCGACGCGAGCTCCACGCTCAGGTCCCGGTGGGATGCGAACAGCGCCCCGCGAATGAGGCTGAACGGTCCGGCCCGCATCGCATCGTGCGCGATCGTCGGCAACCGGCCACGGACGTCGTACAGCGTGCCGAGCAACCGCGCGCTGCGACTGAGCACGGTATTTCCGCAGGGGATCCCAGCCGGAGCGACAAGCGCAAGCCGGTGCACACGCTGCGGCTGCTCCGCAGCCAACTCGGCCGCAATCAACCCGCCGAGCGAGTGGCCGATGAGATCCACGCTCTCGAGCTTGGCCGCGTCGAGCCAACGGCCGAGCCAACCTGTCAGCTCGGCGGCGGGAAGTCGCCGTCCCAGCCGGGGCAGGTCGAGCAAGTGAACACGGCGCTGCTGGGCCAGAGGTTCGAGTACCGGCTCCCACCAGCGCCAGGAGCCTGAGAGCCCGTGGACAAGAACGACCGCCTTGCCGGCACCGACGACCCGATACGCGGTCCGCGACCCGTCGACCAGGAGCTCCCGAGTCTCCACGACGACCAGTCTGGCACCCGTAGGAACGGCGGTCGAAACGTCTTCATGGGCCTGGTGGTGACAACCGGCCGGATCGGTGCGACGACAGGCCGGTTGGCTCTCTTGCCGGCACGGGTGTTGGCGCGCTCGCCGCTCGTCGGGCCGCTTCGAGGCCGAGCCGAAAGTCTCGCCGCGACGGGGCGAAACGCCGAGGTCGACGCGCGGCGCCGGCTCGAGTCAGCGGCCGAGGGTGTGCTCTCCGCGCCCGAGGCCGAGCACGTGGTCGATGGTGTCCTCGCAGGTGCACTGCCGGAGGCGGTCGCACGCTCGCTGATCGAGCATCGGGTTGTCGAACGCCTTGTGGCCGAAGTGCTTGCCAGTGCGGAGTTCGAGGGCGAGATGGTGTCGGCGCGCGAGGTCGAGCGGACCGAGCGACTCGTCGCCCAGGTTCTCGCCAGCCCGGCTCTCGAGCGGGTTCTTGCCGATGCGCTGGAGAGCCGTCTCACACTCGACCTCACCGACCGGGTGGTGCGCAGCCCCGCGTTCAAGCGCGCGCTGACGCAGGTTCTGGGGAGCGCTGAGCTACGCGCGGCACTCAAAGGACAGTCGATGTCCTTTGCCGGGGAGCTGGTGGCCGGGCTCAGCCAACGCCTGCGCAAACTCGACGACGCGATCGAACGCGGACCGCGACGCTGGTTCCACCGAGCGCCGCGCACTCAAGTCGCGGCGGGAGGTTCGGTGCACGCTCCCTATGCCGGGATCGCGACCCGGGGCGTTGCGCTGGCTGTCGACGCGGCACTCGTGGCCATGATCTTTCTGACCGGCACCGCCATCATCGGCCTCGTCGTCTCGCTCGTCTGGGATCCCCGCCCGGCCTCGGTCGTGGGGACGGTGATCGCCGTCGCCGGGTTCCTCGTAGAAGTCGCCTACTTCACCGGATTCTGGTCGACTGCCGGCCAGACGCCGGGGATGCGGCTACTGCACCTGCGCGTCGTCGATGGTGACGGTTCCGCACTAGGCTTGGGACGTTCGCTCGTGCGCCTACTCGGACTCATCGTGGCGATTCTTCTCCTCTTCACCGGCTTCCTGCCCGTACTGGTCGATGATCGGCGGCGGGCACTGCAGGACTTCCTCGCAGACACCGTGGTCATCTACGACGACGAGTCTTGAGAAGGAAGCCCCGGCCGCGATTGCGGCCGGGGCACGTGAGCTCGGGGCTAGCCCGGGTCGATCGAGCCGAAGAGCCCGTCCATCTCGTCGTTCGGGCCTGCGGTGAAGAAGAGCGTCTTGCTCGGGCCGGCGCTGCCGCCGTTCCCGAACTCGAGCGCCCAGAGGCCGTCGATTGCGATTGGCTTGCCGTCGGTTCCGCGCAACTCGCCACGGTGCTCGAACTTGCCGTTCGGCTGCAGCGCGTAGGCGTTGATCTCGCCGTCACCAAAGTTGCCGACAAGCAGGTCGTTCGCGAACCGACCGAAGCTCGCGGGAGCCATTGCGAGCCCCCACGGCGCGTTCAGCTGGCCGTGCTGCGCGACTCGGCCCTGCAGGTTGCCGGCCGTGTCGTAGGCGTCGACGAAACCGACCCCTTGACCGTGTACGTCGTCCTCTGCGTCGGCGTCCTGCTTCGCGTAGGTAACGAAGATCGTGTCGCCGATCCGCTGGATGCCGAACGCCGCATAGCCCGCGGGAATCGATGGATCGACGAAGCTCGACGTCGGGTTGACGAGATTCCAGGAGCCGTCCCACACGTCCACCCGGCCGTTATGGAAGTCGGTCGCGTAGAGGCGTGGCCCTGCGGACGTGGTCGCAATCGCGAGGCCCTTGTAGATCGCTCCGGAGGCAAAGCTCTGCGCAGCACTCACCTGTGCATCTCCAGACCCTGGCCAACCGAGGATCTGCCCATGCTCGGTCGCGAACAAGAACCGCGACGTGCCGCCAGTCACGGGGAATGCCCCGCTCGTATTGGCGATGTTGAACACGGTCCCGGTCGGCGCGGTCGGAACCGAGACCGTCAACGGGACCTTTGTCGGCGGAGGATTGCCGTTGTACAACGTTGACACGTCGGCCGCGTTGTCGGCCACCCACCAGGGCGAGCTCGAACTGGCGGTCAGACCCCAAGCGTTGCGGAGGCTCCCGTCGTGGATCACCGCCGGTATCGCAGCGGTGTTCGAGACGAGATTCGTGACCTTGTAAGCATTCTGCTCGGCAGCGCCCAAAGGCGCGGCCGCTGTCAGCACGCTCGCTGCGACGATCGCAGCGAGCACGAGAACCTTCAGAGACCTGAGCTTCATATGCCCTCCCCTTTCCCACGTATCAGGTCGTTCCCAGTACCTACTGGGCAAGGACAAAAGCGGTTTTGGGAAGTGGAGGGGCTTGGAAGTGCGAGGTTAGGCCGACGCCGCTCGCGTCCTCGTACCACGAATAGGCGTATCTGTCGGCGTCAAGGTCCTTCGCGAACTTCGTCAGCTTTAGCGGATGGAACGTGTCGCACATGACGTGGCGGCGGGGCGAGTCTGGCTGAGGTGACGTAGGCCACGACGACCGAGACGATCACGAGCGGCATCAGGGTGAGAGCGTCGGCTTGGAGGAACAAACTCGGAAGCAGGACGGACGTCAGAGGCAAACCAAGCATCGTCGCTGACATTGCCCCGATGCCCATACCGACACCGGCGATCATCGGGAGGCCGGGAGCGTGCGATAGGGCTATCCCGCCTGCGGCACCGATGAACATCGCAGGGAAGACAGGGCCGCCTCGGAAGCTGCTCAGCGAAACCCCGTAGGCGAGGGCCTTACACACAATGAGAATCGTCAGTGCACCAACCGACCAACTGGCGGCGTTGTGGATCAGGGGAGCAAGGTCGTTCTGGCCCGAGAAGAGCACGTGCGACGAGCTCCTCCCCGTGGCTTTGGCGAACGCGATCGCGAGACCGCCGACGGTCAGCCCTACCAGAGGGGTCAGCACGAGGATGCGGCGCTCAACGATCGGTTGCAGGGCCAGCCCGACTCGTTTGATGGCGGTACCGAGGATCGCTGCGGCAACGCCGATCCCAATCGCCCAGAGGAACTCGGCGCCGCGAGGGCTGCCGGCGTGCGGGATCTGCGGGACGGCCAGCGACAGCGTTCCAAATCCGGTCCAGTTGTCGAGCCCGACGAAGATCAGGGACCCGATTCCGGCAGCGAGCAACCCGGGGACCAACACGACTCCGAGGATCGCGCCGCCGATGCCCGCGGCCTCCATCAGCAAGAACGCGCCGACGATGGGGGAACCGAGGAGGGTGCTGATCGCAGCAAAGCTGCCGGCCGCGCCGATCACGGCGATCGCCGTCGCGGGCGCGTCGCGCCTGACGAGGCGCAGAATCAAGACACCGAGGCCGCTGCCGATCGCGATCAGCGGCGCCTCCGGCCCGAGCACGACGCCCAGGGAGAGTGTCGCGAAGGAAGCGAGCACGATCCCCGGCAGCTCGATCGGCAGAACCGGGCTGCCGGTCTTGAATCCCTCGGCGGGTTTGTGTCCTGCGGTACCGGGGAGGTTGCGGATCGTCAGTGCGACCAGCAGGCCGGCCAACGCGAGGCACGGCAGCGGCCACCAGAGCGGCTCGTGGCTGAACCCAATCTCACCAGGCAGGCTCGTGAAGACGAAGTGCTGGACCTCTTGGACGGCCTTCAAGAAGAAGTAGGCGACGGCTGCGGCGACCACACCGACGAGGGCGCCGAAGACGAGCAGGACCAGATAGCTTCGGCTCCGCAGCAGCTCGACGGGGTCGGGAGTCGGCGCTCGCTGGGCGTTGGGCGTCGTCACTGCACGGTGGAATGCCAGACGATCGTCAGCGGCGCAACGTGTCGGCGCCTGGTTCGTCGTGCAGTTGCACCGCCGGCGTCGACGTCTCCCGGACGAGGTTGCGTTGAACGAGCGTGAACAGCAGCCCGAGCGATGGCAGGACGACGAGGACGGCGACGACGAAAACGACGAGCAGACTCGTCAGGGTCGCGCTCGGAGCTGCTGCAGCGGCGATGGTGAGCTTCTGCGGCAGCAGGTACGGATGCTGCGCGACACCCCACGCCCAGATCACGCATGCCACCGCGCCCGCGGCGAGCACTCGGGCTCCGCGTCGGGCGTTGCGGCGCAGGAGGACGAGGACGGCGCTTCCGCAGACGATCGAGAGGATCACGAGCGGCAATGCGTCGCCCTTGAGGCCGTCGAAGACGAATCGTGCGTCGCTCCGCAGCACGACGAGGCCGGCCGCGGCGAGCGCCCCGGTCACGATCGCGGAGACAAGAGCGCGAGTGCCGAAGTACCGCTCGAGGTCGGGAGCGCGGGCCCGTCGGGCGTCGCTGACGAGGAACACCGCCGAGAGATAGGCACAGGTGGCAACGAAGAGCGCGCCGATCACGAGCGAGAGCGGGTTGAGCCAGCTCGTCACCGGGTCGCCCGCGGCGTTGCCAACGGGCACGCGGCCGCCTGCGATCGCGCCGACGACGGTACCCATGAAGAAGGGCGTGAGCACCGAGGCCAGCCCGAAGATCGTCGCCGCCAGCGCTCGCCCGCTCGCGCGACGCGCGCTGTGCTGGAACGCGAAGCCGGAGCCCCGCAGCACAATCCCGAGCGCAGCGAGGCACAGCGGGATGAACAGGGTCGAGAAGATCGACTCGAATGCGGACGAGAAGCCGGTCCAGAGCACGACGAGCACGAAGATCAACCAGACGTGGTTCGCCTCCCAGACCGGCCCGATCGCCCAGTCGATCAACGCGCGCGGCCGACGGCCCCGCTCCCCCCCGCCGGCGAGCAGGCTCCAAAGGCCGGCCCCGAAGTCCGCGCCGCCGAAGATGGCGTACAGGGTCGCCCCGATCCAGAGGACGACCGCGACGGCATCGGCGCGACTCACTGTGAACCCTCTGCCAGAGCACCGGGCGGCGCCTGAGAGTCGGGGTCGTACGGCCCCTCGACGGCGTCCTCGTCGGCATCGCGCCAACGTCGCGACATCGCGCGCAGCGTAATGATGAGCGCCGCCGCGAGCGCAACGTAAAGCACAACGACCGCGGCGAACGTGACGCCGATGCCGCTCGCGTGCGTGACCGCATCAGACGTACGCATGACGTTGTAGACGATCCACGGCTGGCGCCCGACCTCGGTCACGATCCAGCCACACTCGAGCGCAACCACTGCGAGCACGCCGGACGCGGCCGTCGCACGAAGGAACCAGCGGGACTGCGGGACGTCCTTCTTGCGCAGCCAGCCGATCCCGAACCACAGGCCGAGCCCGATCAGCAGCGTGCAGATTCCGACCATCGCATCGAACGCCCAGTGCAGCATGGTGTTCGCCGGCGGCCGGTCGTCGGGCGGGACCGAATCGAGCCCAACCACTTGCGTGCTGGTGCTCCAACCGACGAGGAACGAGTCGAGGCCCGGGATCCCGATCCCGCCTTTCACACCGCTCGAGGTGCATCTGCCGCCGAGGTACTCCGTCACGTGCGTGGAGGTCGTCTGGACGCACTCCATCGCTGCGAACTTGATCGGCTGGTCCTTCGCGATCGCCCGCGCAGCGGTGTCGCCGACGGCGAACTGGACCGGCGTTGCGATGCACGCGACCGTCAGCGGGATCAGCAGTCCGAGGCGATGGATGCGGTCCCGGCGGCCGCGGAGCATCCCGACCGCATAAATCGATGCCACGAGGAACCCGGTGACCAGATACGCCGCAAGGATCATGTGGGGGACCTCGTAGGGGACCGCGGGGTTGAAGATGACCTTCAGCGGCTCGACCGACGTCACCTTGCCCGTCGTCGGGGCGTACCCCTGAGGCTGGTTCATCCACGAGTTCACGGCGACGACCGAGAACGCTCCGCCAAGGCCAGCGATCACGACCGGCAGGCCGCTCCAGAAATGCGTCCACGGCGAGAGGTGCTTCCAGCCGAAGATGTAGATCGCAATGAAGATCGCCTCGACGAAGAAGAAGAGGCCCTCGATCGCGAACAACACACCGAACACCTCGCCGAAGCGTCCCGTGAACGCCGGCCAGAGGAGCCCGAACTCGAACGACAGGACCGTCCCCGTCACCGCGCCGACTGCGAACGTCACCGCAACCGCCTTGGACCACCGCTGCGCCAGCTTCAAGGCGTCCGCATCCTGGTGACGCAGGCCGCGGTAGTTCGCGATCAACATCAACGCCGGCAGCGCAACACCGAGCGATGCGAGGATGATGTGGAACCCCAGCGTGAACGCCATCTGGCTTCGCGCCGCCTGGAGCGTCGTTGCGAGCATCAGCTCCGCCGGTGCGCTCGGAGAGGCACGTCAGCGGGTGACGTGGAACACCGCATCGCACGAATGTTTCACGAGGACGACCGGCGTCCGCGTCGCCCAGATCGGATGAAGGAGGGGGTCTACTTGAGGGCGATCACCCCCTTGGGATGAGCCAAGACCCGAGGAGTCTCCGTAGGTTGGGACGAGTCCGTGAGCGCAAAACGCGACAGCAACGCGCGGCGCCCCCGCGTCCTGGTCGTCGGTGGCGGCTTCGCGGGCATCGGCGCCGTGCAGAAGCTGAAGAAGAGCGAGGTCGACGTCGTCCTCGTCGACAAGCACGATTACCACACCTTCCAGCCGCTCTTGTACCAGGTGGCGACGGGGCTCCTCGAGCAGCCGGCAGTCGGCCACCCGATTCGCGACCTCGTCCACAAGCAGGTGAACGCGCGCGTTCACCAGGACACGGTCACGGCGATCGATCTCGACGCGCGCGAGGTCCGCTTCAGTGAACTCGAACCGCTGACCTACGACTACCTCGTCCTCGGGCTCGGCGCGGAGGTCAACTTCTTCGGTGTCGAGGGAGCGCCGGAACATTCCTTCCCGCTTTACACGCTCGCCGATGCGGTTCGCCTGAAGAACCATGTCCTGAAAACCTGGGAAGCGGCCGATCGAAAGCCGGCGCTGATCGAGGACGGCGCCCTGAACGTCGTCGTCGTCGGCGGCGGCCCGACGGGGATCGAGACTGCGGGCGCGCTCGCGGAGCTCTACCACGGAATGTTCTCGAAGGATTACCCCGATGTGCTGCTGCCGGAACAAGCCCGGATCACCCTCGTCGAGGCGGGGCCGGAGCTTTTCCCGATGTTCAAACCGGACATCCGCACCTATACGGAGAAGGCGCTCGCCAAGCGCAGTGTCGAAGTGCTGACCGGCGAGGTGGTTGCGTCGATCGCGCCGCGCCGCGTGACGCTCAAGTCGGGCACCGTGCTCGAAGCGCACACGCTCGTCTGGGGAGCCGGCCTGCAGGGCAACCGGCTCGTTCAGTCACTCGGGCTCGAGCTCGAGAGAGGCAACCGGATCGGCGTCGACGAAGAGCTTCGAGTCCCTTCGCACCCCGAGGTCTACGCGGTCGGCGACGTCGCCGCGATCACCGACGCAAAGACGGGTCAGGTGCTGCCACAACTCGGCTCGGTGGCGCTCCAGGCGGGCGAACACGCCGGCGAGACGATCGCCCGCAGGGTCTCCGGCAAGGCAACGAAGCCGTTCAAGTACAAGGACAAAGGGACGATGGCGACGATCGGACGGGGCACCGCCGTTGTGCAGATGCTCGGCGGGCGGACGATGAAGGGCAAGACGGCCTCGGTGGCCTGGGGAACGGTCCATCTAGCGCTGCTGCCGACGAACGAGGATCGCGCGAAGGCCGTCGTCGACTGGGCCGGTGCGGGGTTGACGCACCAGCGAGAGGCGCGGATCACGGTCGAGACATGAGCGGCGACGTCGTGCGATCCGGACGATGCGAAAAGCCGGGACGCGACCCTAGGGTGACGGCGGCGACAGGCGCGTTCCCGCGAGAGAGGAGACAGCAATGACGACCGTGGCACCCGCCGCGACCACTCCAGCGCGAGTCGAGGACCCGCGTCCTGCGGACGTCTTCGTGGCCTTCGGGATCACGGGCGACCTGGCGAAGGTGATGACGTTCATGTCGCTCTATCGGCTTGAGCGCCGGGGCCTGATCGACTGTCCGATCCTGGGCGTGGCGGTGGACGACTGGACGATCGAACAGCTGAAGGAGCGCGCACGGGACTCGATCGAAGGTGCCGGTGAGCAGCTCGACCCGAAGGTCTTCGAACGCTTCGCCGACCGGCTTTCCTATGTCGCCGGCGACTTCTCCGATGCGGCCACGTACGAGCGTGTTGCCGAGGCGATCGACGGTGCCGAGAGCCCGGTCTTCTACCTCGAAATCCCGCCGTTCCTCTTCGGCACCGTCGTCAAAGGCCTGGCTGACGCAGGGCTGACGAAGAACGCTCGCGTCGTCGTCGAGAAGCCGTTCGGCCACGACCGCGCGTCGGCGGTGGAGCTTGCGGCGGAGCTCCACCAGTACATCGACGAGTCGCAGCTCTACCGCATCGATCACTTCCTCGGGAAAATGGGCACGGACGAGATCCTCTACCTGCGCTTCGCCAACGCGATGCTGGAGCCGCTCTGGAGCCGCAACTACCTCGAGAGCGTGCAGATCACAATGGCCGAGAGCTTCGGGGTCGAGGACCGCGGCCACTTCTACGATCCCGTCGGCGCTGTTCGCGACGTCGTCGTCAACCACTTGATGCAGGTCGTCGCGTCGGCCGCGATGGAGGTGCCGTCGTCGGACGATTCCAGCACCCTCAAGGATGCGCAGGTGGCGCTCTTCCGGGCGATCGCGGATGCCGATCCCGAGCACTACGTTCGCGGCCAGTACGACGGCTACCGCGAGATCGATGGGGTCGCGCCGGACTCTCAGACGGAGACCTACGCGGCGCTGCGCCTCGACATCGACAACTGGCGCTGGGCGGGAGTCCCGTTCTTCATCCGAACAGGCAAGAAGCTCCCCATGACACAGACCGAGCTACGGCTCGTCTTCAAGCATCCGCCGCGCCTCGGGTTCTGGGACGAGCGCCACCGGCCGAAGGCGAATCAGCTCGTCGTCAAGCTCGACCCGGCGACCGGAGTCAGGCTGGTCGTCGACGCGCGCCGCGCCAGAACGGCAGCTCCGGAACCGATCGAGCTCGACATGGAGTTCGCGGAGGAAGGTGGTGAAGGCGCCGCGCCGTACGAGGTGCTCCTGCACGCCGCGATGATCGGCGACAGCAAGCGCTTCACACGCCAGGACGGCGTTGAGGAGGCGTGGCGAGTGATGCAGCCCCTGCTCGACGCGCCGCCCCCCGTGCAGGCGTACGCGCCGGGGAGCTGGGGCCCGAAGGCCGCCGCGAAGCTCGTCGCCGGCCACGGACAGTGGCACGAGCCCTGGATGGCCTAGTGACCGCCGTCGAGTCCGCAACCGAGAGGAAGCCGCAGAGCGCAGCCGCCCCTTCGCCGTTCCCGCCGATCGCGGCGTACGCGTTTCTCTCCAACTGCCACACCGGTGCACTCGTCGCGCCGGACGGCGCGATCGATTGGCTCTGCGTGCCGCGCTTCGACTCGCCGAGCGTCTTCGGCAGCCTGCTCGACCGCGAGGCCGGCTTCTTCCGCTTCGGTCCGTTCGGAATCAATCACCCGACCGATGTCGTCTACCAGCCCGGGACGAACGTGCTCGAGACGACGTGGAAGACACCGAACGGCTGGATCGTCGTCCGCGACGCGCTGACGATGAGCCCGCGCGAGCACGAGGATACGATCACGCCCCACACCAGGCCGCCTGCCGACGACGACGCAGACCACATGTTGATCCGTACGGTCGAATGCCTCGAAGGGCAGGTGGAGGTGGAGCTCGTCTGCGAGCCCGCCTTCGACTACGGACGGGCGCCTGCGGAATGGACGCTCCTCGGCGACGACAGGCACGCCGCTGATGCGACCGGGGCCGGGACGACGATCCGCCTGCAAACGAACCTCGGGCTCGGGGTCGAGGCGAACCGGATTCGGGCACGCCACGTGCTCGAGGCCGGCGAACGGGCCTACTGCTCCCTCTCGTGGGAGGAGGGTCTCGTCTCGCCTCAGGATGTCGAGGAAGCCAACGCTCGGATCGCAGCCACGACGCGGTTCTGGCGCGCCTGGCTCGGGCGAGCTCGAATCCCCGACCATCGGTTCCGGGGCCCCGTCCAGCGCTCGGCGCTCACGATCAAGGGACTCACCTACATGCCGACCGGAGCGACGGTGGCGGCGCTCACGACATCGCTGCCGGAGACGCCCGGCGGCGAGCGGAACTGGGACTACCGCTACACCTGGATTCGCGACACGACCTTCACGCTGCAGGCGCTCCACATGCTCAACCTCGACTGGGAGGCCGACGAGTTCATGGAGTTCGTCGCCGACGTCGAGGCGACGGAGGACGGGTCCTTGCAGATCATGTATGGGATCGACGGCCGCCGCGACCTGACGGAGTCCACGCGCGACGAGATGACCGGCTATGCAGGCGCCAGTCCGGTGCGAGTGGGCAACGGCGCCTTCGACCAGCGGCAGAACGATGTCTTCGGCGCGGCGCTCGACTCGATCTTGCTGCACACGCACCGCAGCGAGCGGCTGCCGCGGCGCCTTTGGCCACTCGTACAGACCCAGGCCGAGTGCGCGACGAAGGTCTGGCGCGAGACCGACCAGGGGATCTGGGAGGCGCGGGGCAAGCCGCAGCACTACGTCTCTTCGAAGCTGATGTGCTGGGTCGCGCTCGATCGCGCCGCGAAGCTGGCCGAGATCCGAGGTGATGGGGCCGCGCAGGAGAAGTGGGCCGCGGTCGCCGACGAGATTCGCGAGGACATCCTGGAGAACGGCGTCGACAACCGCGGCGTCCTGTGCCAGCGCTACGGGAGCGAGGCACTGGATGCTTCCACGCTGCTTGCTGCGATCTTCGGCTTCCTCCCAGGCGACGACGCACGCTTGAAGGCGAGCGTGCTGGCGATCGCTGAAGAACTGACGGATGACGGCTTCGTCCTGCGGTACAAGACCGACGAGACGGACGACGGCCTCTCGGGCAAGGAGGGGACGTTCTTGATCTGCTCCTTCTGGCTCGTCTCGGCGCTTGCGATCGTCGGCGAGTTGCAGATGGCACGCGATCTGATGGAACGGCTGCTCCGCGTCGCTTCTCCGCTCGGTCTCTATGCCGAGGAGTTCGACGCCGCGACCGGCCGCCATCTCGGCAACTTCCCGCAGGCGTTCTCGCACCTCGCGCTGATGGAGGCCGCGGGCCGGATCATGCTCCCCGAGTTGGAAGCGGACGTCTAGAGATGGATTCGTACGACGTCATCATCGTCGGCACCGGCGCAGGCGGCGGCACTCTTGCGCGGCACCTGGCACCGTCCGGGAAGCGAATCCTGCTGCTCGAGCGGGGCGACTGGCTCCCCCGCGAACCCTCCAACTGGCTCGCGCAGGACGTCTTCGTCGACAACCGCTACGTCTCCGAGGACACCTGGTACGACTCCGAAGGGAAGCCGTTCCAACCGCAGACCCACTACTTCGTCGGCGGCGCCACGAAGCTCTACGGCGCGGCGCTCTATCGGCTGCGGGCGGAGGATTTCCAGGACCTCCAGCACCACGATGGGATCTCGCCGGCCTGGCCGATCTCCTACGACGAACTCGAGCCCTATTACTCGAAGGCCGAGCAGCTGTACGAGGTCCACGGCGAGCACGGCAAGGATCCCACCGAGTCGTATGCCAGCGCGCCATACCCATTTCCTGCCGTCTCGCACGAACCGCGGATCCAGCAGCTCTCCGACGATCTCGAGGCGGCGGGCTACCACCCGTTCCACGCTCCCTGCGGTATCCGGCTGAACGAGCCGAACATGCCCTACAGCGCCTGCGTCCGCTGCCAGAACTGCGACGGGTTCCCGTGCGCCGTCCACGGCAAGTCAGACGCCGACGTGTTCGGCGTTCGGCCGGCTCTCGAGCATCCGAACGTCGAGCTGCTGACGAACGCGAAGGCAGTCAGGCTCGAGACCGAGCCGGGCGGGACAGCCCTGAGCGCAGTCGTCGTCGAACGCGAAGGCGAACTCGAGCGTTACGAAGCCGACGTCGTCGTGCTCGCCGGCGGTGCCGCCAACACGGCGAAGCTCCTGCTCCTCTCCGCGACCGACGAGCACCCGAACGGGCTCGCCAACGGCTCCGACCAGGTCGGTCGCAACTACATGTTCCACAACAGCCAGGCCGTGCTCGCGCTCTCGCGCGACGAGAACCCGACGATCTTCCAGAAGACGCTGGGGCTGAACGACTTCTACTTCGCCGGCAACGGCCACGACTACCCGCTCGGGAACATCCAGATGGTCGGCAAGTCACAGGCGCCGATGTTCCACGGCGAAAAGCCGGGCGAGACGAAGCTTGCACCGCACTGGTCGCTGGAGGAGGTCGCCAAGCACGCGGTCGACTTCTGGCTCTCCACCGAGGATCTGCCGCGGCCCGAGAACCGGGTCTCCGTCGACCGTGACGGCAAGCTCACCCTCGCCTACACGGCGACGAATGAAAAGCCGAAGCAGGAGCTCTACAAGCAGCTTCATTCGATGCTCGCCAAGCTCCGCATGGAGCCCGGCCATCTGTTCCACCGGTTCGCGTACATGAAGAACGAGATCCCGGTGGCGGGGGTCGCACACCAGGCCGGCACGTGTCGGATGGGCGCCGACGCCGCGACGTCCGTGGTGAATGCCGACTGCCGTGCGCACGAGCTCGACAACCTCTATGTCGTCGACACGAGCGTCTTCCCGAGCATCGGCGCGGTCAACCCCGCTCTGACCGCGATGGCGAACTCGCTTCGCGTCGGTGACCACCTGCGTGACCGACTGAAGTAGCCCTGCGTGGTGCTCGTGTCGTCCGGGGAGCAGGTCGCCCTCGGCGCACTGATCGCAACCCAGGCCAAGTGCGTGTCGCGCTCGGCCTCAGCTTTAGTCGGTCGCGTGCGCCGACTCAGCGGAGTCGACAGTGGCCGCCCAGCTACCGAGGAGCTTCAACGCCTCCGCAGAGCGCGAACCGGGCTCGGCGGCGTAGGTGAAGATCGTCAGCCCGTGATCCGCGGGGAGGTCCAACCGGTTGTAGCTCAGGCTGAGGTCGCCAACCACGGGATGGTGGAATCGCTTCACACCGGTGTTGTGGAAGCGCACGTCGTGCGCCGCCCAGCGGGTGCGGAACGCCTCGCTGTGTGTTGCGAGCTCGCCGACCAAGTCTGAGAGGTCGCGGTCGTGCGGGTCACGACCCGCGGCCCAGCGCAGGATCGCGACGCACTCGCCGGCGACGCGCTCCCAGTCCCCGTAGAACGCCTCGGCTCGCGGATCGAGGAACACGAAGCGAGCGTTGTTGACCGGCCGCGCGGGAGCGGCGTATAGCTCGGAGAACAGCGCACGCCCGAGCTCGTTGGCGGCGAGGATGTCGAGACGCGCATTGCCCACAAACGCGGCCGCGCCCGTGATCGCGTCGAGGGTCCAATGGACCTCGGGCCGGACGCGCTGCTTGACCTGGCGCCGACGAGGCGTCGCTCCCGTCGGCTGCGCGGCGCGGGCGAGGTCGAAGAGGTGGGCGCGCTCGGCGTCGTCGAGCTCGAGCGCCCGCGCCAGTGCCTCCAGCACGCTCTGGGAGACGCCGCTCATGTCTCCGCGCTCCAGGCGGGTGTAGTACGGAACGCTCACTCCGGCTAGGACGGCGACCTCCTCGCGGCGGAGCCCGGGCACCCGGCGACTGCCGAAGGAGACCAACCCCGCCTGCTCGGGCGTGATCCTGGCACGGCGGGACGTCAGGAAGTCTCGGATCTCCTTTTTCGTGTCCACGAGATGAGCGTAGACGCCGCTCCCCGACATTGGGGGACCCTGGCAGTAGCCCTATCAACAGGATCTCTCACGTCGCGCTCTCCCGTGCTTTCTTGGATACAGCAAGAGGCCGCGAACACACCGCCTCCCCATCCGACAGGAAGGTCGTCATGAAGCACATTTCGCTAGGCGGACTTGATGTCTCGCGCATCGGACTCGGCACGATGGCGATGTCCGGTTACTACCTCGACCCGACCAGCACCGACGCCGAGTCGATCCGCACGATCCAGCGAGCACTCGACCTAGGCGTCACCCACATCGACACTGCCGAGATCTACGGTCCTTACACGAACGAGGAACTCGTCGGCCGCGCCCTCAAGGGACGCCGCGATGGCGTCGTGCTCGCGACGAAGTTCGGCTTCGTCTCCCACGCCGACGGTGGCCCCGGAGTGCTCGACAGCAGCCCGGCGAACATTCGGACCGCGGTCGAAGGCTCCCTGAAGCGGCTGGGTACCGACCGCATCGACCTCTACTACCAGCACCGGGTCGACCCGAACACTCCCGTCGAGGACACGGTCGGCGCCCTCGCCGAACTGGTGGCCGAGGGAAAGGTCCTGCACATCGGCCTGTCCGAGGCCGGGCCTGCAACGATCCGCCGCGCCCACGCCGTGCACCCGATCGCCGCGCTGCAGACGGAGTACTCCCTGTGGACCCGCGATCCGGAGGCCGCGCTGCTACCACTGCTGCGAGAGCTGGGCATCGGCTTCGTGCCCTACTCGCCGCTCGGGCACGGCTTCCTCACCGGGACGATCCGCTCCCCCGAGGAGCTCGCCGACGACGACTGGCGCAAGAACAACCCGCGCTTCACCGAGGGCAACTTCGAAAGGAACCTCCGCATCGTCGACGAGGTCGAGGCCGTCGCTTCCGAGGCCGGCGCCACACCGGCGCAAGTTGCTTTGGCCTGGCTGCTCGTGCAGGGCGACGATATTGGCCCGATCCCCGGCACCAAGCGGGTTTCCCGCGTCGAGGAGAACACGGCAGCCGACGCCGTCGACCTGAACGAAGAGCAGATCGCCCGGCTGAACGATCTCGCCCCGGCCGCCGGCGAGCGCCACAACGAGGCCAACATGTCCACCATCGACCGCTGAGGCAAAGGCGTTTGGTCGCCTGAGCGCCTGGACGCGCAAAGGTTCACCATGGTGATCAGATTGTCCAGGCCGGCACGACGCGG
>DATHGN010000105.1:0-10360 GCA_035317565.1 Gaiellaceae bacterium
ACGTCCTCGCGCTGGCCGTCGTTCTGGATTCGATCAAGGAGCTCAATCCGGAAGTCGTTAAGGAGGCGGAGCGCCCTTCGATTCCCAGTAGCGGTTGAGCGCGCCCTGCACCTTGACGAACCAGACGATGTGCCCGATCAGTGGGAGCAGGAACCAGAGACCGAGCAGGCCGCGCACGGGGCTCTTCTGTCCGTCGAGGTCCTCGTACATGTAACGGACCTCTGAGGGGACGATGAAGAACGTCACCGGTGAGATCAGGATGTAGATCACGAGCCCGATCACGCCGCCGACGCCGTTGCCGGAGTAGCGCTTGATCTCTTCCTGCGTCTTGTACGTCCAGACGAACGTATAGATGCCGAGGGTCAGGATCGCCCAGAGAATCGAGAGACCGATCGAGCGGGTCTGCCCGACCGGGCCACGTTGCTGTTCTGTCGCCATGGCGGTCAGGAGCGGATCATCTCATGCCCGCCAGACGAGATTCATCCCGTCCCGGACCGTCAGCAGCACGTTCTCGACGCGCTGGTCGTTGATCACGTGGTCGTTGAATTCCTTGATCGCCCGCGTGTTCTCGTCATCGTCCTCCTCGACGACACGACCGGACCAGAGGGTGTTGTCGACGACCATCAGGCCCCCGTCGGCAAGCAGCGGCAGCGTCGCCTCGTAGTAGTTCAGATAGTTCGGCTTGTCCGCGTCGATGAAAACGAGGTCGAACGGACCGTCGAGCTGCGCGATCGTTTCGAGCCCCGGGCCGAGCCGGTAGTCGATTCGGTCCGCGACGCCGGCCTCCTCGGCGTACCGGCGCGCGATCGCGGTCGTCTCCTCGTTGACGTCGCAGGTGATGACACGCCCGCCCGTCGGCAGGGCGAGCGCCATCGAGATCGACGAGTACCCGGTGAACGTGCCGAGCTCGAGCACGCGCCTCGCACGCAGTGTTCGGACGAGCGTGCCGAGGAAGCGCCCCTCGAGGCGACCGACCATCATCTGCGGCGCGGTGGTCTTCTCGTGCGTCTCGGCCGCGAGGCGTTCGAACAGCTCGCCGTCGGGAGAGGTGTGCTCCGCGGCGTATTGCTCGACGCGAGGGTCGACGATGAAGCTCATTCGACCCGCCCCAGCAGGACGCAGCCGTTGTGACCGCCGAGGCCCATCGCGTTCGAGAGTGCGACGTCAACCTGCACGCGACGTGCCTCGTTCGGCACGTAGTCCAGGTCGCAGTCCGGGTCGGGATGACGATAGTTGATCGTGGGTGGGATCACTCCTTCGTGCAGCGCCAGCGCGCACATCATTGCCTCGATCGCCCCCGCCGCGCCGAAGGTGTGGCCCATCATCGATTTCGTCGAGGAGACGGCAAGCTGGTAGGCATGGTCGCCGAAGACCGCCTTGATCGCCTTTGTCTCGGCAAGGTCTCCCAGCGGCGTCGAGGTTCCGTGCGCGTTGATGTAGCCGACCCGCTCCGGCTCGACGCCGGAACGCTGCAGCGCGGCGCGCATCATGTCCGCGACACCGGTCGCCTCCGGCTCGGGCTGCGCCATGTGATGGGCGTCGTTAGACGCGCCGTAGCCGAGCACCTCCGCGTAGACGCGTGCGCCACGGGCCTGGGCCGCCTCGAGATCCTCGAGGAGGAAGACGCACGCCCCCTCTCCCATCACGAATCCCGCCCGCGTCGCATCGAACGGACGCGAGGCAAGCGGCGGGTCGTCGTTCTCGACTGCGAGCCCGCGCATGGCGGTGAAGCCGGCGAGGATCAGCGGGTGCATGCACGCCTCTCCCCCGCCGGCCAGCACGGCGTCGGCGTCTCCCCGCTTGATCAGCTCGGCCGCCTCTCCGATCGCGTGTGACCCGGTTGCGCAGGCAGAGACCACCGCGTAGTTCGGCCCCTTGACCCCCAGCGAGATTGCAAGCTGGCCGCTCGCGGAATCGACGAGGACATTCGGCAGGAAGTTCGGCGACACCCGTTCCGGCCCGCGACTGAGGCGGATCTCCTCCTGGTCGAGGATCCCGCTGACACCGCCGATTGCCGTGCCGAACACGATGCCGACCCGCGCCGGGTCGAAGCCGTTCAGACCGGAGTCGCGCAGTGCCTCCCGTGCTGCGCCGAGGGCGAGCAGCACGTTCCGCTCGAGCTTTCGCACCTCCTTCGGCGAGGCGACCTGGCTCGCGTCGAAGTCCTTGACCTCGGCCGCGACGCGCACCGGGGCGTCACCGGGGTCGAAGGAGCGGATCCAGTCGATGCCGCTCTCCCCTGCGGTCGCCGCGCGCCAGGTGGACGCCACGTCGTTTCCGAGCGGTGTGACCGCGCCGAGACCTGTGACGGCGACCCTCCTCATCGCGTGAGCTTAGACAGCAGGTCGCGCCGGGAGGTTACGAATCCGTAGGTTCGGGGCAGAAATCGACTCGTTCCTAGCTAAGGGCCAAGTCCTCGCCCTTCAGAACTACTTGGAGGTGCGACATGTCAGTGGCCGAAGCCACCTTAGGCGAGCGACCCCGCCTCGTCTTCTTCCACTCGGCGCTGTCGGGCAACTGCCGGCGGGTCGAGGGCTTCCTGGCGCAGGTGCTCCAGCGGCGACGCAACCACGGGACGTTCAACGTGGTGCTGGTCGCCGAGGAGGAGCGCCCGGATCTGCTCGAGCGCTTCAAAATCGAGACCGTGCCGACGCTGGTCGTCGTGGAGCACAAAGCCGTCAAGGCCCGGCTCGAACGACCTCGCGGCTGCCGGGAGATCGAGGGCTTCCTCGCTCCCTGGTTGAACTGATCCGAAACGACAGGTCCGAGGGACAGTCCCTCGGACCTGTCCTCATAGTCGGACCTAGCGTCAGTAGGGTTCCGCCCGGTGCCCGGACCAAGCGTGCCCTTTCCACCGATGGAAGCTCAGCTCGTCAAAGAGCTTCCAGACACGGACGGCTGGCAGTTCGAGCCGAAATGGGACGGTTTCCGCGGTGTGCTGGAGAACGACGGTGACGAGCTTGCGCTCTGGTCTCGTAACGGCCGACCCCTGCTTCGCTACTTCCCCGAGCTGCGTCCCCTGGGGGACCTCTTGCCGCCCCACTCCGCCCTGGACGGCGAGATCGTGATCGCACGCGACGGCGTCCTCGACTTCGACTCCATGCAGATGCGCCTGCATCCGGCGGAGTCGCGCGTGCGCAAGCTGTCGGCGGAGATCCCGGCCGACTTCATCGTCTTCGACCTCCTGCTCTGGGACGGCAAGCCGATCCACGAGCAGCCCCTCGAGCAGCGGCGAGCCGAGCTCGAGCGAGTCGCCGATGGCTTCCACCTCTCCCCGACGACGAACGATGCAAACGACGCACAGAAGTGGCTCGACAGCTTCGAGGCTGCCGGTCTCGACGGCGTGATCGCGAAGAAGCTCGGTCTTCCGTACCTCCCGGGCTCACGCGACGGCGTTCTCAAGGTGAAGCCGCACAAGACGGCGGACTGCGTGATCGTCGGCGTGCGCTGGAAAGAGAAGCCGACGCGGATCGCGACGCTTCTCCTCGGCCTCTACAACGAGGAGAAGAAGCTCGACTACGTCGGGTCGGCCGCCGTCGCAGCGAGCAAGCACAAGGAGATCTTCGAACGGATCGAGCCGCTGCTGAAGGACGCGCCGGACCGCGGCTTCTCCGAGCCCAACCGCTGGGGCACGGGTGAGCTGCAAGAGTCGGCCGTGCGGCCCGAGCTCGTTGCCGAGGTGCGCTACGACAAGGTGCAGGGCAACCGGTTCCGTCACGGATCGCGCTTCATCCGCTTCCGCGACGACAAGGATCCCGACCAGTGCACTTGGCGCGAGGTCAGGCCGGCGCGCCGCAAGGACGACCCGACCTTCGAGAGTCTTCTGGCGAGCTAGTCAGCCGGAGAGCGAAACGGGCTCGTCGAGGCCGAGCTTCGGGAAGCGCGGCACGAGCGACACCTTGCGCCGCCACATGTCCGCCGTGAGATCCCCCACCTCCGCGACGCGATCGCGCATCGTCTCGACGGTGAAGTCGGAAGGCTCGACTGTCGCGACCTCGTCCCAGCGAAGCGGCGCGGAGACGCGCGCGTCCGCCGCCGGGCGGACGGAGTATGCGGTCGCGATCGTCCGGTCGCGCGTGTTTTGGCCGAAGTCAACGAACACGCCGCGCCGGTCGGCGACCCGCCAGGTCGTGGTCGCGATCTCCTGGTCCCCGACCCGTCGCTCGACCTCCTCCGCGAGCGCCTTCGCTAAGCGCCGGACTTCGGGGAACAACACTTCGGGCTTGATCGGCGCGAGGATGTGAAGACCGGTCGCTCCCGACGTCTTCGGAAAGGCAGCGAGGCCGAGCTCCTCCATCACGTCGCGCACGACGAGCGCGATCTCGCGGACGTAGGGCCACTGCCCGTCGGTCGTGGGGTCGAGGTCGATCAGCAGATAGTCGGGCCGCTCGATGTCCTCGACGCGCGAGTGCCAGGTGTGCAGCTCGATACAGCCGAGGTTGGCGACCCACGCCAGCGCGGCCGCGTTGTCGATCACGGCGAAGACGGTCGAGTGGCCGCTCGGGAACTTCACGTACTGCTCTCCGACGTACTCCGGGTGTGAGGGCACTCGCTTCTGGTGGAAGAAGTCGCCCTCCACGCCGTTTGGGTAGCGAACCATGTGGAAGGGCCGGCGCCGCAGATGCGGGAGCGCACACTCGGCGAGATCGACGTAGTACTGGACGAGATCGCCCTTCGTCAGACCGGGCGCCGGGAAGAAGATCTTGTCCGGGTTCGTTATGGAAACGTCATGGCGGCCAACCCGCATGGGCTGAAGTATCGGCGTGTTAGGGTCGCCTCCGTGCGCCGAGCCCCCGCGATCGTTGTCGTCGTTCTGCTCTCGATCCTGGCCGCCGGCTGCGGCGGGTCGAGCAACAAGGCTTCGTCGGACACCACCGGAACGGCTGCTGCGGCCTCCTGCAAGAAGTCGGACCTGAACCTGGTCAATTCCGGTCAACTGACCGCGGGGACGGACAACCCGGCGTTCCCGCCGTGGTTCGGCGGCAACGAGAAGGCGCCGTGGAAGGTCAGCGATCCGTATTCCGGCCAGGGCTACGAGAGCGCCGTGACCTACGCGGTCGCCAAGAAGCTCGGCTTCGCCAAGAGCGAGGTGAAATGGATCGTCGTCCCCTTCAACACGGCGTTCGCACCGGGGCCGAAGAAGTTCGACTTCGACATCAACCAGATCTCGTACAAGCCCGCGCGGGCGAAAGCGGTCGACTTCAGCGACTCCTACTACGACGTCAACCAGGCCCTCGTCGTCGTCAAGGGAACGAAGATCGCGAGCGCGACGTCGATCGCCGCTCTGAAGCCGTACAAGTTCGCGGCTCAGCTCGGTACGACCAGCTACGACTACATCGTCAACAACATCAAGCCGTCCAAGCAACCATCCGTGTTCGACACGAACGACGCCGCGGTCGCTGCGTTGAAGAACAAGCAGATCGACGGCCTCGTCGTCGATCTGCCGACCGCTTTCTACGTGACGGCGGTGCAGGTACCGAACGGCAAGATTCTCGGCCAGTTCCCGACGGTCGGGACGCCCGAGCATTTCGGCATGGTCTTCGAGAAGGGCAACTCGCTCGTCAGCTGCGTCAACGACGCGCTGGCGCAGCTCCGCGCCGACGGCACGCTGAAGAGCCTGCAGGCCAAATGGCTCCAGGCTGACGCGCCCGTGCTGAAATAGCCGTCTGAACGCGACCCGCGGCTCGAAGATCCTCGGCAGCGTGACTGCAGGCGGCGAAGGCCGTCGCGGCGTCACGATTGCCGTGCTCAGCACCATCGTCTTCTTCACGGTGCTCGCCCTCGCGATCACGCACGCACCCGGGTGGCCCGAGGTCAGGCGAACGTTCTTCAACTGGCAGGAGTTCAAGGATTCGATGCCGGAGATCGCCCGGGCGTTCCTGCTGAACGTGAAGATCTTCTTGATCTCCGAGGCGTTCATCCTCGTGCTCGCGCTTGCGCTGGCTGTCATTCGGAGCCTGCCCGGGCCGGTGTTCTTCCCGATGCGCGTGCTCGGCATCGCTTACGCGGACTTCTTTCGCGGCGTGCCGACGATCCTCGTGATCGCCCTGCTCGGATTCGGCGCTCCGGCACTGCAGCTCAGCTGGGTGCCGCTGTCGACGACGTTCTGGGGAATCGTCGCGCTCGTACTCGTCTACACCGCGTACGTCTCGGAGGTCTACCGGGCCGGGATCGAATCGGTGCACCCGAGCCAGGACGCCGCGGCGCGCTCGCTCGGGCTGACGCACTGGCAGTCTCTGCAAAAGGTTGTCCTGCCTCAGGCCGTGCGACGCGTGATCCCGCCGCTCCTGAACGACTTCATCGGCCTGCAGAAGGACACGGCACTCGTCGGGTTCCTCGGCTCGGTCGAGGCTTTCAAGCAGTCCCAGATCGACGCTGCGGCGACGTTCAACTACACGCCGTTCGTGGCGGCGGCCGTTCTCTTCGTCGCTCTGACGATTCCGCTGGCGCGCTTCACTGACTGGCTCGTGCTCCGCGATCGCCGCAGACGGCAGGCGACCGGAGTCTGATGAGCGAGGCACTCGTCGTCGACGGTCTCCACAAGTCCTTCGGAACGCTCGAGGTCCTGCGTGGCGTCGATCTCGCCGTCGCCGAGCATGAAGTCGTGTGTCTGATCGGCGCGTCCGGTTCAGGAAAGTCGACGCTACTGCGCTGCGTGAACCTGCTGGAGCCGATCGACCAGGGCCGGATCCTCGTCGAGGGCGAGGAGATCACGGCTCCCGGTGTCAACGTGAACCGCATCCGCCGGCGGATCGGCATCGTCTTCCAGGCGTACAACCTCTTCCCGCACATGAGCGTCCTCCGCAACGTGACGCTCGCGCCGACCCTTGCGCTGCGCGTCCCCCGCGCGCAGGCGGAGGCAGAGGCGACGCAGCTCCTCGAGCGCTTCGGGCTCGCGGACAAGCGGAACGACTACCCGGACAGTCTCTCCGGTGGCCAGCAGCAGCGGGTCGCAATCGTGAGGGCGCTGGCGATGCGCCCCGACCTGATGCTGCTCGACGAGGTGACGAGCGCCCTCGATCCCGAGCTCGTCGCCGAGGTGCTCGAGGTGATCCGCGAACTGGCCGCGGGCGGCATGACGATGCTGATCGCGACCCACGAGATGGGCTTCGCGCGGGACATCGCGGACCGGATCTGTTTTCTCGACGAGGGCGTGATCCTGGAGCAGGGCCCGCCGGAGCAGATCCTCACCGAGCCGAAGGAGCCGCGGACGCAGCAGTTCCTCCAGCGCATCATCGAAGCCGGCCGGCTGTAGCGTTACGGCCATGCAGGAGCCGGACACGCGACGCATCGATCTGTCCCTCGAGCCCCTGGACGACTTCGTCGTCGTCCAGCCGTCCGACGAGGAGTCGGAAACGAACCTCGGGCTCATCCTCCCGGCGTCCGCAGAGGCCGACTGTCGCACGGGAGTTCTCACGGCGATCGGGAGCGAAGTGAACGGAGTCGAGCCCGGCGACAAGGTGCTGTTCCCGAGCGACGCGGGCTACGAGGTGCGGCTTGCGGGCAATGCGGTGCGAGTCATGCGCCGCGGCGAGCTGATCGCCCGCGTGCACGACTAGGTCACGTGAGCACGGCTGACGTCGGCGGGTGACGCGCAGCCGAGAAGCGCCAATCCGAGCTCGACCTCTTTACGCAGCAACTCGAGGACACGGGTCACGCCCTGCTCTCCGTCAACAGCGAGGCCCCAGAGCATCGCGCGGCCGATCAGCACGGCTTGCGCGCCTAGTGCGAGGGCCTTCAGAACGTCGGTGCCGCGGCGGACACCGCCGTCGAGCAGCACCTCGGCGCGCCCATCGACTGCCGTAACAACTTCTTCGAGTGCGTCGAGCGACGCTTGCACGCCGTCGAGCTGCCGTCCACCGTGGTTCGAGACGACGACTGCAGCGGCACCATGCTCGCATGCGAGCTTCGCGTCCTCGGCAGTGAGGATCCCCTTGACGATGACCGGGAGGCCGTAGCCGGCGAGCCACTCGAGGTCGCGCCAGCTGAGACCGGCGTCGAACTTCGCGGAAAAGATGTCGCCGACGACCGTAAGGTGCTCGGGAATCTTGAAGTCGATGCGGATGTCGCGCTCGCGGCGGCCGAGGTACGGCGCGTCGACCGTGAGCACGAGCGCGGAGAAGTCGTTCTCCACCGCTTCTGCGATCAGCTCCTCGGTTTGCGAGCGGTCGCCGAAGACGTAGACCTGGAACCAGCGTGCCGCGCCCGGCGTCGCAGCCGCAACTTCTTCCGGTCGCGTCGTCGCCGCGGTCGAGAGGCACATGATCGTTCGCGCCGCCGCCGCAGCTCGCGCGGTCGCGAGCTCTCCGTCGGGGTGTGCCATGCGTTGCATTGCAAGCGGGGCGATCAGGATCGGCAAGGCAATCTCTGTCCCGAGGACGGTGGTTGCCGTCGACACGGACTGAACGTCCACGAGCACGCGGGGCCGCAGTTTGCGCCGCTCGAACGCGGCCAGGTTGTCCCGCAGCGTGACCTCGTCCCCGGCGCCGCCCGCGAAGTACGCGTGCGCGTTCGCGTCGAGCTTCTCTTCAGCGAGCTGCTCGAAATCCCAGACGTTCACCGGCTCCGGCACCGGACGAGCGTACCCAGGCGCCCGGAGAGGGCGGGCGCTACCCTTGCGTACCCGCGGAGGGGTGGCAGAGCGGTCGAATGCGGCGGTCTCGAAAACCGTTTCGGGCTCTTGGGTCCGACGAGGGTTCAAATCCCTCCCCCTCCGCTTATCGATCTGCTTCAAGATGTGTTCGAAAGCGCGCGCTCGTCCGCTAGTAGGGCCAGGACCGCGTTTGCCCAGTCGCCGACGTCGTCGAGGGGTTCTTGATCGCGGATCCTCATGAAGCCGGCGGTCAGGCCGTCGAGCTCCTCCTCATTGAGCCTCTCACCCGGCTCGTCGGCCTGCGAGGTGTCCGTTCGACCCGCCTCGACTTCGGCCTCACGGGCCATCGCGAAGCGGACGACCCACTCGCGGCTTCGCCCGGCGATGGCGAGCTCGTCAAGAAGTTCGTCGACCCGCTTGCGCCCTTCGGGCGTCAATGCGGCCACCGCTTTGACCAGGTACTTGCTGTGGTGGTCTGTTGCGTTCACCGTCATCCCCCGTGAAGATCGAGTGCCAACACATTCAATTTCGACGGTCCGAGGCGTCGCTCGTGCCGTGGCTGGCCATCGTTGTCGATGCCGCTGGGGCGAACGGCCTTTTCGGACAATGCCCCGGTCAAATTCCGTCGGTCTTCATCCTCGTCATTCCTGATGGCCCGACTTCGCGCTCGTCCTCCTCCTGCGACTCGTATTCCTCTTCGCCCGAATCGCGTTCGACCTCGCGCGGCTCACTCACCACGTCCGGATTGCGCCTTCCTCGGCGCGATTGCAGCCACTTGAACATCACTCACCTCCCTCACTCTGAAGTCGACGCTGTCAATCGCCGTCTCTGGAGACGGCGGTGTCGCGCTTGAAGTAGTACTCGGTGTCGTCGTCGGGCCAGACGCCGATCGTGTCGGTGTCCGGATAGACGGAGACCGCCGGAACCACCGCCTTCGAGAACAGCAGCACTCTCGCGGTCGTGTCACTGCGATTCGCAATCTGGTGCGCACCTTCTGGGCCGAGCGGATACCGGACGAGATCGCCGCGTTGGAGCTCACGCTCACCCTCAGGAGTACGTACGGCGACCACGCCCTCGAGCACGAGCAACCACTCCTCGACGTACTCGTAGTGGTACGGGAACGAATCGCCCGGGTCGACGTCGTAGAGGTACATCGCGGTCTCGGCGGATCCCAACAACCCGCCGATGTCCAGTCGGCCCGTGAAGTCCTCGAAGAGGTTCACCTTCTGCGATGAGTTTTCCGCGGCCAGGCGTCTAAGACTTCCAGATAGCCGAAGGAGGTGCCGGCGGCGTAGTGCCTTTTGCCCACGACGCGGTTGGTGCCCAGGGCGCGACGTCTGCGACCCACGCCGCAGCTTCGAGCCGCCAGGGGAGAAGCGCAGCTTCGAAGGGAACCCTGGGCGGTGTGGCCTTCGCGCTCCTGGAGCTGGCTCCTCGTCTCCGTTCCTCTATTGCGCGAGACCCTCAGGGACAACGCGCCTTCTGCGCCAGAAGATTTGACCTCTTCGGTTCGACTACATCCCGCCGCGCGGAGGCGTGACCGCGCTCACGCTGTAGCGCTCACATCGCGCCGCCTCGCCCGAAGAAGGGGGCTCGTGGGGGAAACATGGTTTCCCCCACGCGTTACGGAGAGGGCGGGATTTGAACCCGCGACGCACCTTTCAGCACGTACGCGATTTCCAGTCGCGCTCCTTAGGCCACTCGGACACCTCTCCGTGCTGCGAAGCGGAGAAGGAGGGATTCGAACCCTCGATGGAGGCATTCACC
>DATHGN010000106.1:0-9674 GCA_035317565.1 Gaiellaceae bacterium
CTCGCCGAAATGGGCGGCGACCAGGCCGCGATCACGAAGAAGTTCGTCACGCCCGAGACGCGGGTCGAGCCCGCAGAAATCGGCTCGAACAGCCTCTGGATCGAGGGAGGCAGGCACGTCCTGATCTGGCAGGCGGGCTTGGCAACGTTCCAGCGGGTGTCCCGCCTCGCCGGGAACGTCCTCCTCTGGGTCGAGGGCGACCGCACGTTCCGCCTCGAGGGCGACCTGACCAAGGGCCAGATGCAGAAACTCGCCCGAGATATCACCCAGTAAGGGGAGAACCGAGCCGCCACTTCATCCGAATAGACAAGGGTGATGACTGCGGCAGACACCGAGATTCGCGACGAGACCGAGGTCGTGGAGGGCTGGCGGGCGGAACAGCTCGAAATGGCCGGCTACGGGGCTCAGGCGGCGGCCGAGCTCGCGCGGCGCTACGACGTCGATCTCCACCACGCGATCGACCTCCTTGCTTCCGGCTGTCAGCCGGAGCTCGCGCTGAAGATCCTGCTCTAACAGGCAGGGCAAGGCGGCTACCGGCAGAATCTTGTGCCGGTGAACTTCCTTGCCTTCATCCCGTCGCCCTCGAGCGGCACGATCGACCTCGGCCCGCTGACGATTCACATGTACGGCCTGATGCTGCTGCTGGCGATCGCGGCCTCTCTCACGCTGACCGGTTACCGCTGGGTGAAGTGGGGCGGCGACTGGGATCTCGTCTTCCGGGTCGCAGTCTGGGGCGTCGCCGCCGGGATCGTGGGCGCGCGCCTTTACCACGACGTCACGAGCTGGAGCGAGGTGCCCGACAAGTGGTGGGGCCCGTTCGCCGTGTGGCAGGGCGGGCTCGGGGTCTGGGGCGGAATCCTCTTCGGAGTGCTCGCCGGCGCCTGGGTCGTCCATCGCTCGGGCCAGAGCGTTCGGCTCTTCATGGACGCAGTCGCGCCGGGACTCCTGCTCGCGCAGGGGATCGGAAGAATTGGGAACTGGTTCAACCAGGAGCTCTTCGGCAAGCCGACCGACCTGCCGTGGGGCCTGAAGATCGACCCGCAGCACCGGCCCGAGGGGTACTTCGACCACAACACGTTCCACCCGACGTTCCTCTACGAGCTGACCTACGACCTGATCGGCGTCGCGATCCTGCTGTGGATCGACAGGCGCTTCAAGATCCGCAGGCCGGGCTTGTTCGCCCTCTACGTCGCCTACTACTGCTTCGGTCGCTTCTTCGAGGAGCTGTTGCGGATCGACCTGCGCACGAGTTTTATGGCCTGCGCTTGAACGCCTGGGTGTCGATCGTCGGGTTCGTGCTCTCGCTCGGGTTCTTCATCTGGTGGCAGTTCATCCGGGCACCGAGCGGCGAGGATCGGCCGCGGGCATCCAAGGTCGCACCGGGGCCGGCGATGGCCGTCCCCAAGGGCCGCGTCCGCACCGGGCGCTAGGTTCCGCTCATGATCGTGCGCGAGCTCGACCTGGATCTGGACGCCTTCGAAGGCCCCTTCGACCTGCTCTTGACGCTCGTCCTCAAGGAGGAAGTCGACCTTGCGGACGTGGATGTCGCCGGCATCGTCGTGCGGTTCCTCGAGCGGCTGGCGGAGCGCGAAGCCCTGGATCTGGATGCCTGCGGCGAGTTCCTCGTCCTCGTGGCCGCGTTGCTCGAGCTGAAGGCCCGCGGGCTTTTCGAGGACGAGGCGGCCGAGCTGGCGGATCTCGAGCCCGAGGAGGCCGCCGAGGAGCTGGCGCGCCGCCTCGCTGAATACCGGCGGATGAAGGAAGCGGCCGGCTGGCTCGCCGAGCGGCTGTCGACCGAGCGGGACCGGTTCTTCCGGGTCGGCCCCGCGCCGATGGCGCCGCAGCCGGAGCGACGGCTCGCGCAACAGGATCCCGAATCGCTGGCGAACGTCGTACGGCTCCTTGCCGCGGAGCCGCCGACGGTGTCGCTCGCGCATATGGAGCTGCGATTCCCGCCGGTCGCGCAGTTCCTCGAGCGGTTCCGCGCGTTGCTGACGCGGCGGACGCGCTTCGACTTCGATTCGGAGCTCGACGGCCTGTCGCGAGCCGAGCAGGCGGTTGCGTTTCTCGCGCTCCTAGAGCTGCGCCGAGCCAACGAGATTTCCATCAGTCAGGCGGCACCTTTTGCGCCCATCCGTGTTAGTAGGTTGGGGGAGGAAAGAGCCGCTGTGAACGAAAGGACCCACGCGTGGAACGCCCGCTCCGCCTAGTCACTGCCAATCCGCTCGACCAGCTCGCGCGGACGCTCGAGGCGCTGCTCGTCGTCGCCAATGCGCCACTCCCGGTGGAGGAGCTCACGGCCGCGACGGAGGACGACCAGGAGCGCGTCGAGATGGCGCTCGGGCTGCTCGCGGAGCGCTACCACGAGGGTCGCAGCGGCATCGTGCTCGAGTCGGTGGCGGGAGGCTGGGCCTTCCGTGCCTCGCGTGCGGCGGCCGAGGCCTGTGGCCGGCTGTTCGAGCGTCCGGTGCAGCGCGGCCTCTCGCAGGCTGCGCTCGAGACGCTCGCGATCATCGCGTACCTGGGGCCGGTCACACGGCCGGAGATCGCCAGGATCCGCGGGGTTGCCGCAGACTCCGCCGTCGCCGGCTTGACCGAGCGTGGCCTGATCACCGAAGCGGGCCGCGAGGACGGCGCCCACGGCGGCGCGGTGAAGTACAAGACGACGCCGATGTTCGAGCGAGTCTTCGGGCTCGAGAGCCTGTCGCAGCTGCCGCGCCTGGACGACCTTCCGGGCGACGTCGACGATCTGCGTGAGCGCCTGCACGCGGTCGCCGAGCAGCGCAGCGCCTGACTCTTACTTGAAGTTGACGCGCACCTCCGGGAGCGTGCCGTCGGCGAAGTCGAGCCGAAGAAGGCCACAGCTTCCCTTGAAGCTGGAGCTCGAGGGGACGATGTCCTTGTAGCGGTCGATGGAGGGTGTGTAGGTCAGCCGCCCATCCGTCGGAGTGCGTGCGCCCGTCGGAGTCCAGTCCCCGCAGGATGCCTGTTGCCAGGTCCTACCCGTGATCACGTTGGGGCCCTGGTTCCCGTGGAGCGTGAACTTGAGGGTGATGTTGTCACCGGCCTTGACGCCGTAGAGGTTGCCGCCGGTGTCGACGGGCGCGTCGAATCCTCGGAAGTCGTAGATCACCTTGTAGGCCGCGCTCTTCGTCGTCGAGTTCCCGTTCTTGTCCAGAGCAGTGACCGTAAACGTCTGCGGCCCGATGCCGCTCGTGTCGATCGTCGCGCCGTTCCGCAGCGTTCCGTCGCACGACAGGATCTTCACGCCACCGGGGCTCCAGCAGTAGTAGTTCGCCGACAGATAGCTGCCCTGCGGATACTCATGGTCAGCGAGCGGCGATTGAATCTCGATTCGCGGAGGCCGGCGGTCGACGATCGTGTACGTCGCGTTCGTCTGGGTGACGTGGCCGGCGTTGTCGACGGCCGTAACGTTGAATCGGTGCGTGCCGGCGTTGCTCGTATCGAGAGGTGCACCGCTAGGGAGATCGCCCTGGCAAAAGCCGATACCGCTGCCGCCTGGATCGCTGCAGGAGTAGTCAATCGTGAGGTTCGACTCGAGGTCGTACGTTGCGCCGTCGGCCGGAGTTCGCAGGTCGATCGTGGGCGGAGTGAGGTCGAGGACTTCGTAGGTCACCGTCTTGGTCGCGGTCCGGCCCTCGAAGTCGACGGCGCGGACCGTGAAGGTGTGCTGTCCGGCCGTCGAGACATCGATCGGTGCGAACAAGGGAAGGTCGCCGTCGCAGCTGACGATGTATGTCACCGCGGAAGAGCAGACGTAGTAGACGGGTGTGTCGCGCCCCGGGAAGTAGACGCCGTCAGCGCTCGGTGAGTAGATCTCGATGCTCGGTTCATCAAGGGATGTAGCTCCGGCACTCGAGACGAGTCCGAGGGCGAGCACGATGAACAGAAGCTGGACGAA
Organism: Gaiellaceae bacterium; assembly: GCA_035317565.1. Taxonomy (GTDB): domain Bacteria; phylum Actinomycetota; class Thermoleophilia; order Gaiellales; family Gaiellaceae; genus 3-1-20CM-4-69-9. Next base: position 3,923 of record DATHGN010000106.1, read on the forward strand.
ACGGCGGAGAACCAAGCTGACCCCTTTCTCGGACGACCGCGACTGATCATGGCTCGGGCCCTGTGCCGTCGAGTCCCCCATCGGAGGGACATGTGCCAGGGACTGTCCCTGGCACATGTCGGTTCAAGACGTGCGCCTGCGACCTGTCGCTTCGACCCAGCGGTAGCCGGGAATCGGCACGCCCACCGCGCGGCGCGCCTTTGCGACCCACGGCGGGAGGTTCAGATACAGCTCCGGCAGCTTCGCCCGCGGCACTAGCCGCGCCAGTGCGGCGACGCGGAACACGAAGTCGCTGAGCGGGAACTTCAGCTGCGACGAGCGCACGACGTCGAGCTCGAGCTCCGGGTGCGCGAGCACCGAACGGAAGTGCTCCTCCGATTCGTACTCGCGCATGTGGGTCGGATCGAGCTGCCACCGCTCCGGCGCCGGCGGCTTGCCCTTGTACAGCCAGAACGCGTGCGGCCCCCGGATCACGCTTGCGACGTAGAACCAGCCGCCCGGTCGCAGCAGCCTCGCGATCTCCGGCGCCAGCACGCGGTCGTCTGGGAGGTGCTCGATCACCTGTGACGAGATGACCGCGTCGACGGACTTGTCCGGCAATGCCTCCACGTGCGCGACGTCGGAGACGATGCCTTTTACCTTCTGGGAGAGCCGCTCGCAGAGTGCGACGTGTTCCGCGGAGATGTCGACCGCGTAGATCGTGTCGCCGACAAGGCCTGCGCGGTCGAGCGGCCAGAGCGTCCCGCCGTCGCCCGCGCCGAGATCTGCCAAGACGCGCGGCGGCGAGTGCTCGGCGGTCTCCCGCAGGAGCGGCGGCATCCATTCCGTCAGGAAGTACCGCGAGTGCTCGAGATCTTCGACCGACGGGCCGCTAGCTGCTGCCAAAAGCCTGCCTTCGAGCCAGGTCGCGCTCGGGATCGACGAGATGCCCGTCGCGCTCGACGTACCCGTCCTTGCCGCCGACGACGAGCAGCACGAGGTCTTCGGAATCGCTCGCGTTCGAGACGATCCGCCGCGTCGTCGACTCGACGTGCAGCAGCCCGCCCTCGCCGAGCTCGTGAACCTCGTCGCCGATCTCGACGCGCGCGCGGCCGCGGTGCACGAAGTAGAGCTCGTCCTGAGTGTCGTGCCAATGATGGAAACCCGGGAATCCGGGCGGCATGACGACCGCGTTTACGCCGAACGCCGTCACGCCGAGCGCACGCCGCACCTTCCTGAAGCCGTAGTCGTCGCCGAGCTCCTCCAGGGTGGTGAACGAGTACCCGCTCACAGCTTGCGCACGATCTCCTCCGCCTCGGTGCGCGTGAAGGCACGTAGCGTCTCCGTGTGCTCCGCGCCGTACCGATTCAGCTTCATGAGGATCTCGATCGCGACGTCGTCGTCGGGCGCCTCGAAGATCTCCACGACGTCATAACGTCCCAGCGTGACGTACACGCCGACCATCTTGCCGCCGGCCTCGGTGATCACCCGCTCGCCTTCCTCGATCCGCTCGCGCCACTTCGGGAGACCCGCGAATCCCTGGGTCGTGAAGCGCATGAGCGTGACGTAGTGCGCCATCCCGCGAATATATGACGCCGTGCGCCTGAACGCCTATCTCGCGAGGGCCGGAATCGCCTCCCGGCGCGGCTCCGACGACCTGATCAAGGAGGGCCGCGTGAAGGTCAACGACGAGCCCGGCCAGCTCAACACCTATGTTCACGCCGGCGACCGGGTCGAGGTCGACGGTGAGCCGGTCGCGGCGCAGCAGCTCACCTACGTCCTCCTGAACAAGCCGGCGGGCACCGTGACAACGGCCAGCGACCCGCAGGGACGACCGACCGTCGTGCAGCTCGTGGACGAGGTTCCCGAGCGAATCGTCCCCGTCGGACGGCTCGACGCCGACACGACCGGCGCACTGCTCCTGACAAACGACGGCGCGCTCGCGCACCGGCTCGCGCACCCCCGCTACGGCGTCGACAAGGTGTACGAGGTCGACGTCGAGGGCGAGCCCGACGACGTCGCGCTCCGCCGACTTGCCGAAGGGGTCGAGCTCGACGACGGGCTCACTGCTCCTGCAGAGGTGCGGCGCCTCGCCCCGTCGAAGATCGAGCTGACGCTGCACGAGGGCCGGAAACACCAGGTCAAGCGAATGTGCGCGGCGGTGGGCCATCCCGTGCGGCGCCTGCACCGAAGCCGTTACGCCGGCTTGACGGTGGCCGATGTCGAACAGGGACGTTGGCGCGAGCTCGACCCGACCGAGGTAACGCAGCTCAGGAGTTACTCGTAGGGATCGTTCGGCGCGGGGATCTGGACGACACTCGTCGAGTTCAGATCCGGGATGTCGCCTCCGCCGGGCTTGAACGTCCCGGTGACCGTCACCCACTGGTCGCGCGAGGGCGGGTCACCCGACGTGCCGAGCACGCGGATCACGATCGGCTCGGCGTCCGCTGCGCAACAAGAGATCTGGTAGCGAGCGAGCTCGAACCCGCCGTCGACGTCGCCGGCAACGAAGCCCACGAGCTTCACCGGGGCGCCGTTGAAGCTCGTGCCATGGTGGTCGTAGGCACGCTGGCCGAACTCGAGCAGGCTCATCTCGAGCGGCGGGGCGCCGCGCTTCAGTTTCTTGAAGACACCGCCACCCGCCTTGATCTTCACGTTGGCCGCACGATCGACGCCGTAGCTGCCGAGCGTCGGCGGCGCGACGAGTAGCAGGGCCGCGATCGGGGCGAGCAAGAGCCAGCCGACGCCGATCCCGTGGTCGTGCTCGTGACCGTGATCCGCCGGGGTGCGTCGAAGCGCCCGCACTAATGTCACGAGACCGAGGACGATGATCGCGATGCCGGCGATCGTCAGCCAGACGCCGAGTCCGCCTTTGACATAGCGGCGGTACGTGTCGGTAACCGTCAAGCGGAGCAGAACGGCCCCGATGAGCATGGTGATCGTCCCGCCGGCCGCGCTCACAGCAGCCACCAGCCCACGACGATCGCGGAGCTCACGGCGACGACGAACGTCAGGGGCGCAAACCGGACCGCGAAGCGGCCGCCGAACGTGCCTGTTTGCAACGCGATCAGCTTCACGTCGACCATCGGGCCGACGACCATGAACGCGAGGCGCGCGGTGAGCGAGAACTGCGTGAGGCTTGCCGCGACGAATGCGTCGGCTTCGGAGCAGATCGCCATCACGACCGCCAGACCTGCAAGTGCAAGCACTGACGCCAGGCCGGAGCTCGCGACGCCGTCGAGGATGCTCCGTGGGACCACCGTCTGAAGTGTCGCGGCCGTCGCAGCGCCGATGATCAGGAAGCCGCCGGCTTGCAGCAGGTCGTGCTGAGCGGTTTCCACGAGGACGGAAAGCGGCGGGCCGTCATGCGTGTGCCGTCGCCGTGCGCGTTCGAGGAACTTGTCGTTGCCGAACCGCGCCCAGATCAGCCCGACGACTGTGGCGGCAAGCAGGCTCGCGAGCGCGCGGGCCGCGACGACCTCGGGGTTACCGGGAAACGCAACCGCGGTCGACACGAGCACGACCGGGTTGATCGCGGGCGCCGAAAGGAGAAACGTCAGAGCTGCTGCGGGCAGGGCTCCGCGCTGAACCAGCCGCCCCGCGATGGGGACCGAGCCGCATTCGCACCCCGGCAATGCCGCACCGGCAACCGCGGCGACAGGTACCGCCAGCGCGGGTCGGTCCGGCAACACGCGCGGAAGGAAGTTGTCCGGCACGAACGCCGCGATCGCTGCGCTGACAGTGATGCCGAGTACGAGGAACGGCATCGCCTGGACGGTGATCGCCACGAAGATCGTGGCCCAATGAGCGACCGCCGGTCTGTCCAGCAAGTCCTGCAGCAGAGGGCGCAAAGCCGCAGCCGCCACGATGACCGCGACGACGACGCCGATGCCCAGATCCCAGCGGGCTTCGCGCCGGTGTCCGTCCACGTGGGCGGTTTCGCTCAAGGCAACATCCTCCCCGACCCCGCCCATGGCGCGGCGAGCCTAGCACCGCCTCGCAACGCCCTGTTCACCAAAAGCCGAAGCATCGCCCGGCGCGGTTTGAGAGCATAGGCGCCGTCAAGGTCACGAGATCAAGGGGAGGGCACGGCACATGGGGAGACGGCTCAGGATTTGGGGAGCGCAGCTTGCGCTCGCCGGTATTGCGATTGCAGTAGTCCTTGCGGCGCCGCTGGCGTCGCCGAACAAAGCTCAGGGCGGCCCGATCATCTCCGGAGCGCGTTCGCTTTCGGACAAGATCGTCGTGAAGTTCGCGGCGGCGCCGCCGAAAGATCGCACCACGGACGTGCACCTGCTGGCGTACAACGACTTGCACGGCACGCTCGATCCGGGGACGAACAACCTCTACGGGCACTTCGCGGGAGGCGCTGCCTTCCTCGCGAAGGCCGTCAAGACGAAGCAGGCGCAATACGGCGCTCATGAGGCGACGATCTTCGCCGGTGACAACATTGGCGCTGCTCCGCTGCAGAACGGGCTCTTCCACGAGGAGCCGATCATCATCGCGTCCAACTTGATGCATACCGACTTCGCGTCGGTGGGTAATCACGAGTTCGACAAAGGTGCGACCGAATTGCTGCGCATCCAGAACGGCGGCTGTCATCCGGACGGATGCACGGGCGCCCCGTACGCGCTGCCGGGCGGTGGGTCGACGAACGTCTACCCGGGTGCGAGCTTCAAGTACCTGTCCGCCAACGTGATCAAGAACTCGACCGGGCAGCCGCTCTTCCCGGCGTATGCGATCAAGGAGTTCACCTCCGACAGTGACGTCCACAAGCGCTTCAAGGTCGGTTTCATCGGCGAGGTGCTCCAGTCGACGCCCACGATCGTGACGCCGACAGGAGTTGCGGGTCTGACCTTCCAGGACGAGGCTGACGCGGCGAACCGCGCCGTTGCCGAGCTCGCCCTGAAGGGCGTGAAGGTGCCCGTCCTCGTCATCCACCAGGGCGGCTTCCAGACCGGGTTCCCGTCCGCGGTGAACGGTTGCGCGGGTGCCCTCGCGGGGAGCGACATCGCCGCGATCGCGAATCGGCTCGATCCCGCGATCAAGATCATCGTGTCGGCGCATACGCATGCCGAGTACCGCTGCACGATCACGGCAGGCGGCGTGACGCGCCTGATCACGAGCGCATCGTCGTTCGGCCGAGTCCTCAGCGACATCACGCTGACGATCGACGACAGGAACGACAAGCTCATCTCGGCAAGCGCCGACAACATCCTCATCGACAACGCGAAGAACCTCCGCACGAGCTCGACCACCGTCCGCGACCCGGATCCTGCGAAGGCGGATCCTGAGGTGCAGGCGGTGGTGGACCAGTACGTCGCAGCAGCGGCGCCGCTGGCGAACAAGATCATCGGCCACATCCAGGGCGACCTGACGCGGGCGGCATCGCCTTACGGCGAGAGCGCGCTTGGCGACGTAATCGCCGACGGTCAGCTCCTCGCAACGCAGCCGGCGAGCCTCGGGGGTGCGGTTATCGCATTCATGAATCCGGGAGGCATCCGGCAGGACCTGTTCTTCGCGACTAATCCGGGCGGGGCCGTGACGTACGGGGACGCGTTCTCCGTTCAGCCGTTCGGCAACAGCCTCGTCACGAAGACGATGACCGGAGACATGATCCGCCGGCTTCTGCAGCAGCAGTTCTTCGGCTGCGGCGGCACGGCTCCAACCACGCATCGGTTCCTGCAGATCTCGTCGACGTTCAAGTACGAGTCCGACCCGGCAGCGGCGGCTTGTGTCAACAAGATCGGGAACATGTGGGCGAACGGTGCCC
>DATHGN010000107.1:0-15451 GCA_035317565.1 Gaiellaceae bacterium
ACACGGAAGCGCAGCCCGCAGAGCTCCTCCTCGATCGCCTCCTCACCCCACAGCAGCTCACTCGGAAGATTCGTCGTCACCTCCGCAAGCCCGTCGTTCACCGCCCAGTGGATCGACCGGACCTCGGGGAACTGGCGCAGCACGTCGACGAAGCCCCCGCGGTCGAACTTCTCGCCCGGACTGGTCACGAGCTGAACGAGCATCTGTCCGGTGTTCCGTCCCTCGCGCACGACGAGATGCCGGAGATAGCCGGTGTGCTCGGTCTGGTCGTATGCCACGAGCCTGTCGCCGCGCGCCCACTCCCGCACCGCATTGCGAACGGCATTGCCGACGTCGGTCGTCAGCCAGCACTCATCGATCTGGAGCACCTCGTCCCAGCGACCCGCCTTGTGAAAGCCGAGCGTCGGGCCGTCCTCTAGCTGCGTGAACGAGTACTCGAGCTTGTTGCGGTAATGGAAGATCTCGTCCGCCGGTAGGAGCTCCTCGAGCGGCGGCTCCGCGAATCCGCCGATCCGGCGCAGCGCATCGGCGACCTGATCGTGCTTCGACTGTGCCTGCGCCTCGTAGGCGAGATCCTGGAAGCGGCAGCCACCACAGACCGGAAAGTGCTTGCACGGCGCCTCGACGCGCAGCGGGCTCGGCTGCAGAACTTCGGTGACGAGCGCCTCCGCGTGGCGCCGCTGCACCTTCGTGACACGCGCGCGCACCGTGTCGCCGGGCAGACCGCGTCGCACGAAGACGACGAACCCGTTCAGGCGTGCGACACCGTTTCCGCCGTAGGCGAGGCGGTCGATCGTGAGCTCGAGCTCTTGGTCTCTGGTAACAGGAGCGGCCACTCGTTGAGCGTAGCCGCTCCTGTCTTCGACTCAGTGAAGGTCGGTCTGAGGGTGCGGATTCAACAACAGGGGCCGACGCGGCTTCTGCGTGAAGTTGAAGTCGCGAACGAGCGTGCCGAGGATCGGCTCGTTCTCGCGGACGTCAGGCCGTGGATCCGGACGACCGTCGTTCGCTGGGTTCAGCCGCTGCCCGCCCAGGAAATCGTCTTCGATGAACTTCGCGTAGGCGTCGAAGCTCAAGGTCTGGTGGTCGATGAAACCCTTCCGCGCATACGCGCTGATCACAAGCCCAGGGACGCGCAGGCCGTAGCCGTTCTGGTCGACGCTCGGTGGCCTGACGTGATCGTAGAAGCCGCCCCAGTCGTCCCAGGCGACGAAGATCGCGGTGGACTTCCAGTCCGGTCCGCGCATCGCGGCATTCACGAGCCTCGTCACGTAGGTCTGCCCCGCAGTGATGAGGGCCGGCGGATGCTCGCTGACCGAGCCGGTCGGGTTGATCCACGAAACCGCAGGCAGCTTGCCGTCCTTCGCAGCCTTGAAGTAGTTCGAAAGGCTCGTGACATTCTGCGTCTGCCCGTTCTGCTTGACGGTGTCGAAGTACGGCAACGGGTTCCAGATGCCCGGTGTCTTCGCGCCTTGCTTGACGGATTGACAGATCATCGCATCGTCCTCACAGTCCGGCTCGGTGCCGCTGAAGACGTAGTAACGCCAGCTGACGCGATGCTTGTGCAGCAGATAGGTGAGATCGGTCCACGCGTAGTTCGGGGCGACACCGTGGCTTCCGCGCCAATCGGGTGGTGCACCGGGGTTCTGCAGCGCGTTGACGCAGCTCATCGGATCGTTCGCGCGCGAGCAACGAGCCGACCACTCGGAGACCAGAAACAGATGAGCAGGAAGACTCCAGGAAGCGTTTGGCTCGTAAAGGTGGTCCTGCAGGACGAAGTTCCGGGCATACGCCCAGTAGTTCGGGATGTCGCGCCCATCGTGGTAGCCCATGACGTCGGGGTTCACCGAGCGCTGGGAGCAGATCGGGTCGTTGGGATTCTTCTTGCATCCCCTGCGCCTCGCGACCTCCGCCTGTGCGACGAAGCCGTTCATCTTGCCCCCGTTGACGTCGGCGACCGCATTCGCGGCGCCGTGAGGGCCGCCGGCGTTGAGATCGTTCGTGTCGTGAAACGGCTTCTGGCAAGCACCCTTCAGCGGATCGGGAACGCACACCGCGAAGTCGCCGTTCGCCTCGCGTGGGATACCGTCGGCCCCGGGATACGTGCCGAAGTACTGATCGAAGGACCGGTTCTCTTGCATGATCACGATGACGTGCTTGATCTTGTGGATCGCAACCGGCGCCTTTGGCGGCGTGCGTTGCGTCCCTGCATCGAGCGCCGAGGCCGCGAGCACCGCGGCGAGCCCGGCCCCCAAGAGCGCGATCGCGACGAGCGAGTTTCCCATGACCTTCATTGCCTCGACCGACGCGTTCTAGCGGCGCGCCTTTAAAGCACGGTTAGCGCCGCGTTAAGAGATCACCTTGGTCGCCGATCAGGCCGCCTTGCGGAGGTTCGGCGCCACGACCCGGATCGGATGATTCGACCGGAAGAGGTCGTGCGGATCCACCTGCGCCTTCACGGTCTGCAGGCGTCTGTACGTCGAGGCGCCGAAGAGCCGTTCGCCGCGCTCGCGCCGCTCCGTGAAGTTGAGGTAGTCGCGCCCGGCATCCCAAGGGGCGAGAGCCGCCTGGACGACCTCGATGTGCGCCCGCACTGCAGCGCCCATTTCGGGCGTCATCGAGATCCCGACCGCGAACATCGCGAACCCGGCCTCGATCGTCGCGAGAGCGCCGTGGCCCGGCTGCATGCGACCGAGCGCGCCGCCGAGGTGTCGCACCTCGACCGAGAGCAGGGGTGAGCCCGAGCCGGCCCCGGCTGCGGCGACGACGGCCTCGATCGCCTCATCCGTGAAGTCGCCGAGCAGCATCCCGTCACCCGCGCCCGGCACCGGATGCTCGGGATCCATGTGCACGTGCTTCAGCCTCTCGACCGGAATCGTCGCGAAGGTGTCCATGGCAGGCCCGAGCGCGCGCAGCGGGCGCAGGAGGTCGTCGGTCGCGTGCTCGCCCAGAAGGGACGTTGCTTCGACGACGACGAACGATCCGCCGCGCAGCGGCTCGGGGATGTCGGGGATCGGCGGGAACTGCAGGAACCGGCCGACCGACGTGACCTCTTCCGGCACGTCTTCGATCCAGCGCCTCCAGGCTCGCAAGACCTCGGCTCCACGCTCGAGCGGGAAGAACAAGACACCGGCGTACACCTCGGAAATGGGATAGAGCGTGAACTCGAGCGCCGTCACGACGCCGAACGAGCCACCGCCACCGCGAAGCGCCCAGTAGAGCTCCGGCTCGTTCTCTGCGTCTGCGCGCACGAGCTCGCCCTCCGCGTTCACGAGTTCCACAGCGATGACGCTGTTGGCCGCGAGCCCGTGCTTGCGCGCGAACCAGCTGATGCCTCCACCGAGGGAGTAGCCGACGACACCGACGTCGGGTGACGATCCGGCGAGCGCGGCCAGCCCATGCTCGGCGGCGGCCTCACTGACCTCCGCCCACAGCACTCCGGCCTCGACTCGCGCGCTGCGAGCCACAGGATCGATTGTCACGCCGCGCATGCGCTCGGTCTTCACGAGCACCGTGTGCGCGAGCGAGCCCATCGCAGCGGCGTTGTGTCCAGTCCCCTGCGGGGCGACTCTCAGGCCCCGGCTCCGGGCCCAGCGCACGACGGCGGCGACATCCTCGGGTGATTCGGGCAGCGCGACCGCGGCCGGCTGCTGGTCGACGGCAAGGTTCCAGGCGAGGCGGGCTTCGTTCCAACCCGGTTCGTGCGGTAGCACCAGAGCATCGGTCTTCATCACTGCCTCCTAGGCGATCCGTGTTCGTGCCTAGGACGTTGGCAGCACGACGAGCGCTGGGGTATGTGGTGCGCCGGTGTCTTGCGGTGCGGTAATCCGTACGCCCGTGCTCGCCGGGCTCTAGCTCAGTGCTGTGACGTAGACCTTGCGGTCGCGCGGGCCGTCGAACTCGCAGAAGAAGATCCCCTGCCACTGGCCGAGTGCGAGCTTGCCGCCGTCGAGCGGCACGAGCACGTGCGGGCTGATCAACGACGCCCTAATGTGCGACGGCGCGTTCGGCCCGTCCGGGTCTTCTACGTGCTTCCAATCCCAGCCGTCGTCGACGACCTTTTCCAGCGCCGACTCGAGGTCCTGGGCGACCGCCGGATCGGCGCCTTCGTTGATCGTGATCGCCGCCGTGGTATGCGGGACGTAGACCAGTGCCGCCGCCGCACCGTTGGGCGAGCCGATCGCTTCTTGCACCTGCCGAGTGATGTCCACAAGCTGGGTGCGGCGCTCGGTCTTGATACGGATCTCCTGCACTGCTACGTATCCTACGAGACAATGCCTCTCGCTCCACCCTCTGACCGGGAGCTGGACGCCTATCGCGAACAGGCGGACCGGTTCATCGCCGAGCTCGACGAGGAGTTCTACCTCCACTACGCCGGGCTGAAGGAGACGTTCGACCTGGCGCCGATCTACGAGCGCCACAAGAACCTGACAGAGCTCGACGAGGTCAAATCGATCGGCCTGGCAGTGAACGGCGGCGCACGGGTGCGTGAGCTGTGGCGCTTCGCCTGCGAGGGGTACTTCGGCGACCTCACGCGCGACCACGCAGAGAAGCTCGCCCAGCTCGAATCGGAGCTGTCGGTGAGGGTGAGCGGAGAGGACATCCCCTACCGCATGGTTCGTCCGGCCCTTGCGAACGAGCCGGACCGCAACAAGCGGCGAGAGCTCGATGCCCAGGCGAACGCGGTTCTCGACGAGCAGATGAACCCGCTCCACCTCGACGCCGCCCAGGTCGTGCAGCGTGGCGCGCGCGACCTCGAGTATGCGAACTACCTCGAGCTCTACCGCCGCGCGCTGCCGTCGTCGGCACTCGACGATCTCGCAGAACAGTGCCGGACCTTCCTCAGCTCAACGGAGAGTCTCTACGAGGAATGGGCCGACAAGCTGTTCCGTACGCGCGTCGGCGTGTCACTGGGCGAAGCGGAGCGCTGGGACGTGCCGCGCCTCTTCCGCGCACCCGAATGGGATCCGATCTTCCCCGCGGACCGGATGGTGCCAGCGCTCGAAAGCACGCTAGAAGACCTCGGCATCGACCTGAGCGCCCAGGAGAACGTCACCCTCGATCTCGACGAGCGGCCGAACAAGAGCCCGCGGGCATTTTGCGCACCGATCGAGGTCCCCGACCGTGTCGTCCTCGTCATCCAGCCGATCGGCGGCCCGGACGACTGGCGCGCGCTCTTCCACGAGGGCGGACATACCGAGCACTTCGCGCACACGTCACGCAACCTGTCCATGGAGGAGAAGCGGCTGGGTGACAACGCCGTCACCGAAGGCTGGGCGATGCTTCTGCAGCACCTCACCGACGAGCCCGAATGGCTGACGCGGCGCCTCGACTTCCCACGACCGAACGAGTACGCGATCGAAGGCGCGACAGGCCTCCTCTACTTCGTGCGCCGCTACGCGGCCAAGATCCTCTACGAGCTCGAGTTCCACGCGGCAGAGGACGTGACGACGATGCGAGGCCGCTACGAGGAGCTGCTTTCGGACGCGCTGAAGATCGACGTCACGCCGGCGAACTACCTCGCCGACATCGACTCGGGCTTCTACGTCTCCTCCTACCTGCGCTCCTGGGCGTTCGAGGCGCAGCTGCGGGCCTTCCTGAAGGAGAAGTTCGGCTCGAAGTGGTTCGCGAGCCGCGAGGCAGGATCGCTCCTCCGCGAGCTCTGGGGCGAGGGCCAGAAGATGCGTGCCGAGGAGATGCTCAAGGAGGTCACGGGCTATACCCTCGAGATGGAGTCCGTAGCCGACCGGGTTCGCGAGGTTCTGCGCTGAGCGAAAGCTGCGCTTTCGCTCAGAGTCAGGTACAGCGCTTCGCGCGAAACGTACGCGGGCGGAGCCCACGCACTCTCATTTGTGGATCCGGCGGGCGGTTGTTCCCTTCCGTGCCGGCACGGGCGCTGACGCGGCCGCGCCCGCATCAGTTCGCCTACAGCTAAGCCCGGCTTCGCCTGGTCTTAGCCTCGGGCGTTCTTGGCTCTGCCGGAAGGGCGCTTCAGGCCGAATCCACGACCTCTCCCACGGGATCCGACTCAATGAATAGGCTTTATGCATGGCCAGGACGCGAGTGCTGATCGCCGGCGCTGCCGGACGCGACTTCCACAACTTCAACCTCGTCTACCGGGACCGGCCCGAATGCGAGGTGGTCGCCTTCACCGCGACGCAGATCCCGAACATCGACGGGCGCAAGTATCCGCCCGAACTCGCGGGGTCCCTCTATCCCGAAGGGATTCCGATCCTGCCCGAGTCAGCCCTCGAGCAACTCGTCCGCGAGCATGAGATCGACGACGTCGTCTTCGCCTACTCGGACGTGACGCACGAGCACGTGATGCACATCGGCTCGCGTGCGCTCGCGGCCGGCGCTTCGTACCGCCTGATCTCGCCGCGCGAGACGATGCTCGCTTCGAGCAAGCCGGCCGTTGCGATCTGTGCGGTCCGCACCGGATCCGGCAAGAGCCAGACGACCAGGCGCGTCGCCGAGTTGCTCCGCGAGGCCGGCAAGAAGGTCGCCGTCCTCCGGCATCCGATGCCGTACGGAGATCTAGCGAAACAGGCCGTGCAGCGTTTCGAGCACTACGAGGACCTCGAAGCCGCCGATGCGACGATCGAGGAGCGTGAGGAGTACGAGCCGCATCTCGCCGAGGGAAACCTCGTCTTTGCCGGCGTCGACTACGAGAAGATCCTGCGCGCGGCGGAACAGGAAGCCGACGTGATCCTGTGGGACGGCGGCAACAACGACACGCCGTTCGTCAAGCCCGACATCCACATCGTCGTCGTCGATCCCCACCGTCCAGGACATGAGCTGCGCTACCACCCGGGTGAGACGAACCTCCGCATGGCGGACGTCTGCGTCGTCAACAAGATGGACAGCGCGACGCAGGAAGGAATCGATGCGGTCCTCGAATCGATCCGCGCGAATGCGCCGCGCGCGCAGGTGGTGCTCGCCGACTCACCGTTCCACATCGAGGGCGACTCAGCCGAGGTCGCGGGCAAGCGCGTGCTCGCCGTCGAAGACGGTCCGACGTTGACACACGGCGAGATGACGTACGGGGCGGCCGTCCTGGCGGCCGAGCAATTCGGCGCGGCGGCGCTCGTCGACCCCCGCCCCTTCGCGGTTCGCTCGATCGCGAAGACGTTCGAGGACTATCCGAAGGTCGGGACCCTCCTGCCGGCGATGGGCTATGGGCGCGAGCAGATGGAAGACCTCCGCGAGACGATCGAGCGTTCCGACGCAGACCTCGTGTTGATCGGGACCCCGATCGACCTGCGCAAGCTGATCGACATCGACAAGCCGGCCCTGCGCGTGACCTACAAACTCCAGGAGCGGGGCGAGCCCACGTTGAAGGACGTACTCGCCGAGAAGGGACTGCTGGAAACAGCACTGGTGTGAGTACGGTCGTAGCTCTCGGCGGGAACGCGCTCATGCGTCCCGGCGAGCGAGGGACTGCGGCCGAGCAACTGGCAAACCTGCGCCGCGCGGTCTCAGCCTTGCAGCCGTTGCTCGACGAACGTGCGCTCGTGATCACGCACGGCAACGGGCCGCAGGTCGGCAACGAGCTGTTGCGCCAGGAGCGCGCCGCAGACGAGGCACCGGCTCTACCTTTGTGGCTGGCCGTTGCCCAGACGCAGGCGGAAATCGGTGCGCTGATAATCGCGGAGCTCCACCCTGCGCTGACCGGCCGGCCCACCGCCTGTGTGCTCACGCACGTTCGCGTGGCCGCCGAGGATCCCGCTTTCGATCGTCCGACGAAGCCGATCGGGCCCTTCTACTCCGCCGAACAGGGTGAACAACTCGAACGCGAGCGAGGCTGGGCGATGGTCTCGGACGCGAACAGGGGTCACCGACGGGTCGTCCCGTCGCCCGACCCACTCGAGATCGTGGAGCTCGAAGTCATTCGCACGCTTGCCGAGCAGGACACCGTCGTGATCGCGTGCGGCGGTGGCGGCATCCCCGTCGTTCGCCGGGGCAACCGCCTGGCGGGCATCGACGCGGTGATCGACAAGGACCGGGCTTCAGCCCTGCTCGCACGCGGGCTCGAGGCGGAACGGCTCCTGATCCTGACGGAAGTATCCGCGGTGTACCGGCGCTTCGGCGAGCCCGGTCAGGAGGAGATCCGCGAACTGTCGGGCGCAGAGGCCGAGACGCTTCTGCCGGAGCTCGCCGAAGGGTCGATGCGCCCCAAGGTCGAGGCGGCGCTCAGCTTCGGCGGCGAAACGCTGATCACCAGCATCGACGCACTCGAGGCCACTCTCGCCGGCAACGCCGGAACGCGGATCCACTTATAGGCTTCACAGCCGGAATGGTCGCCGTCGCCGACAGCCTCAAAGGGCGCTCGTTCACCCGCGTAGCGGATTGGAGCCGCGAGGAGCTGCTCGAGGTGCTCGACCTCGCGGACGAGCTCAAGCGACTTCAACGGGCCGGCGAGGAGCACCACCTGTTGCCCGGTCGCACGCTCGGGATGATCTTCCAGAAGCCGTCGACTCGGACGCGGGTCTCGTTCGAGGTCGGGATCTACCAACTCGGCGGCACCGGGCTCTACCTCTCCGCAGGCGACCTCCAACTCGGCCGCGGCGAGACGATCAGGGACACCGCCGTCGTGCTCTCGCGCTACCTCGACGCGATCATGATCCGCACATTCGCGCAGTCCGATGTCGAAGAGCTCGCCGAGAACGCGACGATCCCGGTGATCAACGGGCTGACCGACAGCTCCCACCCGTGCCAGGCACTTGCCGACGTGATGACGATCCGCGAGCGCTTCGGCCGCCTCGAGGGACTGAAGGTCGTCTACCTCGGCGACGGCAACAACGTCTGCGCCTCACTGATGGTCGCGTCGGCCAAGCTCGGCATGGATTTCGTGGCTGCGACGCCCCCGGGATACCGCCCGGACGACGAGGTGGTAAAGATCGCGCGCGCTGCCGGAGGCTCCGTCGAGCTCGTCGATGATCCGGCCGGTGCGGTGGAGGGGGCAGACGTCCTCTACACGGACGTCTGGACTTCGATGGGCCAGGAGGACGAGCGGAAGCAGCGGCTGCGAGATCTGGCCGGCTTCGGCATCGATGGTGAGCTGGTCACTCGAGCGGCCCCGGAGGCAATCGTCCTGCACTGCCTCCCTGCCCACTACGGCGAGGAGATCACGGAAGATGTCCTCTACGGTCCGCAGTCGGCCGTGTGGGACGAGGCCGAGAACCGCCTTCACGCGCAGAAGGCGCTGATGGCTCTCGTGATTCGGTAAGACTCCACGCCCCATGCTGCCGCTGAAAGACAACGTCCCCACAAGGGCGTTTCCGATCGTGACGGTGGGCATCATCACCGTCAACGCGATCGTGTGGGTCTGGGAGTTTACCGGCACATCGGTCGACACCGACGTCATCCACTACGGCTACTACCCGTGCAAGGTCGACGGCCCTTGCATTGGGCCTGCCCTGCACGCAGCGATCCCGTGGTACGAAGAGGCGTTCACCTCGATGTTCATGCACGGGGGCTGGGAGCACATCATCTTCAACATGCTGTTCCTGTGGATCTTCGGGAACAACGTCGAGGACGCGCTCGGGAGGGTGCGCTTCCTTCTCTGGTACATCGCGGGCGGCCTCGTCGCTACCGCGGTACAGACCATCGTGACGCTCCACTGGGGCTCGGTGCCGGACGCGAGCATCCCGAACATCGGCGCGAGCGGCGCGATTGCCGCGGTGCTCGGGGCCTACCTGGTGCTGCTGCCGAACGCTCGCGTCCTGACGGCGATCTTCTTCATCCTCATCTTCTTCCAGGAGCTGCCGGCGGTGATCTTCCTCGGGTTCTGGTTCCTGTTCCAGCTCTGGCAGGGCGGCTTCTCACTCGTCCAGCCGGAGGCCGGGGGAGGCGTCGCGTTCTTCGCACACATCGGCGGGTTCCTCTTCGGCGTATTGACCGTCCGGCTCGTTGCGGTGCGTAAGCCGCTCATGCCGGCCTACTAGTGATGGACTTCGAGGGACACGTCCAGGTGGCCCTCGACGCGCTCCCGCCGGACCTCGCCGCCGGGCTGAAGAATGTCGCGGTGGTCATCGAGGAGGAGAACCTGGACGAGCCCGACATCTTCGGGCTCTTCGAGGAGGTCCCGTACCTACCGGCCAAGGTCACGGTCTACCGCCGGCCGCTCGAGGAGGACTTCGGAGACGACCCGGAGGAGCTCGAGCGGCAGATCCTGATCACCGTCCTCCACGAGCTGGCCCACTACTTCGGGATCGACGAGGAGCGGCTCGAGGAGCTCGGCTACCGGTGATCTCCGTGCTCAACGCCGTGGCGGTCGGAGCCGCCGTTCTGGGCTTCCTCGTTCTGGTCTTCTTCTTCCTCGGCCCCCGGGAATGAGACCAGGGCGAAGAGCGTTTTCATAAACATGACGCTGATCGAAATTCACGAAGAGATCCAGCAGGCCAGCGAGCGTCGGACGGAGCTGTGGAACATCCTCTCCCGAGGACATGACCCGGCTGCCGCTGCAGAGCTCAAGAGCCTGAGCGAGCGCCTCGAGCGCCTCTGGGACGAGGACCGGACACTGAAGGCGGAGCTCCGCTTCGGTGACCGCGACCACATCGTCGCCAGGGCGCGCGTCGAAGAGCGACTCGAGCGCGCGGCCTAACACCTTCCCTCCGACACCCCGCGCGATTCGTCGGCCCCGGACGAGGGATTCTCCCCTCTCACCCCGGGGCCGACATCCTTGTTCGAGGACTTGTGGCGGTCACTGCGGCGACCACAACGACAAAGGAGCAGTGATGCCGGGTTCGCACGCCGAGGAGATCGTCGGGGACTACTACGAGTCGGACGACTGGGCCGAGTCCTTCGCGGAGGACGCCGAGTCCGAGCCGGATCTCGACCTGCCGCCACTGCCTCCACTTCGTCCCGAAGCGGCCTGAGACGGGCTCAGTGCTTCTTCGTCTTTAGCCTTTCTCGCGTCGTCATGTAGTGGTCGGTGGAGCCTTCGCCACGCGCCAAGTCGAGCCGTAGTCATTCCGCGATTCCTTGGTCCGGAGCGCCCGTGAAACCCTGGCCGTCACGAGTTGGCGAGAACGGTGATGGGCATCCCGACTTCGGCAAAGTCATAGGTCGAGTGGGCGACGGAAAACGCCTGGCGGACGCAACCGTGTGAGGCGGGATACGCCGGAACCACCGGATATTCGTGAAAGGCGATTCCGCCGACGAACGGTACGGCCCACGGCAGCCACTCACGGAACGGCGTCGACCACCAGCGCTGGATCTTGGCGTAAACGCGGTAATGTCCCGGCGGCGTCGGTGTCGAGGGCTTCCCCGTCGAGACGGAGATCGCCCGTACGACGCGATTGCCGGTGATCAGCAATGCGACCTGGCGGTCGAGCAGGACCTCGGCGCGCCTTGCGGCCGAGACTCGCGTGACCGGCGCTGGACGGAGAGCGGTCGCCAGACGCGCTTCGGTCGGCTTGTCGAGCAGCCCCGTCCGGCTCAGTCGCTCCCACTTCTGAAACGCGAGCACGGCGTTCGTCGTCGCCGGCCCGAGGCGGCCGTCTGCATCGCCCGTGACCAGGTAGCCCAGCTCGATCAGGCGTAGTTGCACCTTCTTGACGTGTGGATCGACGCTCCCGCGCTTACGCTCGGGCGGCTTCGGCAGGCCCCTGTTGGGGGTCTGGAGGTACGCGAACGTGACCGGCCTGTCCGCTGGAACGCCCGGGAAGACGCCGGTCGTGACCTTGCCATTGATGAGCAGTTGCACCGCCTTCGTGCCCTGAAGCCCGGTCAGCGTCCGGACGACCTCGGACAGGCGCGCGAGCAGGCTCCCCGGATTGTTGCTGGCCACGAAGCGTGAATCGAAATCAACGGTGGCGATTCGGTTGACGACGCGCACGCCGAGCAGCTTTGTCTTGGGCGGCACGTAGCTCCGGAATCCCAGCGCGCGCTCGGCTTGCGTGGGACCGGCGATCAGGTCGCGCAAAGCAACCGCCGGCGACGTACCCGCTCGCGGTACCTGCGCGAGCTGTTCGCCTCGGAGAAAGAAGACACGGCCAGGCTGTCCCGGTGCGGCGGCGACAGCGGCCGACGCGAGCACTGCGCCTGCCGCGAGCAAGGCGGCGACTACAACGCGCAGCATCGCGCCTACGAGCTCGCGATCGCCCGCTCGAGCGCGGCCAGCAACGTCTCGGCGTCGTACGAGTCGTCGTGCCTTCTGCCGTTGACATAGAAGGTCGGCGTCCCGTTCACACCGCTCCGAACGCCGCTCATGAAGTCCTCGCGCACACGATGCTCGTGCACGTGTTCCGCGAGCTCGCTGTCGAACCTGTCGACGTCGAGGCCGAGCTCCTCCGCGTAGTGATGGAGGTCCGGATCCGTCAGCCGCCGCTGATGTTCATAGAGGTGATCGTGCATCTCCCAGAAACGTCCCTGAGCCGCTGCAGCCTCGGCTGCCTCGGCGGCCTGTTCGGCGTGAGGATGTGAGGTCGTGATCGGAAAGTTGCGAAACACGAAGCGCAATGTGTCCCCCATCCGAGCCTGCACCTCTTTGACGATCGGGTATGCGGCGCCGCAGTAGGGGCACTCGTAGTCGCCGTACTCGACGAGCGTGACAGGTGCAGCTGCCGGACCCTCAATGTGGTCGCGCTCCTCGCTGATCGGTAGTACGAGCTCAGCGGACCATTCCGTTCGGGTCATGGGGCAGCTCCGCTTTCCAGCTCCTCGAGCGCCCGAAGAATCCCGTCGGCGCCGGGGTTGACCCCGACCGGCGACACGTAGCTCCAGTGAACGATCCCGTCGGCGTCGATGACATACAACGCCCGCTCGCTCGTCCCGTCGGATGAGCGGTAGACCTCGTACCTCCGCGAGACCTCGCCTTTCGGCTCGAAATCAGCCAGGAGCGGGAAGTGGAGGTTCCGGTCCTTCGCAAAAGCGAGGTGCGACCAGATCCCGTCGACCGAGATGCCGACCAGCTCGGCGTTCAACCGCTGGAATTCCGGCAACTCCTGGTAGAGCGCCAACTGATCCGAACAGACCGGGCTCCAGTCCTCGGGGTAGAAGACGAGGACCACGGGCTGCCCCCGGAACTCCGAAAGCGAGACGCTCTGATCCGGGGTCGAAGGGAGCGTGAAGTCCGGTGCCTCGGTGCCAGGCGCGAGCGCTGTTGCTCTAACCGAGCGTGAAGACATACGCCTCGGCGCCCGGCGAGGGGAACGTGATCTCGAACGTGCGGTCCATGGCTAGCCCCTCATCGCGGCGGGCGCGCGATCGAGGGCGGCCGCCGCCGTGAGGATCAGGTCGGCCACAACGGTCCACGCCGGCTGAGACTGCCAGGCGAGCCGGCCGGTTCCGAGACAGCGGTGGTCTGGCGAGACAGCGGACAAGGTGGTTCCGATGAAGTTGGGAGAACAGCCGTAGACCGCTCTTGACTCTACTATGCGGGTACGGGGCGTTAGCTCAGCTGGGAGAGCGCCGGCTTTGCAAGCCGGAGGTCACCGGTTCGATCCCGGTACGCTCCACCTCGGAAAGCCCTGGTAGCGGGGCTTTTCATTTTCCAGCTGGTAGGCAAGGTGGCGTGACTGCAAGCGGTTCTGCAAGCGGACTCGGTCGAGCTATTGCTTCGTGACGTTGAAGTTGGGTCGTTCGACGAGGCCGTCCTGCCGCCGTGGCCGGTCACATCAGGGGGCTCCTAAGGTCTACGGCATGACCTCTTCCCAAAGGTTCTCCCCTCGACTGGCACTAAGGCCGGTGAGGCTGCGCAGGCAGTCGGGTGCAGCCGTGACTTCTTCGATGAGCACATCGCGCCGGAGCTGCGCTGGATCAGGCGTGGTCGGCTGAAGTTCGTCGCTATCGCCGAGCTTGAAGACTGGTTGCGACGGAGCGCCGCAGTCCAGGAGCTCATACGATCTCATCGGGTCGGGAGCCGTTGAGCTCGCGCCGCCAGCCGAGCAGAATCTTGTGGACCGTGGCCGCGCCGACGATAGGCGTGCCGGGGACCGCAAGGTCCGCCGGATGAAGGACGAACGGTCGGGTCTGCGGGCCGCCGAGCCCACCGTGGAACGAGATCAGCTCCTCGAACGCACAACCGGTCTCGAGCGCGGGATCGTAGAAGCTGCCGATCATGATGTCGGCGACGTGGGTGAAGCGGTCGGTGCGGCGCAGGTGCTCTGCCGCGTTGGGTGAGAAGCTCGCGAGCGGGTCGTCGCCCTCGACCCTGCCCTCGGCGAGATAGTGCGTCCCGGCGGCGCCGAGTGCGAGGGGCCCGTGTTCCGATGACCGGACGAGCAGCCAGCCAACATGGGGGTGATTACGAAGAGCCGGGATCAGGTCGGGGTGGCGCTCGCTCATCTCCTCGAGGGTCAGGCGGCGACGCTCCTCCATCAGGTAGACGAGACCGAGGTTGCCTGACCCCATCACCACGACGTCCCTACCGGAGACGTCGTTCTTCTTGCGCTTCTCGTCGGGCTTGCGGCCGGTCGCCTCGCCGAAAGCATGCCCGACCATGGATCCCTGCTCGTCACCGCCAGCGACGCCGGTGACGCTGCCGCGCGCGAGTGAGCGCTCGACGAGCTCGTCGAGCCCGTAACCGTTGCGCTGCTTGAACGTCGCCCCCTGGGTCTGGCCGTGATCGGAGAGAATGACGATGACATACGGCCGCGCGGCATAGCGGCGCGCTAGTTCGATCCGGCCGAACTGCTGATCGAGCTTGCGCAACGCCTCGAGCGTGTCGGCACGCTCGAGGCCCGAGTGGTGCGCGACTTCGTCGTAGCTCGAGAATGTCGCATAGATCGCAGGCCGCCCTTTCATCATGTCCTGCAGCACGCCGTAGACGATGAGGTCTCGAACGAAGACGCAGAGTGCCCCGCGCAGGAACGGGTAGTAGCCCCCGCGATGTCCACGAGGGCGCACGTCGCGACGCTTCGCGCGGCTCGACGCCGAAAGCTCGAGCACGACCTCCCAGAAGAAGAGCACGAAGAGGCGGGTCACGTTGAAGCCGTTCGCGAGGAATCCCCTGTAGCCGGGATTCGCCTTCTTCTCCACGTCCATTCGGCTGACCGTCAGGATCATGTGGTCAGCCTCACCCGAGAGAAGGTTGCCGCGGCTCGCGCCACCGTCGACAAGCAGTCCGTTGCCGGCGTGGCGGCGCTCGATCTCCGCGCAATCCTTCGGCGCAGAGCACGTCATCATTGTCGCCGTCTCCTTCTCCACCCAGCGGAACGCCGGAACGTCGTCGTTCGAGCCGAGCAGGATGCCTGCCTGCGACGCGCCTGTCTGTGACGACAGATCGGTCTCCCACTCCGTCAGCTCATAGCCCTCGTCGGCGAGCCAGCGCGCCATGTTCGGCGCGTTGCCGTCACGCATGGCACGTTGCAGCACCGGCAGCGCGAGCCCGTCGATCTCCAGGAACAGAATGCCTGGCGCGTCCGTCTCGACCCGCTCGCCCGAGCGCCTGGCGATCCGCTGGATCACCCGAAGCATGTACGCATCGTCGTCGTTCGTCCCGAAC
>DATHGN010000108.1:0-34680 GCA_035317565.1 Gaiellaceae bacterium
ACCGCGGCGTGCCGCCCTCGAACGTATGCGACGCCGGGCCGTCAGCCGTGTCCGCGCCGGCCCGGTGTGGAAGAAAAGTCACACTCTTGGCACACCCGTCCCGGCCGGAGGCGACGTGGCCGAGACCTGTCGCACCGGGACGTGTCGGGGACAGTCCCCGACGTGGCTCCGGCGCACACGTACCGCGCGGACAGGGTCACGCTGACGCGGACGAGACTGCGACCTCGGCCGCCAGGCCGGCGTTTGCGACGACGAGCTCTCGATTCGCAACCAGCGTCCGGCCCTCGCTTCGCTCGTGCAGAAACGAGAGCACGAACGGCGTCACCGCCTGACCCGTGACGCCTCGGCGCTCGGCTTCCGCCAGCGCTTCTTCGATCAGCGGCTCGACGTCGTCGAGACTTCGGTCAGGCGGACGCGCGAGCAGCAAACCACCGCCGCCGAGATCCCAATGCGCGCGGGCGACCCGCGCAGCCTCGTCCGGCGACTCGACGCGTCCCGGAACCACCGGGCCCCCGTGCGCCGTATAGAAGAGTGGCAACTCGTTCGTGCGGAACCCGAGCACCGGCACGCCCAGTGACTCGAGGAGCTCTAGCGTCGCCGGGACGTCGAGCAGCGACTTGATTCCAGCCGAGACGACGAGCGCCTGCGTGCGAGCGAGCTCGCCGAGGTCCGCGGACACGTCCGGCGGATGCGGAAAGCCTCGGTGCACGCCGCCGAGCCCGCCCGTGCCCATGAACCGGATGCCGGCAGCGCGGCACACCGCGAGCGTCCCGCCGACCGTCGTCGCGCCGATCGCACCTTGCACGACGCACGCAGCGAGGTCGCGCGGCCCCACCTTGCGCGCGCCCGCGTCGAACCGCGTCAGCTCGTCCTCCGTGAGTCCGACCCGGAGCTCACCGTCGAGCACGCCGATCGTCGCGGGGACGGCGCCTGCCTCGCGCACCAGACGCTCCGACTCGAGGCCGACCGCGACGCCTTCTCCTCCAGGGAAGCCGTGCGCGATCAGCGTCGTCTCGAGCGCCACGACCGCCGAAGCCTCGCGCACCTCCTCCGAAACCACGATCACGGCATCGCTCCGGGCTTGCCGACGCAGCGGCCGGCTGCCTCCACCGCTAGCTCGGGGCCGTCGACGAGGAAGCCCGCCGCCAAGGCATCCCCGGCGCCCGTCGCATCGACGACCTCGACATCGGCAGCAGGTAGCTCGACGCGCTCGTCCCCGAGCAGGAGCACCCCGCGTGCACCGCGCTTGACGACCGCCGTCGGCGCTAGCCCGTACGCGGCGCCGACGATCTCCCACTCGGCCTCGTTGGCGAAGATCACGTCGGGGGCGAGACGTTCGAGCAGCTCTCGGAAGCGCACGGGCCCGTACTCGCGGATCCGCGTCCAGGCGGACAGGTCGACGCTCACCCGCGCGCCTCGCTCGCGCGCAAGCTCCGCCGCGCGAAGCGCGGCGCCGTCGATCGGCGTCGAGAGAAGCGCATAGCCGGAGATGTGCAGACAGTCGCATGCGAACCACTCCGGGTCGAGCTCGTCGGCCGAGAGCTCCGGAGCGGAGCCGCGATCCGATGCCATCGTCCGCTCACCGTCGGTGCCGACGAGCGAGACCACGATGCCGCTTCGTCCCTGCACGGGCCCCGCCAGCTCGACGCCTCGCGCCCCGAGCTCAGCACCGACGAGCTTCCCCGCGAGATCGTCACCGCGTTTCGCAATGCAGCGCGCCTCCGTGCCGAGGGCGACCGCCCAGGCCGCGACGTTGGCCGCCTGCCCGCCCACACTCGTCTGCGCCGCCGCCAGGGCGTCCGCACCCGCCTCGAGCGGCTCGTCCAGGCGGACGATCACGTCGAGGAGCGCGTCTCCGAGTGTCGCGATCACACCTAAGATCGTCCCATGGACGGCGAGAACAGGGGCGGCCGTCTCGGCTCCTTCGTCGTGGGCGGGCTGCTCGGAGCCTCCGCCACCCTCGCGGCCGCTCGCCGCAGGCGCCGGCGGGCCCAGCCCGATCGACCCGTCTTCCAGGGGCTCGAAGCGTTCGAGAGCGCACCCTGCTACCGCGAGATCGTCGAGAAGAAGCGCGACCGGCTAGAGCCGTGACGCCGCGCGGAGCAAGGTCCGAAGGTTGATGTCCGCGTCGCCGATCCCGAGGCGGACGCCCACTCGCATGACGTCTTCCGACACCTTCAGATAACGCGCGCGCGTCAGGAGCGGCCGCCGCGAGCGGATGACGAGAAACGGGCCGTAGACACGCCCTTCGAAGGCCGAGCTGGGAGCAGGCAGGACGAACGGGATCGTCTGGCGCTGGACGAGATTCGTCGTGTCGCTCGCGTCCAGGACCCAGACACCTCGGCCGAGCGGCTCGGGGATGTCCTTGAGCGTCGAGGCGAGTAGCGCCGGATCCGCGCGCGGCAGCACGTGACCGGAGAAAGAGCGGTCCTGTTCCCACGCCCGCAGATAGACGGGCTCGTAGCCGAGCAGGACGTCACTCGGCCGGTTCCCCGAGGCCAGCCAGGCACCGGCAGCCGTGCGTGACTGCGCCTCGCCCGCCGGATCGCCGTCGAAGAGCTGCGGTGTCTTCTGGTGCGCCCAGCGCACCTCTCCGACGACAAGCGTGAGCACGGCGACGAGCGCAAGTGCGGCGGTCAGCGGCGGACGAAGGCGCGCGAGCTCGACGAGTGGGACCGCAAGCAAGATGCTGAAGAACGGCAACGCGAAGATGAGATGGCGCGCTTCGGGCGACGCCGTTGAGTTGAGCGTCGCGAGCATGAACGCGAGCGCAGGTATCGCAATGACGCAGGCAATGAGGACCACGACCTCGCGCCGCCGTCGCCACAAGAGAACCGCACCGACCAGCGCTAGGAGCAACACCGGGATCGACCAGGCGTGGTGGCCGGCGCTGAAGTCGCCGGACACCCACCAGAAGTAGTGCAGAACCGAGGTGGGGGAGCCGAGCCGCGGCCCGCCTCCGCCGACTCCGACGTCGAAGCGGTCGCGCAGGACGATGTCCGCCCACCAGAACGGAATGCCGACGACGCCCACGGCCGCGAGCGTCAAAGCCGCGTCGCGCACACGACGGCGACGCACCAGGACGAACAGGCCCTGAGCCGCGACGACGAGCACGGCGTACGGGTGGCTCGCGAGCATCGCAAGGACGGCCAATCCCCAGAGCGCGAAACGCCGCCGCCCGCCCGTGTCGAGCGCAGAGAGGAGAGCGAGGAACGAGAGCAGGCTCGTGAAGAGGAAGAGGCTGTACATCCGGCCGTAGATCCCGTGGAAGAGCAGTACCCAGGTGCCGGACGCAAGCAGCGCCGCGACGACGCCGGTGGCCGGATCGGCAAGGCGCCGACCGAGCAGCGCGATCAGGGGAACGCTCGCCACCGCGAACACGAGCGAGACCAACCGCAGTGCGGTCAGCCCTCCGCCCAGGTGCACGATCGCCCACGCGAAAGAGAAGTGGAGTGGTGCTCCGCCACGCTCGAACAGCACTGTCCTCAGCACGTGGCCGAGTGAACCGCGGCCGACGAAGAGCGCGAGGGCCTCGTCCTCATGTGGTGGCCAGGCGCGGAGGAACCAGCCGAGTACGCCCGCGAGCGCAGCCGTCACAACGGCGGTTCCGGTCCAGAAAATCGTCGTCGCGTCTACGCGCGTGCGGGCACGCGCTAGCGGCGAGCTGTGACCGGCGAGCTCGACCAAGGGCTGTCTTTTTACGGTGTCCAGGCCGATGACACTGCTAGCGTCCTAAATCTCGTGCCCACGTATGAATACAAGTGTCCGAACGGGCACGTCTTCGAGCTTTTCAAGCGGATCGCCGATCCGCCGCCGGAGAAATGCCCGGTCTGCGGGGCCTCCCCGGTCGAGACGGTCCTGTATCCCGTGCCCGTGCATTTTCGAGGTTCGGGGTTCTACTCGACCGACTACGGTCGCGGGGGACGGAAGAAGGAGCAGCCGGCGAAGGAGTCCGACGGCGGCGACAAGAAGGACACGTCCACCGAGAAGAAGGCAGCCGAGGCCGGTTAGCGGAACTGCTGGTTGCCGACGACGCAGCCGGGGCCGTACTGTCCGGATCCGGGAGGTGGGGGCTGCGGCGCAGCGCGACCCGTGACCATCTGAACCACGGAGCGGTTCTCCTCGCCGCCCACGATCACCGACGCGCCGCCGATCGAGGTTGCCGTCCCGCCAAGCCGACAATGGAGGGCGTTCTTCTGCCCTGCCCGCTTGAGCACCCAGCCGAGCTGGACGAACTGCCACGCGCTCAGGTCAGTGGTAAGCGGCTGCAGGAGCGAGTCGCCGTTGAACGGCAGCTTCACGACCGTTCCCACGCTGAGCAGCTTGGCCATGACCGCACGCATCACCGCCTGCTGTCTCAGGCCACGTGTGATGTCGCTGTCTGACGGGTTGAGCTGGTTCTCACGGATGCGCGAGTACACGAGCGCCCGCTGTCCGTTCATGTGCTGCAGCCCCTTGTGGAAGCGGTAGCCGGGCCAGCGCGCACAGCGTGACGCCTTGTACGGGCAATCGAACTTGTTGGAAAGGATGGGCGCCGGCACGTTGATGTCGACACCGCCGATGTTGTCGATCAGGCTCTTGAAGCTGCGGAAGTCGACGATCATCACGTGGTTGATCTCGAGCCCTGTGAGATCCTTGATTGTTCGGATGGTGAGGGCAGCGCCGCCGAGTGGGAACGTTGCGTTGATCCGGTCCTCACCATGGCCTGGGATCGGGACGCGCAGGTCACGCGGGATCGACAGGTAGACGAGCCGGTGGCGGCTGGGATCCGTCCTCAGGATCATGATCGAGTCGGAATGGTTCAGCCCGACGCGCTGGTCCGTGTTCTCGTGGTCCCGGCCGAGCAGCAGCATCGTCGTCGGCTTCGACAGCAAGAGCCCGTTCTGCTTTGCGAGCGCCGGCGTCACCGACCGGTCGAGTCGCGCGTTCGCCTTGTCGACTCCGCTCCTGAAGGACAGGTACCCGGCGATGCCCCAGACCGTGGCGACGACGAGGAAGACGATTAGGCCGATGCCGATCCGCCGTTTCCAGCTCCAGCGCCGTCGGGGCCTGCGGATCTTCGGCTCTCGCGGCTTTCGTACGCTGCGGTCCGGCCCCTTCTGCGGCCGGTCCAGCGGCACCTTGCCCTTCACGCGTCCGCCCCGGTAGACGCGGTAGGGCTTCTCTCCCGTCGCCATCGAGGAAGTAGGGTAGCCGCGCGCTTTGGACGGAAAACGTGTCATCGGCGTCGATCTCGGCGGCACCAAGATCCTGGCCGGGGTCGTCGACGACCGAGGACAGGTCGAGCGGCGCCGCGAGTATCCGACTCCGACCGCTTCTCAGGACGAGCTGCTCGCAGGGCTCGATACCGCAATCGAGGAGCTCCTCACCGACGACATCGCGGCCCTCGGCTTCGGACTGCCGTCCCCGATCGACCAGAAGGCGGGCCGTGCGCTGCAGGCGGTCAACATCCCACTCGACCAGAGCGTCGACTTTCGCGGGAGGATGCGCGAGCGGTTCGGCCTGCCAGTCGGGATCGAGAACGATGCCAATGCGGCCGCGTACGCCGAGTTCAGGTTCGGCGCTGCCCGCGACGTCGAGACGATGGTGATGCTGACGCTCGGAACCGGCTGCGGCGGCGGCGCGGTCGTAGACGGGCAGCTCTTCCGCGGCTGGGCCGAGTTCGGCCACATGGTCATCGTCCACGACGGCATTCCGTGTCAGGGAACGTGCACGGGTCGTGGACACCTCGAGCCCTACGTCACGGGTGTCGCTGCCGCCAAGCTCGCCCAGGCAGAATTCGGCCCTGCGGTCGACGCGCACCGGCTCGTGCGCCTTGCGAACGAAGGTGAGCAGCGGGCGATCGAGATCCTGGACGGGATCGGCCGGCATCTCGGATCCGGCATCGGGACGCTCGTGAACATCTTCAATCCCGAGCTGGTCGTGATCGGCGGCGGGTTCGCGGCCGCCGGCGACTTCGTGCTCGAGCCGGCGCGTGAAGTCATGCGCCGCGAGGCCCTCGCTCATGCGGGCGACCGGATCCCGATTGTTCGGGCAGAGCTCGGCACCGCCGCCGGGTTGATCGGCGCCGGTCTCGTCGCGTTCGACGCGGTCGGGTAAGTGGCTCTCGCGGTCTGCGCGACGCCGATCGGGAACCTGGACGACGTCACCCTGCGCGTTCTCGAGGAGCTGCGCTCGGCTGACGTGATCCTCTGCGAGGACACACGTCACACGCGCGTGTTGCTCGACCGGCATGGAATCTCCGGCAAGCTCGTGTCGTACCACGAGCACAACGAGGCGAAGCGTGCCGCAGAGGTGCTCCCGAGAATGGAAGCGGGGGAGCGGTTTGCCCTCGTCAGCGATGCCGGCATGCCGGCGATCAGCGACCCCGGCGCGCGACTTGTGGCTGCAGCGCTCGAGCGTGGCGTTCCCGTCACGGTGCTCCCGGGGCCGACCGCAGTCGACACCGCGCTCGTCGCGAGTGGCTTTCCGGCCGAGCGGTATCAGTTCGTCGGTTTCCTGCCCCGCGGTGGGCGTGCGCTCGCGTCGCTTTGGGAGGAGCTCGCGTCCTGGCCCCACCCGGTGGTGGCCTTCGAATCGCCACGGCGGCTGCCGGCGACCCTACGCTCGCTCGCCGACGCCCAGCCTACGCGCGAGGTTGCCGTGTGCCGAGAGCTGACGAAGAAGTTCGAGGAGGTGGTGCGCGGGACGGCCGCCGATCTGGCCGCGCGCTTCGCGGAAGCGCCGAAGGGTGAGATCACGCTTGTGCTCGGGCCCGGGAGCCCGAGCGCGGACGTCGGTGCGGCGATCGAGGCAGTCGGTGAGCTCGTCTCCGCCGGG
This sequence comes from Gaiellaceae bacterium, assembly GCA_035317565.1. Lineage (GTDB taxonomy): Bacteria > Actinomycetota > Thermoleophilia > Gaiellales > Gaiellaceae > 3-1-20CM-4-69-9. Next base: position 6,820 of record DATHGN010000108.1, read on the forward strand.
CTGCCGCGCAGGCAGGCGGCAGACGTCGTGTCTCGTTTGACGGGCGCGTCGCGCAACGAGCTCTACCGCCGTACTTTGTAGCCAGTATTGACAACAGAGAGCGGCTCTTGCTATGGTCGCTTCGTTCTCAAAACTGGCAACAAGGAGGAATCCGTGCGGCGTCTTGCTGTCTTGCTCGTGTGTGCGTGCGCGCTCCCGGTGTCGGCGGCGCGTGCGTGGACCTGGCCGGTCGACGGACCGGTTCTGCGGCCTTTCTCGTTCGATCATGCGCATCCCTACGCGGGCGGTCAGCACCGCGGCGTCGATCTCGGCGCACCCGGCGGAACCCAGGTGCTCGCTCCGGCCGGGGGAATCGTCTCGTTCGCGGGAACCGTGCCGACGGGCGGGAAGACCGTGTCGATCGAGACGCCGCTCGGGTACACCGCCACACTCGTTCACCTCGGCTCGATCGGTGTGAAGCGCGGAGCGCCCGTCGGCGAAGGCTCGGTCGTGGGAACCGTCGGCCCGAGCGGCGTAACGGAGCTCACCGAGCCGTACGTCTACTTCGGTCTGCGCACCACGAGCGATCAGCAGGGGTACGTCGATCCGATGGTCTTCTTGCCGTCGCGCACACGCGTCCCGCCGGCGACCGCGGCGGACGCTCCGGCCGTCCCGGCGATCGTGGGCGCGGCCCCCACAGCTGAGGCCCCGGCTGCGGAGCCGGGCGTCGCTGCTACGACGACGGTCGCCGCCAGCGCTCCTGCGGAGAACGTGGCGGGCTCAGCTGCTGCGTCGGCGCCGGTCGCTTCGCCTGTCAGTGCACGTGTCGAGCCGTCGGCGGCAGCCGTCGCGGAGGCCCGGCCGACCTCGCACGCGCGTGTCGACGAGGATCCGGGTCCTTCCGTCTCGCTCGGCGCGGCAGAGGTGACTCATGCGCGGGTCCCGGTGCGGGTCACGCAGCAGCACGGCGCGCAGACGGCGCCGCGCCACGGCCAACGCCCGTCGCCGGTCGAAAGCCACAACAGCCGGCCGGCGATCAGCTCCCCGCACGGGCTCCACCACGAGGAGGAGCGAGCGTCTCGGCTCGTCGCGGCAATGACCCAACCGGCGGCAGCGAAGGAAGGCGAGCATTCCTGGACCTTCGCTCTGGGCGCGCTGGTCCTGATCTTCGCCCTCGCTTGCGCGTGGCGACGGCGTTCCGCGCAAAAGGCGGCTCGTATCATGTCCCTCCCCGAGACGGAGACGCAGGTTCATGCCCGAGAGCTCATCGAAGAGGAAGGTCCTTGTAGCCCCGGCGTGGCCGTACGCGTCCGGGAGGAGACATCTGGGACATGTGGTGGGGTTCGCAGTCCCGGCGGACATCTTCGCGCGGTACCACCGCTTGAAGGGCGACGACGTTCTGATGGTCAGTGGGACGGACGAGCACGGCACGCCCGTGATGGTTACGGCCGACCGCGAGGGCGTGTCGCCGCGTGAGATCGCAGATCGTTACAACAAACTGACGCGCGAGGATCTGCGGAACCTTGGCATCTCCTACGACAACTTCACGCGCACCACCACGAAGAATCACGCCCGTGTCACGACCGACCTCTTCCGCACCCTCTACGAGCACGGCTGCCTGATCGAGAGAACCACGCTCGGCGCGTTCTCGCCGTCGACGGGAAACACGCTGCCTGATCGCTACATCGAAGGAACGTGTCCGATCTGCGGCTTCACGGAAGCTCGCGGCGATCAGTGCGACAACTGTGGCAACCAGCTCGATCCGACCGACCTCATCGAGCCGCATTCGATCATCGACGGGTCGACGCCGGAATTCCGGGAGACGAAACATCTCTTTCTCGACCTTCCACAGTTCGCGGATCGGCTTCGTCCGTGGATCGAGTCGAAGACCAGTTGGCGGCCGAACGTCCGGAACTTCTCCCTCTCGCTCGTCGACGAGCTCAAGCCGCGCGCGATGACGCGTGACATCGACTGGGGCATTCCGGTGCCGGTGGAGGGCTACCCGCCGGAGACGAAACGCATCTACGTGTGGTTCGACGCGGTGATCGGCTACCTCTCGGCTGCCGTCGAGTGGGCCCAGAACAACGGGACACCCGAAGCATGGCGCGACTGGTGGCAGAACCCTGACGCGACGCACGCGTACTTCATGGGCAAGGACAACATCGTGTTCCACACCGTGATCTGGCCGAGCATGCTTCTCGGTTACGGCATGGGCGGCGAACTCGGTGCCGGCAAGGGCGAGCTCCACCTTCCCGACGAGGTCGTCGCGAGCGAGTTCCTGACGATGGAGGGAAAGCAGCTCTCGACGAGCCGGTCAATCGCGATCTACGTCAGCGACGTGCTCGAGCGCTACGACCCGGATCCCGTTCGCTACTTCCTGACCGCCGCGGGGCCCGAGACGCAGGACAGCGACTTCTCATGGGCGGAGTTCCTGCGGCGCAATAACGACGAGCTGTTGGCGAACTGGGGCAATCTCGTCAACCGCACGCTCACGAACGCGCAGCGCAACTTCGGAGAAGTGCCGCAGCCCGGCGAGCTCACCGACGAGGACCGCGAGGCTGTCGCGACCGTCGAGGCCGGCTTTGCGACCGTCGGCAAGTCGATCGAGGAAGGGAAGTTCAAGCAGGCGCTCGCCGAGGCGATGCGGCTCTCGAGCATCGGGAACCAGTACGTCGACCATCAGGCCCCGTGGGCCGTCATCAAGGAAGACCGCGAGCGTGCGGCGACGATCCTGTTCGTCGCACTTCGCATCGTCGACTCGCTCAAGCTGATCTTCACGCCGTTCCTGCCGTTCTCGAGCCAGAAGCTGCACGAGCTGCTCGGCTACGAGGGTTTCATCGCCGGTCCGCTCGAGTTCCGGGAGATCGAGGAAGAGGGAGAAGGCCCGCACACCATCCTCACGGGCGACTACTCGGGCTGGATCGGCCGCTGGGAGCCGAGCGAGCTTCCCGCTGGGCAAAGGCTGCGGGAGCCCGAGCCGCTCTTCCGAAAGCTCGAGCCGAGCATCGTCGCCGACGAGCTGGCTCGCCTGACAGCGACGTGATCGACACGCACGCGCATCTCGACGCGCTCGAGGATGCCGGCGCAGCAGTCGCGCGGGCGCATGACGCGGGGGTAACCAGGATCATCTCGATCGGCACCGATCCGACCTCCTGGGCCAACACGCTGGATCTGATCGAAGCGCACGAGGGCGTCTACGGCGTCGTCGGTCTTCATCCACACGAAGCGACCCTCACGTTCGATCTTGCAGCTCTGCCGCGGCTCCTCGGGCACCCGAAGGTCGTCGGGCTCGGCGAGATCGGCCTCGACTACTACCGCGATTACGCGCCACACGACGCGCAGGCGAAGCTGTTCATCTACCAGCTCGGCCTTGCGAAGGAGGCGCAGCTGCCCGTCGTGATCCACAACCGCGCGGCGGACGAGGACACGGTCTCGATCCTCAGGCAGTGGTTCGACGGAACGGTCGTCTTGCACTGCTTCTCGTCGGTCGCGCTCCTGGACGAAGCGATCGAGCAGGGCTGGTACGTCTCGTTCGCCGGCAACGTCACCTACAAGAATGCCGACGACTTGCGAGTCGCGGCGCGGACCGTTCCGGCCGAGCGGCTCCTTGTGGAGACGGACTGCCCCTACCTCGCGCCGCAGCCGGTCCGAGGGAAGACGAACGAGCCGGCGTACGTCGTCCATACCATCGCGGCTCTCGCCAAAGCACGCGGGGAAGACTCGGAAGCACTCGGCGTGCAGATCGATGCGAACGCGACCGAGGCGTTCGGCCTGCCATGAGCGTTCGGGCGAAGAAGAAGCTCGGCCAGCACTTCCTGGTCGACGAGAACATCCTCGGCGTGATCGGCCGGCTGGCCGAACTCGACGGCGACGACGTCGTGCTCGAGGTCGGGCCCGGGCTCGGCGTGCTGACCACGTATCTCGCAGACCGGGTCGCACAGGTGTACGCAGTGGAGCTGGACACGTCTCTCGAGAAGGAGTTGACCGACCGGTTGGCAGGACGGTCGAACGTCGATCTTCGCTTCGGTGACGCGCTCAAGCTCGACCTCGCCGAGATCGCGCCCGGCGCGAGGAAGCTCGTCGCCAACCTGCCGTACAACATCGCCACGCCGCTCGTCGCCGAGAGCCTCGACCGTCTGCCGGAGATCGAGCTGTGGACGGTCATGGTCCAGCGCGAAGTCGCGGACCGTTTCTTCGCCGCACCGTCGACGAAGGCCTACGGGGCGGTGTCAGTCCTCGTGCAGCTGGTCACGGAGCGGACGGGCTTTCACCCGGTGTCGCCGTCCGTGTTTCGTCCGCGCCCGAACGTCGATTCGGCGCTCGTGGCCTTCAGGCGCACCGAGCTGCCGCCGGACTTCCGTGGCATCAAGCGTGTGGTCGAAGGCGCGTTCGCGCACAGACGCAAGCGGCTCGCGAACTCGCTCGAGCTCGCTGGCGTCGCCGACCGTCAACGCGCCGAGGCGGCGGTCGAGCAGATCGGCAGAGACCGCAACGTTCGTGCAGAGGAGCTCACGCCGCCGGAGTTCCTCGCACTCACCGAGGCACTGCGGTGAAGCGGGCCGCCGCCGCGGCCAAGATCAATCTCGCGCTCGCCGTCGGGCCGCTACGCGACGACGGCAAGCACGACCTCGTGACGGTCTACCAGCGCGTTGCACTCTCGGACCGGATCGCGGTGGAGCACTCTGCGGAGCTGCGCGTCACGGGTTTCCCCGGCGACACGCTCGTGCGGCGCGCGCTCGAGCTCGTCGCCGACGGCGACGGGACGAGATTCGCGGCGCGGATCGAGAAGCGGATTCCAATCGCAGCCGGGCTCGGCGGGGGCAGCTCTGATGCGGCCACCGCTCTGCGGCTCGCGAACGAGCTGCGTGCAGAGCCGCACAGCGGCGGGCAGATCGAGACGTTCGCGCGGGACCTCGGCGCCGACGTGCCGTACTTCCTCGCTGACGGCCCGCAGCTCGGCACCGGTGACGGCACCGCGCTGTCGCCGCTCGAGCTGCCTCAGGACTACTGGGTCGTCCTCGTCGTCCCGCGGAACGCGGAGAAGAGCTCGACGGGCGCGGTGTACTCGAGCTTCGACACGCGAAACGGTGCGGACGGCTACGACGAACGCCGCGCAGCGCTCCTCCAGGCACTGGAGCGCGTCAGGCGTCCACGCGACCTCGCCGCGCTGCCGCCGAACGACCTCGCATCCTCGCCGCTCACCGCGAAGCTCCAGGCTCTCGGTGCGTTCCGTGCCGACGTCACGGGCGCGGGTCCGGCCGTCTACGGGCTCTTCTTGCACGGCGACCGTGCCCGCGCGGCGCAGCGGAAAATGTCCGCCGAGGGCCGCACCTGGCTGACCGCACCAGCGTGGTACCGTTGATCGCATGGCGTACAGCCAGCCCATGATCGAGGCCGGCACGACGCGCATGGGTAGGTGGCTACGGGAGCGGCGCATCCGCCTCGCACTGTGGGTCGCCGTGATCGAAGGGCTGCTCGTTGCGATCACACCTGATCTGACGAAGTGGACCGTCCTCGTCATCGGCGCGATCCTTCTCGCCTTCTACATCGTCGCGGGCCGCAACATGCGCTGGGATGTCGGACGTCAGCTCTCGTGGATCGCCGCGGCGTCGCAGGCGCTCGCGATCCTGGTCGTCATCCTCGCCTTCGTCCTCAAGCTCGTGGCGATCGTTGCGGTCGTAGTCTTCGCGATCATCGCCCTCGTTTATCTCTTCTCGGATTACCGGCGTACTTAAGCTCCTCAAGACGGTGGGGCGTAGCCAAGTGGCAAGGCAGCGGGTTTTGGTCCCGCGATCCCAGGTTCGAATCCTGGCGCCCCAGCTCTGATGGCAAACGACTTCGCAGCCGTCGTGATGGCGGCCGGTCTCGGCACGCGGATGAAGTCCGCGACGCCAAAGCATCTGCACCCGCTGCTCGGGCGGCGGCTCGTGGACTGGGTCGTTGAGGCGGTGCGGCCGCTCGGTCCCGACCCGCTCGTCGTCGTCCTCTCGCCGGAGGCGGCGGGCGCGCTCGAGGGAGTCGTCGTCGCGGTGCAGGAACGTCCGCTCGGAACCGGCGACTCACTCCGCAGCGCACGCGAGAGCGTCGGCGACGCGCGCACGCTGCTCGTCGTTTCCGGTGATCATCCGCGCATCAGCCCCGGGCTCTTGCAGCAATTCGTCGAAGAGCACCGCTCGTCGGGCGCACCGGCCAGCGTGCTCTCGTTCGAGCCTCCCGACCCGCGTGCCTACGGCCGGGTCATCCGCGACGCCAGCGGCCGCCTCGAGGCGATCGTCGAGGATGCCGACGCCGACGACGAGCAGCGGGCGATTCGGGAGGTCAACTCCTCCATCTACGTCTTCGAGACTGCGAAGCTATGGCCTGTTCTCGAACGGATCGAGCCGGCGAACGCCCAGGGCGAGCTGTACCTGACGGACGCCGTCCGCTTGCTAGTCGAAGAAGGGGAGGAGGTCGTCGTGTTCAAGGCTCCGGATGCCGATGAAGTGGAGGGAGTGAACACTCGTGCCGAGCTGGCCGATGCAGCATCTTTCCTACGCGCGCGCGTGAACAAAGAACACATGCTGGCGGGTGTGACGATCGTGGATCCCGAGACCACCTGGATCGATCCCGAAGTGGAGCTCGCGGCCGATTCGACCATTCACCCCTTCACGGTGCTTCGCGGGCTCACGCGAGTCGGTACCGGCGCCGAGGTCGGGCCGCACGTCGTGGCCGACGACGCGGACATTGGGAGAGACGCCAGGGTCGGTCCGTTCTGTTACCTCCGTCCGGGCACGAAGCTCGGCACGGGCGCGAAGGCCGGCACCTTCGTCGAGATCAAGAACTCCGAGATCGGCGCTGGGGCCAAGATTCCTCACCTGTCGTACATCGGGGACGCCGAGGTGGGCGAGGGCGCTAACGTGGCCGCCGGGAATATCACGGCCAATTTCCCTCATCAGCCGGATCGCCCCAAAGGAAAGACGAAGATCGGGCGGAACGTCAGGACCGGCATTCACAATGGCTTCGAGGCACCGGTGGAGGTCGGGGACGACGCTTGGATTGCGGGCGGTTCGTACATAACAGAAGATGTCCCTCCCGAATCGCTCGCTGGTTTCCCGCCGAAGCAGATCACGAAAGAGGGCTATCTCCGTGGAAAGCGCAACAACTGAGCTGACTCGCCTGCCTGGGCTGGAGGTCGCCGAGACCAAGGCCGAGGTGAAGCCGGAGCATTGGATCGAGCGTGGCCCATCGAAGCGGCTCATGCTCTTCTCGGGACGCTCCCACCCGGCACTCGCGCAGAAGATCGCCGAGAAGCTCGGGATCCAGGTCGGGGACGTCACGCTGCGTACGTTCGCCGACGGCAATACGTACTGCCGTTACGAGGAGTCGATCCGAGGGTCCGATCTCTTCATCGTGCAGACGAGCTCACCGCCGGTCGACCAGCACCTGATGGAGCTGATGATCATGATCGACGCCGCAAAGCTCGCTTCCGCCAAGCGGATCACGGCCGTGCTGCCGCTCTATCCCTACTCGCGCCAGGACAAGAAGTCTCGGCCGCGGGAAGGGATCACCGCGAAGCTCGTCGCGGAGATGATCCAGACGGCGGGTGCCGACCGCGTCCTCACGATGGACCTCCACGCGGGCCAGATCCAGGGTTTCTTCGACGTCCCGGTCGACCACATGACCGCGCTCCCGATGCTCGCGCAATACGTGCGGGATCTCGGCTTGCCCGAAGACGTCGTCGCGGTCGCTCCCGACACCGGCCGCACGCGCCTGGCGAGCAAGTTCGCGGAGATGATCGGCGGCGACTTGGCCGTGCTGCAAAAGGATCGGCCGGCACATAACGTCGCGCGCGTCACGAACGTCATCGGCGACATCGACGGCAAGTGCGCGGTGATGACCGACGACATGGTCGACACCGCGGGCACGCTCGTCGCTGGGGCCGAGTTCCTGAAGGAACGCGGCGCGAGGAAAGTCTTCGCCTGCGCGACGCACGGCATCTTCTCCCCGCCGGCGATCGAGCGGATCGAGGGAAGCGCCCTTGACAAGGTAATCGTGACCGACACGGTGCCGATCGACCCCATGACGAAGCCTGAGCGTGTGACCGTCCTGACCGTGGCCGACATCCTCGCCGAGACGATCCACAACGTCTTCGCCGATGACTCGGTGTCCGCCATCTTCCAGGACATGAACGCCCTCTTCTAGCCCCCGGGGGTTACAGAATCGACAGGGTGGTTAGGACTCCGTCATGCGACGTGGTCCCGGAATCAGCCTCTTCGGCCTCGTGTACGTGGGCGTCGGGGTAGCAATCGCCGCCAACCACCACTATTTCCAGAACGTCCACGGTTGGAGAGGCGTGCTCTCGGCGATCTTCGCCGTCTTCCTCTGGCCGCTGATCCTGCTGGGGATCAACCTCCACGTAAAGAAATAGCTACCATTCGCCGCCGTCATGGCCGGCGAACGAGTCAAGCTGCAGGTTTCCGAGCGCGAGCAGCGAGGCTCGCGAGACGCCCGGCGCCTGCGCAAGGCCGGCTTCATCCCCGGCGTGCTCTACGGGAAGGGCAAGGGCTCCTACGCCATCGCCGTGCCGGAGCGCGACCTCCGTCGGGTGCTGACCGGCCAGGGCGGGCTCCACGCGATCCTCGACGTCGTCGTGGAAGGCAAGAACACCACGCACGCCTCGATTCTCAAGGACTACCAGCAGGACCCGATCCGCGGCCACATCTCGCACATAGACCTGCAGGAAGTGCGGCTCGACCAACCGATCCAGGCGAGCGTGACCGTCCAGCTCATCGGCGAGCCTGCAGGCGTGAAGGAGGGCGGCGTGCTCTCGCAGGTGCAGCGCGAGATCAACGTCGAGGCCCTGCCGATGGAGATCCCGGAGCACATCGATCTCGACGTCAGCGGCATGGCGATCGGCGACACGCTCCGCCTCGCCGACCTTCCGCCGATGGAGGGCGTCACGTACCTGGACGATCCCGAGGAGACCGTGCTCGCGAGTGTCGGCCTGCCGGCGCGCGAAGTCGAGCCGGAGCCCGAGGAGGGCGTCGAGGGCGAGGAGCTGCCGGAGGGCGAGGTGCCCGAGGGCGAAGAGGCGGCGGAGGGTGCGGCAGAGGGCGAAGGCGCTCCGAGCGGCGACGCCGGCTCGGGCGAGCAGGGCGAGCCCGGCACCACCGAAAGTTAGCGGCCCTTCCGGCCCGTGTGGCGGCGCCGCGCCCGCTATAAGACTTCGCCATGCGTCGTCCTCAGTCGGCCCCATGCTGGAAAAGCATGGGGCCTCCCTGCGTCCTAGCCTGGCTCGCTTCTAGCGACCGCGGCATCCACCGCACGAACCGGAAGGACTGCTAATGCGCCTCCCCTGGCGCCGGGGCGAACGCGCCTCGTCGCTCGATCTGCTCGTCGTCGGCCTCGGCAATCCGGGCCGCGACTACGCCGGCCACCGGCACAACGTCGGCTGGATGGTGGTCGACGAGCTGGCCAGTCGCCACGGCGCCACCTGGAAAGGGAAGTTCCACGGCCAGGTCGCCGAGCTTCGGCTCGACGGGCACCGCGTCGCACTGCTGAAGCCGGAAACGTTCATGAACGACTCCGGCCGGGCGGTGAGCGCAGCCGCACGTTTCTACAAGCTCGAGCCCGACGCCGTCCTCGTCATCCACGACGAGATCGACCTCGAGCACGGCCGGCTGCAGGCACGCCAGGGCGGCGGATTCGCGGGGCACAACGGGCTCCGCTCGATCGCCGCGGGACTGAAGACGCCGGACTTCCTGCGCCTGCGCATCGGCGTCGGGCGGCCGGGCAGAGGCGATCCCCGCAAACCGGCCGACTACGTCCTCTCGAATTTCTCTCCGGAAGACGATGCCGAGTCGCTCGTCGCGCGTGCCGCCGACGCCGTGGAGAAGCTCGACGCCGAAGGCCTCGAGCGGGCGCAGGCGCAGTACAACTGAGCCCCGCCGACTCGATGGAGCCGAACGGTGCGCGGCTACCATGAATCCCGCCGAACCCGAGGGTTCGGCCTTTAGTCATGGACCAGCCGATCCTGCATCCCTTCGTCGCGACGCTCCGCGAGAGCGAGCGGCTCAAAGGCTTTGCCGAAGCCTTTCCGGCCCCTGCGCGCGTCTCCGAGCCCGCGTTGCCGCTCCTGCTCGCAGCGCTACACGAGGAGCTCGACCGTTCGCTCGTCCTGCTGGCCCCCGAGGATCAGGACGCGCGCGATGCCGCCGAGGGCGCAGCGTGGTTTCTGGGTGAGGAACGCGTCGCAATGCTCCCGAGCCGCGGTGTCCACTGGGGCTCCGGCCTCGACCCCGCACCGCATCTCGTCGGGGAGCGGGCTCGTGCGCTCGACATCCTCGCGTCCGGCGGGCTCGTCGTCGCCTCGGCAGCCGCACTCGCTGAGCCCATGCCGCCGGTCGCGTCGCGTCCCGAGCCCATCCGCCTCTCGCCCGAACAGGAGATCAGCCTCGAGCAGCTTTCCGAGACGCTCGCGCTCGCCGGCTACGAACGCGTAGAACGCGCCGACGAGCGCGGTCAGTTCGCGGTTCGCGGCGGGCTCGTCGACGTCTTTCCGACGACCGGGCGCGAACCGCTTCGCGTCGAGTTCTGGGGAGACGTGATCGAGCAGATGCGGGCGTTCTCGCCTTTCACGCAACGCGCACTTCACCCGGTGGAGGCGGCCGTCGTCTATCCGGCCGCCGAGCGGCGGCTCGACCTGGTGGAGCCGACACTGCTCGACGAGGACCAGCCGATCCCGATTCCGACCGATCTCGTGCCGCCGGTGGCGGCCGGTCCCGATCTCGTCTGGCAGGTAGACGAAGTGCGCACGGTCTGGGAGGAGGAAGGGCTCGAACCGGTGACGCTCAAGCGAGCCGCGCTCCTCGACACTCTTCCCGCCGGTCAGCCGTTCGCCTTCGAAGCCCAGCGGCCCGCGCTGGTTGCCCGCGGGCTGTCGGAGGCGGAGAACGAGCTCGGTGCTTTCGTGCGCGGCGGACAGCGCGTCGTCGTCGCGTTCCCGCACGCCGGCGAAGCGATGCGCCAGCAGAACCTCCTGCGGCGCGTGCAGGCGCGCATCCTCGAGGACGGCGAGGATCTGCCGCGCGAGCCGGAGCTGCTGTTCGCAGTCACACCGGCCCGTCGCGGTTTCGTCTGGCGTGATCTCGGGCTGACGCTGCTGCCGGACACGCAGGTCTTTCGCAAGCGTCCGCCGCGCGAGCGCCGGATCGGCGGCCGGGCACTGCAGTCGTTCGCCGATCTACGCAGCGGCGACTTCATCGTGCACGAGGATCACGGAGTCGGAAAGCTGCTCGGCTTCGAGACGAAAGAAGTCGCGGGCGTCACGCGCGACTACCTCTTCCTCGGGTTCCGCGGCGACGATCGTCTGTACGTCCCGCACGAGCAGCTCGGAAAGGTCTCGCGTTACATCGGCGCCGACAACACGATGCCCGCGCTGTCGAAGCTCGGCGGCAAGGCCTGGGACAACCTCAAGACCCGTGCGCGCGAGTCGGTTCGCGAGCTGGCGGGAGAACTGCTTGCGCTCTACGCACAGCGCCAGCAGGCGCCGGGGGTGGCGTACGACCTGCGTCACGAGTATCTCGAGCGTCTCGAGGCCGAGTTTCCGTACCGTGAGACGCCCGACCAGCAGGCCGCGATCGAGGCGGTCAAGGAGGACCTCGAGGCACCGCGGCCGATGGACCGCCTCGTGTGCGGCGATGTCGGCTTCGGCAAGACCGAGGTCGCGATCCGCGCCGCGTTCGCGGTCGCCGTCAACGGCAAGCAGACTCTGATGCTCGCGCCGACGACGATCCTCGCCGAACAACACTGGCACACATTCCGCGACCGCTACCGGGACTTCCCCGTGCGTGTCGAGATGGTCTCCCGCTTCCGGCCGGCGAGGGAGGTCAAGCAGGTGCTCGCCGACTTCCAGGAGGGGAAGGTGGACGTCTTGATCGGGACGCACCGGATCCTGAGCCGTGACGTGATCCCGAAGGAGCTCGGCCTCGTGATCCTCGACGAGGAGCAGCGCTTCGGCGTCGCCCAGAAGGAGTTGCTGCGCTCGTTGCGCCTCGAGGTGGACGTGCTCACGCTGAGCGCCACGCCGATTCCGCGCACGTTGCACATGTCGCTCTCCGGGCTGCGCGACATCTCGATCATCGAGACCCCACCCGAAGGCCGGCGGCCGATTCGCACGACGGTGAGCGAGTTCGACGAGGAGATCGTGAAGCAGGCGCTCGAGCGGGAGATCGAGCGGGGCGGGCAGGCCTTCTACCTGCACAATCGCGTCGACACCATCGACGAGGCCACGGAGAAGCTGCGCCAGCTCGTGCCGAGCCTCCGGTTCCTCGAAGCCCACGGCCAGATGCGCGAGCGCGAGCTGGAGGAGAAGATGCACGCCTTCCTCCGGGGCGACGCCGATGTCCTCGTCTCGACGACGATCATCGAATCCGGGCTCGACATCCCGCAGGCGAACACCTTGATCGTCGAGCGAGCCGACCAGCTCGGTCTCTCGCAGCTCTACCAAATCCGTGGACGGGTCGGCCGATCCGATGTCACCGCGCACGCGTACCTCTTCTACCCGGACATGTCGGAGCTCTCTCCCGAAGCCCGCGCACGCCTCGCCACGCTCGCCGACCACACGGAGCTCGGCGCCGGCTTTGCGATCGCGATGCGCGACCTCGAGATCCGCGGCGCAGGCAACCTGCTCGGCGACGAGCAGTCCGGCCACGTGGCCGCGCTCGGGTTCGAGCTCTACGTCGAGCTGCTCGCCGAAGCGGTCGCGGAGCTCTCCGGCGAACGCCGCGTCGCGGCGCGCCCGGTCCGGGTGGACGCGCGCGTCGACGCCTACGTCCCACCCGAATACATCGCGTCCGAAGCGCTCAAGATCGACCTGCACCGTCGTCTTGCGCTCAGCGACTCGGAAGACGAGGTGCGCGAGCTGCAGGCGGCAACCGTCGATCGCTACGGCCCGCTACCCGAGCCCGTCGAGAATCTCTTCCTCATTCAGGAGGCGAAGCTCAAGCTCGCGCGCGCCGGTGCGGACTACTTCGTCTTTCGCGGCGGCAAGGCGACCATCGGTCGGATGGTGCTCGGCTCGGACGAGCTGCGCGACCTCCGGCGCCGCGTGGACACGGCGGTGTATACGACCACCAACCACGAGGTGTCGCTGCGCGAGGACGGTTTCCCGCAGGCACTACGACTGGTCGATGCTATACTGGCCGCGCGTCAGGCAGCGTGACGAATCCGCTGCAAATGGCGCTTTTTCCATGAAGCGACTCTTTCTTCTTTCGTTTACATTGCTCGCGCTCGTCGCCGCAGGCTGCGGCGGGACGTCGACGGCCACGCTCGGGAGCGACGACGCTGCCGTGGTCGGCTCCACGCCGATCACGAAGTCCGAGTTCCAATCGCTGATGGACCGCGCGGAGAAGAGCTACACAGCGCAGAAGCGTCCCTTCCCGAAGCCGGGCACCACGGAGTACGAGCAGCTCAAGGGCCAGGCGGTCACCTTCCTGATCCAGCGTGCCGAGTTCGCACAAGAGGCGGACGCCATGGGGATCAAGATCTCTGACGACCAGGTCAACAAGCGCATCGAGCAGCTGAAGAAACAATTCTACGGCGGAAGCGACTCCCGCTACCAGAAGGCACTCACACAGCAGGGACTGACGGAGGACCAGGCGAAGGAGGAAGTTCGCGCCCAGATCATCTCCGAAGCGCTCTTCAAGAAGGTCACCGCCACGATCAAGGTCTCGCCGACCGAGGTGAAGGCCTACTACGCCTCGCACAAGTCGCAGTACGGCCAGCCTGAGACGCGTGACGTGCGACACATCCTCGTCGCGAAGAAGGAGCTCGCGGACAGCATCTACGCGCAGCTCAAGTCCGGCGGGAACTTCGCGGCGCTTGCGAAGAAGTACTCGAAGGATCCGGGCTCTGCCTCGAACGGCGGGAAGCTGACGATCTCGAAGGGCCAGACGGTCCCCCCGTTCGACAAGACGGCGTTTTCGCTCAAGACGGGCGAGCTCTCACAGCCGATCAAGACGCAGTACGGCTACCACATCATCCAGGCGCTCTCCGCCGTGAAGCCGGCGAAGTCGACCCCGCTTGCCAAGGTTCAGGCGTCGATCAAGCAGCAGCTCGAGCAGCAGCGCAAGAACGAGTCGATGACGAAGTGGGTCGACGACAAGAAGAAGCAGTACTGCAAGTCCGGCATCAAGTACCAGATCGGCTATCAGCCGAACCCGGATCCCTGCGCGACCCTCTCGGGCTCGACGACCACCACGTCGCAGTAAGTGTCGCTCGCCGAGGCGCTCGTCGACCTCCAGGAGCTGACCGAGCGGCTACGCCGGGACTGCCCCTGGGATCGTGAGCAGACCGAGCGCACGATCGTCCCGCATACGGTCGAGGAGGCCTACGAGGTCGCCGACGCGGCGATCGGGCGTGACGACGCGAAGCTCGCCGACGAGCTCGGCGACCTCCTGTTCCAGGTCTACTTCCTCGCGCTACTCCTGGCCGAGCGCGGAGGCGAGGATCTCGAGTCCGTTGCCCGCCGCGCGCACGAGAAGCTCGTGCGCCGGCATCCCCACGTGTTCGGCGACGCCGAGGCGAAGACCGCCGGGCGCGTGCGCGAGCGCTGGGAGGAGATCAAGCGCACGGACGAGGACCGCGAGGGCATCTTTCACGACGTCCCGGAGTCGCTTCCCTCGTTGCTCTATGCCCGTAAGGTGCAGCGTCGCGCGGCGGCGATCGGCTTCGAGTATCCCGACACGGCAGGAGCGCTCGCCGATCTCGACGACGAGGTGCGCGAGTTGAAGGAAGCGCTTTCGGACGTGGGGGAGCCCGCGCCCGAGACCGAGCCGCACGCACACGTCTTCGCGGAGATGGGCGACGTGCTCTTCGCGGCGGTGAACGTCGCGCGGCGCCTGAACGTCGATCCAGAGCTGGCCTTGCGCGCGATGTCCCGCCGTTTCGTCGAGCGGGTGGAGCGTGCCGAGCACTACGCGGCCGGTGAGGGGAAGACGTTCTCCACGCTCGGCCTGCAGGAGCAGGACCGGTACTTCGACCGGGCGAAGGAGGAGTTCGAATGAGTGCGTCCTCGATCGCCCGGGTTCGAGGGCGGCAGATTCTCGACTCGCGCGGGAACCCGACAGTCGAGGTCGACGTCGTGCTCGAATCGGGGGTAACCGGCAGGGCGGCGGTCCCGTCTGGCGCCTCGACGGGACAGTTCGAGGCGGTCGAGCTGCGCGACGGCGACCCGCGAGCCTATGGGGGCAAGGGCGTGCTCACCGCGGTGCGGAACGTCGAGACGGAGATCGCGGAAGCGGTCACCGGTCTCGATGCGGAGGATCAGCGCGCGCTCGACCTCAGGCTGATCGAGCTCGACGGGACGAAGAACAAGTCGCGGCTCGGCGCCAACGCGATCCTCGGCGTCTCGCTCGCGACAGCGAAGGCTGGTGCGGCGAACGCAGGCGTGTCGCTGTACCGCTGGATCGGCGGAGTGAGTGCGCACGTCCTGCCGGTGCCGATGATGAACGTCGTCAACGGCGGCGCGCATGCGCAGAACTCGCTCGACCTCCAGGAGTTCATGCTCGTCCCTGCCGGTGCGGACTCGTTCGCGGAAGCGCTGCGCATCGGCGCCGAGACGTTCCACGCCCTGAAAGACGTGCTGCACGAGCGCGGACTCTCAACGGGCGTCGGCGACGAGGGCGGGTTCGCTCCCGAGCTCGACTCGACCGAGGCGGCGATCGAGGCGGTGCTCGAAGCCGCAGAGCGGGTCGGCCATCGCGAGCGCGTTGCGATTGCCCTCGACCCGGCGTCCACCGAGCTGTACAGGGACGGCGGCTACCACTTCGAGCGCGAAGGCGGCGTCATTCGAAGCGCCGACGAGCTGATCGATCTCTACTCGACGCTTGCCGACCGCTATCCGGTGATCTCGATCGAGGACGGGCTCGCGGAGGACGAGTGGGGCGCCTGGAAGGCGATGACGGAGCGACTCGGCGATCGGATCCAACTGGTCGGCGACGACCTCTTCGTGACGAACGTCGAACGCTTCCAGCGCGGGATCGATGACGGCGTTGCGAACGCGATCCTCGTGAAAGTGAACCAGATCGGCACGCTGACCGAGTCGCTGGAGGCGATTGAGCTCGCACGGGAGAACGGCTACAGCGTCGTCATCTCCCATCGCTCGGGCGAGACCGAGGACACGACGATCTCGGACCTCGTCGTCGCGACGGGTGCGGGCCAGATCAAGACGGGTGCGCCTTCCCGCACGGACCGAGTCGCGAAGTACAACCAGCTGCTCCGAATCGAGGAGGAGCTTGGCGCGGCCGCGGTCTATCCGGGGTGGCAGGCGTTCCCTCGCGCCCAACGCTGACAGACTCCGGCGCTACCCTGAGGAGCATGGCAACCGTCGCGCCGCGCCGGACGAAGATCGTTGCGACGGTCGGTCCAGCCTGCTCGACGCCGGAAACGTTGCGCGCGCTGGTCGATGCGGGGATGGACGCAGCCCGCCTCAACCTCTCCCACGGCACACACGAGGACCACGCCGCCCGGGCCAAGCTCGTGCGCGACGTCCAGGAGGACGTCGGCCGTCCGCTCGCCCTGATCGGCGACCTGCAGGGCCCGAAGTTCCGCGTCGGCGGCCTCGACCAGCCGCTCGCCCTGCTGCAGGGCGGTGAGGTCACCATCGTGCTCGGAGACGGCGCCGCCCGCAACGGCGAGCTGCCGATCGCCCCGGCTGCGATCGGCGGGGTGCTCAGGCCGGGCCATGAGGTGCTGATCAACGACGGGATGATTCGCCTGCGCGTCGACGAGGTCGAGGCCGGTCGTGCGCGCTGCGGCATCGTCGTCGGCGGCGAGGTCACCTCGCACAAAGGGGTGAACCTTCCCGGCGTGCCGATCCCGATTCCATCGCTGACGCGCAAGGACCTGGAGGACCTGGAGTTCGCGCTCGAGCTCGGGTGCGACTTCATCGCACTGTCGTTCGTGCGCTCCGCTGCCGACGTGCGCGACCTCAAGGCGCTGATCGAGCAGGAGGGGTCGACGGCGCACGTGATTGCGAAGATCGAGAAGTCGGAGGCGGTCGACGCGCTCGACGACATCCTCGTCGAGTCCGACGCGGTCATGGTTGCGCGCGGCGACCTCGGTGTGGAGATCGGAGCGGCGCTCGTCCCACTGCTGCAGAAGCGGATCATCTCGAAAGCGCTCGAACGTGGAAAGCCGGTGATCACCGCCACCCAGATGCTCGAGTCGATGATCCATCACCCGGAGCCAACGCGCGCCGAGGCGAGCGACGTGGCGAACGCAATCCTCGACGGAACGTCGGCGGTGATGCTCTCCGGCGAGACCGCGATGGGTGAGTACCCGGTTCAGGCCGTGCAGACGATGGACCGCATCTCTCGCGCCGTCGAACCGTCGCTCGGTTATCGCCATCAGATTCCCGAGGCCACCGAGGATCCGACGATCGGCAATGCCATGTCGAACGCGGCTTGCGACCTCGCGGAGGCGCTCGGCGCCGCGGCGATCCTCGTTCCGACCTTCACCGGCCGCACCGCCTCTGCAGTCGCCCGCCTTCGCCCGCGCCGCCCGATCGTCGCGCTGACGCACAAGCAGTGGTCGGTGAACCAGATGGCGATCGAGTGGGGTGTGACACCGATCTGGATTCCCGAGTGCAAGGACGTCGAGGATCTATGGAACCGCTCGATGGAGGCGGCAACGGAGGCCGGCCTGATCGAGACCGGCGACACGGTCGTGATCACCGCAGGGACTGCGGTCAACATCCCGGGCTCGACGAACGTCATCAAAGTCGACGTGCTCTAGAGAGGATCGGGCCCGCTCTGGGCGAAGGTGCCGCGCACATGGCTGCGCGCGCTTCCCGCCGACCTTCAACTGCTGCGCTCGTGCGGCGCTGGCTCGCCGTCGCCCTCGTCGTGCTGATCGGCTACGCCTACTACCACCCTCTCCGCACGTGGCTCGAGACGAGACACGAGCTCTCGTCCCGCCGCACGGAAGTGGCCCAGCTCTCGGCTGAGAAGCGCGAGCTTCGGCAACGGCTGAATACCTCCGCGAGCGCCGATGCGCTCGCACGCGAAGCGCGACGCCTCGGGTACATCCGCCCCGGCGAGCACCTCTTCATCGTCAAAGGCATCCAGGCCTGGCGCCGCGCTCACACTACGATCGACGGTGATGGAAAGTGATCGCGCCACCGTCGAGGCCCAGCTAGGCAGGCCACCGCGCGCGTTCAGGCGCGTTGTCGTTCGCTGTCCCTCTGGACACCCAACAGTCACCGAGCAGAGCCCCTACGACAAGGACGGGGAGCCTTTCCCGACGATGTACTGGCTTACCTGTCCGCAGCTGGTGGCGGCAGTCTCGAGGCTGGAGGCGGCGGGCGGCGTTGAGCGGTGGACGCGCGCGGCTGCGCAGGATCCAACCCTGGGCGCGAGCCTCGAGCGCGCCCACGCGGAGCAGCGTGGGCTGCGACCCGAGCTCGATCTCGGTGTCGGAGGCGCCCGGCCCGGCGCGGGAACCCTCAAATGCCTGCACGCACACGTCGCCTTTGCGCTCGCACGGCCCGGCTACCTGCTCGGAGAACGCATCCTCGGGGAGCTCGATCCGCCGTGGCCCAGCGTTTGCTCGGCCGACTAACGGATAGGTTCTTCGCCCGTGGCCGTGGTGATCGAAGCAGTCAGACACGAATGGGAAGACGGGTACCGCCGTTTCGAAGCCGCGTTGCGGGATCCCGTCGCCGCCGAGCGGCTGAACGCACAGCTCGAAGTCGTGACCGACGAGCTCCGGCGGCGCATCGGCCAGACGTTCACCGTCGAACAGCTTGCAATCGCCTACGACCGCGCGGATGCGTGGGTCCGCGACGCCGTGTCGGAACATGCTGCAACGCCGGGTTGGCCGCGGACACTGGCACTCGTCGAAGACGCCGCGTTCCACCTGTACCAGCGCGGCGCAGTCGACTACGCGCCGTGAGCGCCCTGACTCCGGTCGAACGCACCGAACGCCGGCGGCAGCAACGCCGCCGGGAGTTGATCCGCTGGGGCATCCGGATCCTGATCGTGTTGCTCGTGTTCTCGCTCGGCGTCGCCCTCGGGCAGGCGATCCAGGACAATCCGAAGCCCGGCCGCACGGTCACCTGGGACCGGACACTCCACCTCCCGACCGCCGGAAACCCAGGTTCGACCATAACTCCCTGAGGTGAGGTGTAAAGAACGCCAATATTTGGGTAGATTCGAGGTGTGGCCATGCGTGACTCCGGATCGCGGCGAACGGCTGCCGGTGAGAACGACTGGCTGACCCTCGGGCAGGCGGCGAAATTCCTCGGCGTCGCCCAGAGCACGATCCGCAAGTGGTCCGACGTCGGCCGTGTGCCGGCCTTCTACACCCCCGGCGGCCATCGCCGCTACAAGCGTCACGACCTGGAGGCGTTCCTCGAGCGCAGCGGCCCGGGCAAGCCCGCGCGCGGCCCGCTCGTGCTGCTCGTGGACGATGACGCGCAGGTGCGCGAGGTCGTGCGGATCAATCTCGAGATGGAGGGGTATGCCGTGCGAGAGGCCGCGAACGCGGAAGACGGGATGGCGGCACTCGAGGACGAGGCGCCGGACCTGATTCTCCTCGACGTGATGATGCCCCAGGTCGACGGCTGGGAGATGCTGCGCCGAGTGCAGGAGCGCCACGGCGTCGGCTCGATTCCGGTCGTGATGTTCAGCGGCCAGCTGGACGCAGGGAGCGAGGCTGCTCAGCGGGGCGCCCAGGGCTTCGTCGGGAAGCCGTTCGACCTGCGCGCGCTGATCGACCAGACGAAGCAGATCGTTCCGGCCTGATCTCCGCCGACCGCCACCTCGAGCGGTGGGTCGTGCACCATCGGGCCGGCTGGCTCGATCCGGTCTTCGAAGGCCTGTCGTACGCAGGGCGGCTGGGGCTGCTCTGGATCGTCCTGGCGCTCGTGCTGGCCGGGCTCTACCGACGCTGGGGCGCGTTCGCCTTGACCGTGATTGCCGTCGCGCTCTCCGACTGGACGGCGATGGCGCTGAAGGCCCTCATCGATCGCCCCCGGCCGCCCTTGCGTTATCCGGAGCCGAAGACGCTCGTGCCTCTCCCGCACGACGCCTCATTCCCTTCGGGCCACGCAGCGACAAGCTTCGCCGCGGCGACGATGTTGTCGTTCGCCTTCCCAAGGTTCGCGCCCGCTCTCTACGTGGTCGCCGCCGCAGTCGCCTTCTCACGCGTGTACGTCGGCGTCCACTATCCGCTCGACGTACTCGGCGGCGCGGCCCTAGGAGTTTTGGTCGCGATGGGCCTCAGGGCGCTCGTGAACCGTCGCATTCAAATAAAGGCCAGGGCCGAAGGCTAAGACCAGGCGAAGCCGGGCTTAGCCGCAGGCGAACCGATGCGGGCGCGGCCGCGAAGCGCCCGTGCCCGCACGGAAGGGAACAGCAGCCCAACGAGACCGCCAATAAGAGTGCGTGGGCTCTGCCCACGCACGTTGCCCGCGAAGCGGCGTACCCAAGACCGCTCGAAAGCGCAGCTTTCGAGCGGAGCGGAGCTAGAGCTCTTCGCCAGCTCGTAAGAGGCCGGCGGCCGTGACGAGCAGCGATGCAATCAGTGCGATGAAGATTCCGATCCCGCGGCCTCTCCAGCCGAAGAACTCGTCGGGGACGCTGATCAGGCGGATGAGCACGAAGACGGTGGAGAGCGCTCCGAGCGCGATGATCACGAGGCTCTCGGGGACCGTCGCCGGGAGCTCGATGCCCGCTTCTCTCAGCGCGACGAGGGCCAGGACTGCGAGGCCGATGAAGAACACGAGCTTCCCGAGGGCACCGGTGTGCCAGCCGATCACGCTTGTCGTCGGGCCCTCACCCGAGCCCACGTACCAGCCGGTGAAGGCGGAGATGGCGAGGACGAGCCCTGAGGCCCACGTGAGTGTGTGTCCCATCCGGGAGAGGTCCTCGAAGCCCCGTGCCGGGCGGGGCTGAGGCGCCAGCCAATCCTCCTCTTCGGGCGCCGGTGGCGGATAGGGCTCAGGGGTTTGCACGGATCTCGGATGGAAATTGGGGCGGCGCGAGGATCACGCCGGCGGGGGTACTCTAAGGGGGTCCGATGATGATGGACTCGAGTACCTCGCAAGTGGCACCCGACGAATTCGTCGAGTTTTTTGCGGCCGGTCAGTCCGTGAAGGGTGAATACCACTGTTCGGAGTGCGGCTACGGGGTCACGATCGTCCGCGCGCTGCCGCTGTGCCCGATGTGCGGTGGAACCTCGTGGGAGCAGTCGGCCTGGAGCCCCTTCTCCCGGACGCCCCTGCTCTAGCGACCTAGCTAAAGCCCGAAGACCTTCTGGATCTCGTGCCAGATGGTCAGCATCAGGAAGAGCGCCAGCCCCGCGAGGAGGGCGAACGTGGCGATGAAGCGGAGCTTCGCCCGCGCCTTCTCACGGCTGCGGCGGACCCGAGCGTTTCTCCGTGCGCGGTGATAGTGGTACGCGCGGTCGATGGCTTCCGGGTCGACGGGAGGCTCTTCGGTGGGCATCGCCACACGGCGGGCTGGCTGGGCCATGGGTGGAGTCTAGTGCCCTCCCCCGCGGGTTTCGGGATACTTAGCCTCGGGTCGGGATGGCTGTACGTCCAGAAAACCGGGGGGCCGAGCTCACTGAGGATGGGCTCGACGCGCTGGCCCAGGCGGCCCTGGCACTCGGGGACGCTCGGACCCTCTCCGACGCGCTGGAGATCCTCGCCGAGGCGACAGGCCGCGCCACCGGCGCCGAAATCGTGATCGTGCGCGTCGCCGACGAAGCGCGCCGCTCGCTTGTCACCTGCGCCGTCGTGACCGACTCGGCCGCCGTGGCCGCCGAGCTCGAGGGCTCTCGGCTGCCCCTCGAAGACGTGCCCGCGCTCGAGGAGTCGGCGCCCGAGCGTCTCCCGGAAGGTGCACGGCGTGCCGCGGAGCGCGTCCACGCAGGAGCCGCGGTCCTGATCCCAGTCCACCTCGACGGCCGTGTGCAGGGAAGCGTCGAGCTGATGCGCGCAGAGACACCCTTCGCGGAGCCCGAGCTCCGCCTCGCGCGGATTGCCGCCGGGCAGGCGGGCCTCGTGATTCGGGCGTTTGCGTCCCCGGCCGGAGAGGCGGACTCGGAAGCGGTGCTCGGTCTCGCCGGCGAGGCTCTCGCCGCAGGAGGAGACGAGCTACGAACGGCCGAGCAGGTCACGCGACTCGCGACTGACGCGACCGCTGCCCTGGCCGGCCTCCTCTGGCGTCGTGGCCCGGAAGCCGAGCTCGAGCTCGCCGCCTCGGTCGGGGCCCCGGGCAGTGCGGAGCCGCTCGTCGCCGCGAAGGTAGCCGCAGATCGCGCGCTCGTCGGCCGCCACGCGGTGAGCGTCGAGAGCGTCTCCGGCCTGCCCGGGGCCGCAACGCTCTCGGCGACGCTGCAACTGGGCCAGCCCCCGCTCGGGGCACTGCAGCTTCTGTTTTCCAGGGACACCGAGGCCGGCGACGTCGACCTCGCGACGCTCGCAACGTTCGGCGTTCGGGCTGCTCACGCCCTGCGGGCGAGCATGCACGCACGCTCCGTCGAGCTCGAGCTGGATCGCACGCGTGCGCTGCTCGGAGTCGTCGGCCAGGCGATCTCGCAGCTGTCGCTCGCGCACACGCTCGAGACGGCAGTCGCGCGCGTCGGCGAGCTGCTCGAAGCCGACCGGCTGGCCGTCTATCTGCGCGAGGACGAACACCTGTATGCAGCAGCGGGGCTCGGGCTCGCCGGCCCGCACGCGCGGCTCGCCGAACGGCTGCTCGATCTCACTCTCGGCCCGTTTCGCTCGCGCGGGATGCTCGTCGTCGACGACGTCTCCGCGGATCAACGTTTGTCAGGCGTTGCCGACGCGGCGGCCGAGGCGGGGATCGAGGCCGCGATCGCGGTGCCGCTGCTCGCGCGGGACGAGGTCATCGGGCTGCTCGGTGTGTTCCCAGCTTCCGGCCGCGTCCTCACCGAGAACGAGTCGGCACTGCTGGCCGCGCTCGCCGTGCAGCTGGCAGTGGCGGTGCAGAACGCGCAGCTGCACGAGCGCGCGAAGCAGCTCGGAGAGGAGCGGGAACGCGCCCTCGACGCCGAGCGCGCGGCGTCGAAGCAGGTGCGCGCCCTCTACGAGATCTCCCGCTCGTTCGCGCAGAGCCTGTCCCTCGAAGCGACTCTCGAGGCAGTGGCCGGCACCATCGTGGAGATCCTCGGAGTCGACGTCGCACTCATTCGCATGCCGGATGAGCGCCGCGAGTACCTGGTGCCGCGGGCGATGAAGGTCTCCGAGCCTCGGGTCGGCGAGGCCGCGCACTCCATGCTGTATCGCCCGCAGCCTTTCGGAGCCCCGCCGATCCAGCGTCTGTTCCGCATGCGCGAGGCGTTCACGATCACCGCGGAGTCCGTGACCGAGATCGGGCCTCCGGCGACAGCGCTCCTCCCCTTCCTCGAGCGCGGGTGGACTGCCGCGGTACTGCCCATCGCGACGCCGGCGGAAGTCCTGGCCTCGCTGACGATTCTCTCGATGCAACCTGGTTCGCCGGTGACGCAGGAGACGATCGAGCAGGCGACTGCGATTGCCGGACAGGCTGCCCTCGCGATCGACAACGCGCGGCTCTACCAGCAGCAGAAGCAGTTCTCGGACACGATGCAGCGTTCGCTGCTGCCGCGCTCGGTTCCCGAGCTGCAGGGGCTCGAGCTGGGCGATGCCTACGAGTCGTCGGCGCACGTCGAGGTCGGCGGCGACGTCTACGACTTCATGGAGCTCGCCGACGGCCGCCTCGCGGTTGCGCTCGGGGACGTGACCGGGCACGGGATCGAAGCCGCGGCGGACATGGCGATGGCGAAGTTTACGTTCCGTTCGCTCGCGCGCGAGCATCCCGAGCCGGCGGACTTCTTGCAGTCTGCGAACGAGGTGATCGTCGGCGAGATCGCTCCCGGGAAATTCATCACGCTCGTCTATCTGCTGATCGACGGCAGAAAGGGCGAGGTGTCGGCAGCGGGCGCAGGCCACCCACCGCCGCGGATCATCGGGGCCGACGGAAGCGTGACCGGCCTCGACGCACGAGGGCTCGTCCTCGGGATCGAGTCGAACCAGGAGTACGAGGAAGTGAGGGCGTCGCTCGAGCACGGCAGCGCGGTCGTCCTCTACACCGACGGCGTGATTGAAGCGCGTCGTGACGGTGAGCTGTACGGGGAAGCGCGTCTCGACCGCGTGCTTGCCGAGCGCCGCGATCTTCCCGCGGGCGAGCTCGCGCGGTCCGTGCTCGACGACTGCCGCGCGTTCGCGCGTGGTGAGCTCGCCGACGACTGCGCCGTCGTCGTCGTGAAACGCACTTGATCCAGCTCCGGCGGCCGCCGGGCCAATTTGCGCGCGTCGGCCATCGCGGTGCCTCAGCGCTCGCGCCTGAGAACACGCTCGCGGCGCTCGAGCTCGCGGTCGAGCTCGGCTGCGACATGCTCGAGTTCGACGTGCTCGACCTCGTCGACGGGACGCTCGTGCTCGCGCATTCCGGCGACCTGCACGAAGTGAGCCATGGCGCCGCCCGTGGGCGCGTGCGCCGGCGCGATCTCGCAGACCTCAGGCGGGTCGCGCCAGGGTTGCCGACCCTCGACGAAGCGCTGGCCTTCTGCTCCGACCACCTTCCGGGGATCGGACTCCAGCTCGATCTGAAGCGCCGCGGCATCGAGGCAGGGGTTGCCGACGCACTGCGGCGTCACGAGGTGCTCGACCGCTCCTGGGTCAGCACCTTCGACGCCCGCTCCCTCAGGCGGATCGCGGAGCTCGAGCCTCAGCTGCCACGCGCCTACACGCTTCCTCGCGACCGCTTCGGGATCGCGAAGCGAGGCCCGCTCGCCCCGGTCGTGCGAGGTGCCCTGGGGTCGATCGGGGCCTCCTTGCCCCGCCGCCTGGCGGCGCTCCTGGCCCGCGCCCGAGCAGGCGCCGCGACGCTGCACTACTCCATCGCCTCCAAGGCGGCAATTGCGCGGGCGCATGAGCTCGACGCGGCCGTCTACGTCTGGACGGTCGACGACCCGAGGTTGGCCGAGCAGCTCGTCCGCGACGGAGCCGACGGAATCATCACGAACGATCCGCGTATCTTTACGATGTTCGAGGCGTGAAGCGTCTTTCGCTCCTGTTCGTGATCGTGGCCGGCCTGCTGGTGGCAGGGGCGGTTGCGACTGCGCTGCCTGCCGCCGATGAGCCGGTGGCGATTCCCGTGGGCGTCACGATCGGCGGGGTGCAGGTCGGCGGGCTCGCTCCGGACGCAGCCACGGCCGCCGTGCAGCAGGCTTTCAACACACCCCTCGAGCTCGAGCTCGGAACGACCCGGGTTCTCGTGACGCCCGACGTGCTCGGCGCGACCCCCGTGATCGACAAGGCGATCGAGCGTGCGCTCGCCGCCGAGCCGAACGCGGCGATCCCACTCGGCGTCAGCATCGTGCCCGGAACGCCTGCGGCATTTGTCGCAACGCTTGCGAAGCGCTACGACCGACCCGCGGTCGACTCGAGGCTCTCGCTTCGCCAGCTTCGACCGTGGCTGTCGAAAGAACATGCCGGACGCAAGCTCGTGCAGCGCCAGTCCGTGCGCGACATCGCGACCGCCGTCACGAGCGGTGTGCGAACGGGCATCGTGCTCACGCACACGACGCTTCGACCGAAGATCACACGTCGTAACTTCGGCCCCGTGATCGTGATCCGTCGCAAGTCCAACCGCCTCTTCCTCTACGACGGCTCGCGGTATCGTCGCTTCTTCGTCGTCGCGACGGGTCAGTCGCAGTACCCGACGCCGCTCGGCCGCTTCTCGATCGTCGTCAAGTGGAGGAACCCATGGTGGTATCCACCTGACTCTCCCTGGGCGCAGGGAGAGCAGCCGATTCCGCCCGGCCCGGACAATCCGCTCGGCACGCGCTGGATGGGACTGTCGGCGCCCGGCGTCGGTATCCACGGGACCCCCTCGGACGCCTCCATCGGCTACTCGGCGTCGCACGGCTGCATCCGCATGCACATCCCGCAGGCCGAGTGGCTCTTCAACCA
This sequence comes from Gaiellaceae bacterium, assembly GCA_035317565.1. GTDB lineage: Bacteria > Actinomycetota > Thermoleophilia > Gaiellales > Gaiellaceae > 3-1-20CM-4-69-9. The sequence goes on from DATHGN010000108.1 coordinate 32,804, forward strand.
CGTCGAGATCGGCACGACGGTCTTCATCGTCTCAGCCTGATGACTCGGTCGGTCCGGCTCGCAGCGCAGGGGCTGGCGGTCGCGCTCGTCGTCGGATTGCTGGCGCTGTTGATCTGGCGCGTTGCCAACGACAGCAACAACGGCGTCTCGCAAGCGCTGAGAGACGGACAGCATCCGACCGCGCCCGCGTTCGACCTGAGCCGGCTCGACGGCCGCGGACGCATCGACCTCGCGTCGCTGCGTGGCAAGAAGCCGATCGTGCTCGACTTCTGGGCCTCATGGTGCGTCCCGTGCATTCACGAGTCGAAGCGTCTCGAGGCGGCGCAAAAACAGTACGGCGATCGCGTCGCGTTCATCGGGGTCGACACGAAGGATTTCTCCGGAGACGCTCGCCGCTGGCAGCGCAAGCATGGGATCACGTACCCGAGCGTGCACGACGGTAGCGGTGGCATTCTGACGAAATGGGGCGGGTTGCCGATTCCGCGGATCTTCTTCGTCGCTCGCAGCGGCAAGGTAGTCGGCGAACTGGTCGTGGAAGAAGATCTGCCCAGGTACCTGCGGCAGATCGCCGCGTCGTGAGACCGCTCATCCTCGTCCTGGTCGCGGCACTGCTCGCCGTGCCTGTCGCCCACGCGAGCGAACGGCACCCGACACTGAACGAGCTCGAGGGCGAAGTCATGTGTCCCGTCTGCGGGACGACGCTCGACCAGTCGAGCTCGCCGGCAGCGCAGCAGATCAAGCGCCTGATCGCTTCGCGCATCGCCGCGGGCGACACGAAGAGCCAGATCAAGAATCGACTCGTCGCCGAGTACGGGGACGCCATCCTCGCCGCCCCGGAACACAAGGGGTTCGGTCTGCTCGCCTGGTGGCTGCCGATCGCCGGAATCATCGCGGCGGCAGCGATCGTGGGCGCCGGCGCCTGGCGTTGGTCGCGGCGCCGCGAACCGTTGCCGGCAGGGCCGCCTCTCGATCCTGCGCTCGAAGCGCGACTCAACGATGAGCTCAGGCGGTTCGACGACTGATGGAAAAGGCCGGTGGATTGTTCCTGCTCGGATTCGCCTCGATCGCGTTTCCGTGTGTGTTGCCCCTCGTTCCGGGATACCTCTCCGCTGTTTCGGCTGTCGAGGCGCAACGACTCGGGGATCCCGGTGTCGGACGACGCGTCGCGCTCGCGAGCCTTCCTTTCATCCTTGGCTTCGCAATCGTGTTCGTTGCACTAGGCGCAGCGGCGAACCTCATTGCGCAGGTCGTGAGCGAACAGACGAAGCAGGCACTGGCCGGCTTCATCCTCGTGGTCGCGGGGCTCGCCTTCATGGGTCTGCTGCCGTGGACGGACCGGCTCGTCGCCGGGGGGCTGATCCAGGGCGCGCGCCGGCGTGGGTCTCGCGTGCTCCTCGGTGGGGCGTTCGCCATCTGCGCCGCGCCGTGCGTCGGTCCCTTCCTCGCCGAGGCGTTCGCGGCCGCAAGCAACTCGTCAACGGTGGTCCGTGGCTCCGCCTGGCTCCTCGCCTATTCGGCCGGGCTCGGTCTCGCCTTTCTGCTCGTCGCCGTGTTCTTCGTGCGCGGGATGGCGTTCTTCCGCTGGATGCGCGATCACTACCGCCTGTTCTCACTCGTCGCCGGAGTGATCCTCGTCGCGCTCGGCTTGCTGCTCTTCTTCGACGAGTTCTACCGAGTGCAGGTCTATACCCATCGCGTGCTCGAGGCGATCGGCCTCGGCGATCTCTGAGTTAGAGACGTTTGCGCAGCAGTCCGAACACGCCGCGTACGACTTCGCGCTGCAGTGCCTTTCCCTGACGAGAGCCGAGGAAGTCGCCCAGCGCGTCCGTTCCGCCGTGGGTCGCCTTGGCCGCCTCGCGGTGTTCCCTCTTCACCAC
>DATHGN010000109.1:0-18019 GCA_035317565.1 Gaiellaceae bacterium
ACGGATCGAGCGCAACCAGAACGTCCTCGTTCGCTCGCTCGAGACACTCGGGCCGCTCGCGCGCCGGATCTCGGAGGAGTCCGAAGTGGGGGCGAGCCTGCCGAGTGCCCACCACTTCGGCCACCGCTGACTCAGTAGGCCACCGTCGGCTTCTCGTCGGGGGCCCGCTGGTCGATCGAGCGTCCATCGTGCTGGCTGAGGTTGAAGGCGGTGTTCACCAGCGCGACATGGGTGAATGCCTGCGGAAAGTTCCCGAGCTGTCGGCGCTTCTCGGGGTCCCATTCCTCCGCCATCAGACCGAGGTCGTTGCGGAGGTCGAGGAGCCGCTGGAAGATCTCCTCGGCCTCGGCCTGCCGTCCCTGGAGAGCGAGATTGTCGGCGAGCCAGAAGGTGCATGGCAGAAACGCACCCTCGCCGGGCGGCAGCCCGTCGACTGCCCGTGTCTCTTCGTCATGCATGTACCGGTAGACGAGCTTGTCGCGCACGAGGACCCGCTCGATTGCCGCGACGGTCCCGACCATGCGCGGATCGTCCGCCGGGAGAAAGCCGACGAGCGGGATCATCAGCAAACTCGCATCCAGCCGTGTCGAGCCATACGACTGCGTGAACGAGTTGAGCTCTCCGTCGAACCCCTTTTCACAAACCTCGCGGTGGATCTCGGTGCGGATCTTGCGCCAGCGCTCCACGGGACCGGCGCGGCCGAAGCGCTCGACGGCCTGGACGCCGCGGTCGAACGCAACCCACGCCATCACCTTCGAGTGTGTGAAATGCCGCCGCGGCCCGCGTACCTCCCAGATGCCCTCGTCGGGCTCCTTCCACGCGTGCTCGAGGAAGCCGAGCAGCCGGCGCTGCAACGACCACGCCTCCTTGGACATCTCGAGCTCGTTGACGCGGGCCTGGTGCAATGCGTCGAGGACCTCGCCATAGACGTCCAGCTGAAACTGTCCTGCGGCGGCGTTTCCGACGCGCACCGGCTGCGAGCCCTCGTAGCCCGGCAGCCACGGGAGCGTGAGCTCGGACAATCGCCGCTCACCGGCGACGCCGTACATGATCTGAAGCGCAGACGGATCTCCCGCGGCTGCGCGCAACAGCCAAACACGCCAGGCACGCGCCTCTTCGAGATAGCCGGCGTTGAGGAAGGCGAGTAGCGTCAGGGTCGCGTCGCGCAGCCAGCAGTAGCGGTAGTCCCAGTTGCGCTCCCCACCGATCTTTTCCGGCAACGACGTGGTAGGTGCGGCGACGATGCCTCCGGTCGGCGCGTACGTGAGCGCCTTCAAGACCGCCAGCGAGCCCTGAACCTCATCCTTCCATTTGCCGCGGTAGCGGCACCGGTTCGACCAGTCCTCCCAGTACGTCAGCGTCTCGTCCAGCGCATGCTCGGCATCGATCGCGCGCGGCGGTCGCTCGTTCGACGGGTACCACGTGAGCGTGAACGGGATGCGGTCGCCCTTCCGCACCGTGAACTCTCCGATCGTGCGCATGTTCTCGCCGCGGTGATCGACCGGTGTTCGGAAGGACAGCGCGTCCGGGCCTGCAACCGCGATGCGGGCGTCCGCGATCCGCCTCACCCAGGGGATCGTCCCGCCGTAGTCGAAGCGAATGACGAGCTCCGAGAGCATGTCGACGTGGCCGCGCACGCCCTCGACGATGCGCACGATGTCCGGCGCTTTCCCACGCGGTGGCATGAAGTCCAGCACACGAACCGCGCCCGTGTCCGTCTCCCATTCCGTTTCGAGCACGAGGGTGCGCGGGCGATAGCGGCGGCCGCCCTCCCAGGAGTCACCGCGCGGCGCGACGATCCAGCGGCCATGGTCGGAGTCACCGAGAATGGCGGCGAAGCAGGCGCCGGAGTCGAAGCGCGGAAAGCACGCCCAGTCGATCGAGCCGTCGCGCCCGACGAGTGCCGCCGCCTGCAGGTCGCCGATCAAACCGTAGTCCTCGATCCTCGCCATCAGCGATCCTCGATCTCGAGCGCGAAACGGCGGAAGCGGCGCAGCACTCCGCGGTTGAACGCCTGCTCGTACTCCTCCGCTGCGTCCTCGTCGAGGGTCGAAGCGAAGTTGTCGCGAAGGTCGGCAAGCACTTCGGTGGCAGTTTCCACGAGATCGACGTAATCGCCGTAGCGTTCTTCCGCTTCGCTGCGCTCGGCCCGGTTGTAGGAACGCTCGGCCGCAATGCAGTCCTCGATGAGACCGCGTTGCTCCCGTTCGAACAGATCGAGCTGTCGCTCGATCAGGTCGGCGAAACGCACGCGCCTGAGCCTCACGTCAGCTCACGGTAGAGCCGTAGGTGCGCTGCGGCCGCCGCGTCCCAGGTGAGCGCCTCGCGAGCACGCCGCGCCCCGGCTCGTGCGGCCTCGAGTGCGATCGAGCTCTCCAGCAGTTCGCGCGCAGCAGCCGCGAGGGCCTCGACGTCGCCCGCGGGGACGACACGGCCGGCACCGAACCGCTCGATCGGCTCCGCGATTCCCGCGACGTCGTAGGCCACTGCGGGCACCCCGGCGCCGAGCGTCTGCAGGAGCGCGCCGCTCTGGTCGAGCTCTGGTCGATACGGGAAGAGTGCAACGGTCGATTGCCCGAGCGCGCGCTCGAGCTCTGCGCGCGAGAGATACCCGAGACGCCACTCGGCGAGCTCGCCGGCTGCGCTGCGATAACCGTTCACAGCCTCGATCGGATCGCCCGCGACGAGCAGACGGGCACCCTCGATCAGCTTCGTCGCCGCGATCGCGTCGCCGAGACCCTTATAGGGACGGATCGTTCCGAGGCACAGGAGCGTACGTCCGTCGTCGTCGCGTGGCGGATCGCTCGGAAAGACCGGATGCGGGATAACCACTGCTTCGACGCCGAGCGCGCCGAGGCTCTGCCGACCGTGTTCGCTGTGGACGATGACGCGGTCGAACCGTGCGAGCAGTTTGCGCCAGAGCTCGCTCTTCGCGGCCGTCCGCCGTGGCAGGAGGTCATGGGCAGTGAACACCGCCGGGACACGCGGCCTGAAGAGCGCACGGTCGAGCTCGGGAGCCGCGAGCCATTGCATGTGCAGCACGTCGGGCCGGCGCCGCAAGAGAGCGGCCGTGCCCGGGACATGCTCCGCCGCCTTCAACGGCAAACGAAGCCTCGACCGCTTGAAGACACGTGATGACAACGGGTAGAAGAGCTCGCTCCGGCGGTAGCCCTCCGGCTCAGGCGTCTCGCCGAAGCGGAAGCGCGACGTGACCAGCTCGACGTCCACTCCCTGCCGGGCAAGGGACGCGGCGAGCTCATGGTCGTAGGCCGGCGTGAAGGCCGGAGGGTCGGAGATGACAACGCGCATCCGCAGTACAGTAGAACGCCTGCTTGTCCGGACCTGGAACCTCTTCCACGGGAACACGCAGCCGCCGGGCCGGAAGGCGTTCCTCAGGGAGATGGTGCGGCTCGCGAGTAGCGACCGCCCCGACGTCCTCTGCCTGCAAGAGGTACCCGTCTGGGCGCTCGACGAGCTCGACGACTGGAGTGGGCTGACGGCCGTCGGCATCGTCGCCCAGCGCCCGACCTTCGGACCGTTCCCATCGAACGCCGAGCTGGGGCGGATCGTCACCGAGCTCGACCACGGGCTGCTGCGCTCTGCCTTCACCGGGCAGGCGAACGCGATCCTGCTCGGACCGGCCCTCCGTGTAGTGGAGTCCCGGCACGTGATCCTGAACCCGCTTCGCTTTCGCCGCGCGCAGGCTCGCCGCCTCGGCCTCGGCATCGTCCCGAGGCTCGCCTGGGGGAAGGAGCGCCGCGTCCTGCAGGCCGTCCGCGTCCGCAGCAGCGACGAGACGCTCGTGATCGCGAACATGCACGTGACCGGTTCGCGCGACAAGCGCATTCCCGATGCCGAGCTGCTGCGTGGTGCGGTGTTCGTCGACGGGCTGGCGCGGCCGGACGAGCCGGTGGTCCTCTGCGGGGACTTCAACCTCAGCGTGCGCAACTCCCGGATGCTGGTCGATCTGACCACGCCGGAGTGGGGGTTCGACGGCCCGACTCAGAGCGGGATCGATCATGTTCTCGTTCGCGGGCTCGACGCGGGCGCGCCGAGCGTCTGGCCGAAAGAGCGGCGCCTACTCGACGGAAAGGTGCTCTCGGATCATGCGCCGGTCGAACGGGAGGTTGCATGACCTTCGAGGAGGCCCGCGCCGAATTCCCGGTGCTCGAGCGCTTCGCCTATCTGAACGCGGGCACGCTCGGCCCCCTGTCACGTCCCACCATTGCTGCATTGGAGGAGCGTCTGCGCTTCGACCAGGGCTATGGGCGAGGCGGAAAAGCGTGGTTCGAGAGCGTGCTCACATTGCGCGCCACGATCCGCAAGCAGCTGGCAGCTCTGGTCGACACGACGCCGGACCGCATCGCGCTCACGAGCTCGACGACCGATGGGTGCAACATCGTTGCGTCGGGCCTCGAGCTTGGCCCCGGAGACGAGATCGTCACGACCGACTCCGAGCATCCGGGCCTGCTCTTGCCGCTCCACGTCTCGGGCGCGGAGGTGCGGGTCGCCGAGGTTGCAGGACGAACGACTTCGGCTGCGCTCGACACGATCATGTCCTCCGTCACACCGCGCACGAAGCTGCTCGCCCTTTCGCACGTCCTCTGGACCACCGGGCAGGTGATGCCGGTGCACGAGCTGAAGCGCGAGAGCGGGCTGCCGGTTCTTGTCGACGGTGCGCAGTCTGTGGGCGCAATCCCCGTCGACGTCGGCGACCTCGACTACTACACGGTCTCCTGCCAGAAGTGGCTCTGCGGCCCCGAGCCGCTCGGGGCGTTGTACGTGCGCGACCCTGAGGGACTCGACGTTGCGATTCCGAGCTACTTCGCCCAGAAGTCGATCGAACCGGACGGGACGTTTGTCCCCGCGGAGGGTGTTGCGCGCTTCGACTCCGGTTGGCTCGCGACGCCGTCGCTTGCGGGGCTTCAGGCAGCGCTCGAAGGTGCGCCCGACTGGCGCCACGACCGCGCGGCCGAGATCGCCGAGCTCTGCCGGAGAGCGCTGCGCGAGCGCTACGACGTGGTGGGTGACGGAACCGCGACGCTGGTCTCGTTCGTCCCGGCCGGCGAGGCGTCCGCGGAGGCGGCGCGGCTGTACGAGGCCGGCGTCGTCGTGCGCGACCTCCCGGGAACCGGGTGGCTCCGCGCGTCGTGCGGGTGGTGGAACAACGAGGAGGACGTCGAGCGCCTGGTGAACGCTCTGTCGAGCTGAGCGTCAGGCAGCGGAGTCGGCGGCAGTCCGCAGACCGAGCTGGGGAGCGATCGGCTGCATCGCCTCGACGACGTTCCGAATGTGGTCGTCGAGCTCGAGACCGAGGCCTTCCGCGCCTGCATACACCTCGTCCCTGTGCACGCCGGCCGCGAACGACGGCTGTTTGAGCTTTTTCTTGACCGACTTCGGCTCGAGGCCGTCGATCCCGGTCGGACGGACGAGACCGCAGGCATGCACGAATCCGGACAGCTCGTCGCAGGCGAACAACGTCTTCTTCAGCTGGGTGTCCCGCGGCATTTCGAGATGCTCGGCGTGGGAGAGCACCGCCTCGATCACCTCATCGGGATAGCCCTCCTCGCGGAGGAACGGCGCGCCGTCCTGCGGGTGCTTGTCGAGCGTGGGATGGATCTCGTAGTCGAAGTCGTGCAGGAGGGCAACGACTCGCCAGAGCTCCTCGTCCTCGCCGAAGTGCCTCGCGTACCACGCCGTCGAGGCCTCGACCGCGAGCGCATGACGCAGCAAGGCCTCGCTCTGCGTGTGCTTGGTGAGCGTCTCCCAGGCCCGTTCGCGTGTCGGTTCCACGGCGTGGGTAGGCTACCGCGATGTCTCAGACCGCCGTCATCGGGCGCGCGGCAGAATGCTTCGTCATCGACGGCGGACGGCCGCTGCAAGGCCGCATCCGCGCCGCCGGGAACAAGAACGGAGCGCTGCCCATCCTGGCTGCGTGCCTGCTCACGTCCGAGCCAGTCACGCTCCACAACGTTCCGCGCATCGCCGACGTCGAGACGATGCTGGAGCTCCTGAACGACGTCGGCGCCGACGTTGACTGGACCGGGCCGAACGACGTTCAGGTTCACGCCGCGGACGTGACGAAGCACGAGCTCGACGAGGAGCTCTGCAGCAGGATGCGCGCCTCGTTCCTGCTGGCGGGCCCGTTGCTCGCGCGTCTCGGGACGGTGAGTGTCCCACCACCAGGCGGGGATGTGATCGGCCGTCGGCGGCTCGATCCGCATATTCATGCCTTCCGCGAGATGGGCGCGCAGATCGAGGTTGGCCGACGCTACGAGATGCGAGGCGGCTCGCTCAAGGGCCACCACATCTTCCTCGACGAGGCGAGCGTGATGGCGACCGAGAACGCGGTCATGGCCGCCGCGATCACTCCGGGCGAGACGGTGATCGGGAACGCTGCGTGCGAGCCGCACATCCAGGATCTCTGCCGCTTCCTCCAGTCGCTCGGGGCACAGATCGAAGGGATCGAATCGAATGTCCTACGCATCACCGGCGTCGACTCGCTGCGAGGTGGCGACTGGGAGATCGGCCCCGACCACATCGAAGTGGGAAGCTTCATCGGCCTCGCGGCGATTACCGGCGGCGACGTGACGATCGACGCGGTCAAGCAGGCCGACCTCGTCTCGATCCTGCACGGTTTCGAGAAGTTCGGCGTTCACGTCGAGCGTGGCGACGACTTCGTGCGCGTGCCGCCGCGGCAAGAGCTCGTCGTCCAGGACGATCTCGGCGGTCACATCCCGAAGATCGAGGACGGGCCCTGGCCCGCGTTTCCCTCCGACCTCACATCGGTCGCACTCACCATCGCGACCCAGTCGGCCGGGACGATCCTCATGTTCGAGAAGATGTTCGAGAACCGCCTCTTCTTCACGGACAAGCTCGTGAGCATGGGCGCGCGCATCATCCTCTGCGATCCGCACCGTGCCGTCATCACGGGATCGTCGAAGCTCAGCGGGCAGCGCATGGAGAGCCCGGACATCCGTGCCGGGATGGCGATGCTGCTCGCGAGTCTCTGCGCGGACGGATCGTCGACGATCGGCGCCGTGTACCAGATCGACAAGGGCTACGAACGGATCGACGAGCGCCTTCGCGCGCTCGGTGCGCAGATCGAACGCGTCGACGCCTGACACCGACCGACCGGGTACGCTCCCTCCCCATGGCTGCGACCGGACAGGGCCGCGCGAGCGCGCGGGTCAAGGTTGGCGGGCGCGGCGAGACCAACGTCGCAACCGGCCTGCCGGTGCTCGATCACCTGCTGGCGACGCTGGCGGTCTACGCGTCGTTCGACCTCGCGCTCGAAGTCGAGCCGGGCTCGGCGGAGATGGAGATCACCGCGGCCGCGCGGTCGCTCGGCGAAGCCCTGCACGAGCCGCTCCGCGCCGATGGTGCCCGCGGTCACGGCTCGGCGGTCGTCCCGGCCGACGAGGCGCTCGCGCATGTGGCGCTCGAAGCTTCCGGACGGCCGCTGCTCGTCTCGAACGTGGACCTGTCCCAGGCGCGGATCGCCGGGCTCGCCGGAGATCTGGCCGCACGCTTTCTCGAGGAGCTCGCCCAGACCGCCGGTCTCACGCTGCACGTACGGCTCGTGGAGGGAAAGGACACGCAGCACGTCCTCGAAGCGATCTTCAAGGCGCTCGGCGTCGCACTCGCGCAGGCTTGCCGACCGCGAAGGAGGAAGGACGAATGAAAGAGGTGGTACGCACCGAGGCCGCACCCGCGCCGTTCCAGGGCGCGCCGTACTCCCAGGCGATCAAGGCGAACGGGTTCGTCTTCGTCGCCGGCCAGGTCGCCCTGAAGCCGGGAGATCACGAGATCACCGGCGAGACGATCCAGGAGCAGACCGAACAGGCCCTCGCAAATCTCGGTGCGATCCTGGAGGCCGCAGGAAGCGGGTTCGACCGACTCGTCAAGACGACCGTCTTCCTCCAGCACCTCGATGACTTCCAGGGCATGAACGAGGTGTACGCATCGAAGGTGGGCGACCAGCCGCCCGCCCGCTCGACCGTCGAGGTCGCCAAGCTCCCATCGGGTGCCCTCGTCGAGATCGAGGCAATCGCCCTGATCTAGCCGTGGACCGCACAATCGAGGACTTCGTGCGGGGCCTGGGCCTCGACGCGTACCTCGTCGGCGGCGCCGTACGGGACGAGCAGCTCGGGCTCGACTCGAAAGACGCGGACTTCGTTGTCCCCGGCGTCGACTACGAGGGCCTCCGCGCCGCGCTCGAACCACACGGCAGGGTGGAGGACCTCGAGGTCGCGGGCCGTCGAGTCGGCGCGCGTCTCTATCCGAAGGACCGCCAGGTACGGGCTCTGGCACCGGCGGGGATCGAGTTCGCGCCGCCCCGCGCCGAACGCAGCACCGGTCCGGGCCGCCACGACTTCGAGATCGTCGCCAACCCGGACATCTCGATCGAGGACGACATGGGCCGCCGCGACTTCACCGTGAACGCGATGGCGAAGCGGCTTGCGACCGGTGAGGTCGTCGACCCGTTCCACGGCGCCGAGGATCTGAAGAACGGCGTGCTCCGGACCGTGCGCCCGCGGAGCTTCGCCGAGGATCCCCTCCGGCTGGTGCGGGGACTCCGCCTCGTCTCGCAGCTCGGTCTCGAGCCCGAGAAGGACACCTTGCGCCAGATCCGCGAGGCGGCTCCAAGCATTCGACTCGTCTCCGCCGAGCGCGTCGGCGGCGGTCTTCACTCGGATGGAATGGGAGAGCTCTCGAAGTTGCTGCTCGGCCGCGAGCCCGCCAGGGCCCTGCGGCTCGCGCGCGACACCGGTGTCCTCACCGCGCTGCTCCCGGAGTTCGAGGCCACGCTCGGCTTCGAGCAGAACAGTACGCGCCAGCATCTGCCGCTCGACGAGCACATCTTCGCGGTCGTCCAGGCGGCAGCTGATGCGAACGCGCCGCTCACGGTGCGCCTCGGCGCGCTCCTGCACGATCTCGGGAAGCCGCAGGCGAACGGTACCCACGCGGAGCGCAGCGCCGACCTCGGAGCAGCGGTGCTGCGCAGGCTTCGCTACCCGACCCGGCTGCGCACGTACGTGACGCGGCTCGTGCGAGCGCACTCGTTCCCGCTCGAGAACATCGACGAGCTCTTCGCGCGCCGTTTCCTCCGCGAATACGGGGACGAGCTCGCGTTCGACCTCGTCACGCACAAAGAGGCGGACCTGCGCGGAAAGCAGGTTGCGCAGGATGAGCTTGATGCTGCAGCGAAGCTGCGCGTCCTGCTCGAGCAGGAGCGTGTGCAGCCACACCGCCTGACCGACCTTGCCGTCGACGGCGCAGACCTGATCGCACTGGGTTACGAGGAAAGCCCCGCGGTCGGGGAAACGCTCGAGGCGCTGCTCGATGCGGTAGTCGAAGATCCGGCCCTCAATACACGCGACGAGCTGATCGAGCGGGCACAGGCTCGGCTCAGGTGAGCGTCACGCTCATCCCGTGGGATGCAGGAGAGCCGTACACGGTCGCCTTCTCGACGCGCCGTGGCGGAGTGAGCAGCGGTCCGTTCGACTCCCTCAATCTCGGCCTGCGCACACACGACGACCCTGAGAACGTCGACGAGAATCGCCGCCGGCTCTGTGAGGCAGTCGGCGCCGATGCAGCGCGTCTCGCCATGAACCGCCAGACGCACTCTGCGCTCGTGAACCGTGGCCAGCCTGCCGAACGCGGCCGCGACGGCGACGGCCTGTGGACCGATGAGCGCGGCGTGCCGCTGCTGGCGCTCTCCGCCGATTGCCTGCCGATCGCTCTCGTGCGACAAGACGGGAGCGTCCCCGGGCTGGCGCTGCTGCACGCCGGTCGGATCGGTCTGCTCGCAGGGATCGTCGAGGCGGGCGTCGCCGCCCTCGGTGGCAGGGTCGCGGCGGCGGTGGGACCGGGAATCGGTCCCTGCTGTTACGAAGTCGGCGACGAGATCGCCGGCGCATATCGCGCGCGCTTCGGCAACGAGGCGCTGCGCGGACGGAATCTCGATCTCTGGTTTGCAGCCGAGCGAGTGCTGCGTGACGCCGGCGTCGAGTCGGTCGAACGGTTCGACATGTGCACCGCCTGCGATCCGGAGTGTTTCTACTCGCACCGCCGCGACGGCCCGATCACCGGACGGCAAGGAGTGATCGGCTATGTCACCTGAGGTCATCCGCGCGAATTACGAGCGCATTTGCGCGGAGGTCGGCGAGACCGTCACAGTCGTTGCGGCGACGAAGTACGTTGCGCCGGCCGATCTGGGTGCGCTCGCGGAAGCCGGCATCGAGGTCGTCGGTGAGAACCGCGCGCAAGATCTCGAACGCAAGCACGCCGAGTACGGCGACGCGTTCCGCTGGCATTTCATCGGCCACCTCCAGTCGAACAAGGTGAAGGTGGTCAATCGCGTCTGCGAGCTCGTGCACTCACTCGACTCCGAGTCCGCGGCACGCCGGCTGACCGTCCCGGCCCTCGTCGAGGTCAACCTCGCAGGCGAGACGTCGAAGTCCGGGATCGAGCCCGACCAGCTGCGGGCGTTCCTTTCGTCCCATGCCGACGTGCGCGGCTTGATGACGATGCCTCCCGCCACGGGCGATCCCGAGTCGTCGCGTCCCTACTTCCGGCGCCTCCGTGAGCTCGCCGAGGAGCACGGCCTGGCCGAGCTGTCCATGGGGACGAGCCAGGACTACAAGGTCGCTGCAGAGGAGGGAGCGACGCTCGTCCGCGTGGGCTCAATCCTGTACGGGGAGTAACATTTCGCGCGAGATGGGCTTTGCGGACGTCTGGAACAAGACCCTCGTCTACTTCGGCATCGCCGAGGAAGAGGACTGGGACGAAGACGCCTACGTCACCGACGAGGACCTCCAGCGGAGCTATGCCGAGCGCCCGAACGTGCGGCGGCTCGCCCCTCGCCGGCGAGAGCGCGAATTCGACGACTGGACCGATCCCGAGCCCACGAACGACCGGACGGCCGTGCTGCGGCCCCGCGTCGCCGCTGTCCCGTCGCCCGCCTCGGTCCGCGTGCATCTGGTCGTGCCGCGAAGCTTCAACGACGCGCAGCAGATCGCCGACAAGTTCAAGGAATCGATTCCGGTGATCCTCAATCTCCAGAGCTCCGACCAGGATCTCTCGAAGCGACTCATCGATTTCGCGAGCGGGCTGACCTACGCCCTCGACGGGGGCATGCAGCGCGTCGCCGACAAGGTGTTCCTGCTGACGCCGCGAAATGTCGAGGTGTCCGCCGAGGAACGCGCACGCTTGCTCGAGCGCGGCGGCTTCTTCAACCAGGCGTAGGAAACCGGCCATTCATGCCGAAATGACGGGGATGGCCTCCGTTGCCATGCTCGGCTTGCTCTACGACGCGGTCGACAGCGTCGTCAGCTTCGTGCAGGTCTTCATCTACGTCTATTCGATCCTGATCCTCGCCTACATCATCACCTCGTGGGTGCGGCTGCCGTACTCGGTGTGGCTGAACAGGATCCAGCGCTTTCTCTACGACGTTTGCGATCCGTACCTCCGGATCTGGCGCCGGATCCTGCCGACCTTCGGGCCGCTCGATCTATCGCCGGTCGTCGGCGTCGCGTTCCTCTACATCATCTCGAACATCCTCAGCCGGCTGCACTGAAAGGGGGAGACTCATGACACTCGCTCCCGTCGAGATCCGACACGTCAAACCCGGAAGAAGCTTCATCGGCGGTTACAAGAGAGGGGCGATCGACGACTTGCTCGACGAGATTGCCGCCAGCTACGAAGACGTCTGGCGCGAGCGCGCCGATCTTGCGGACAAGGTCGAACAGCTCGAGGACGATCTCGTGCGCTTCCGTGAGCTCGAGGGCCTGTTGCGAACGACGCTCGTCTCCGCGGAGAAGGCGGCCGTCACGCTCAAGGACCAGGCTCGTAGAGAGGCGGATCTGATCGTCGAGGAGGCACGATCCGAAGCCCGGGCGATCACGCGCAACGCGCGCGGTGACCACGACCGGTTGCTGGTCGAGGTGCGGCGCATGCGTGCGCTGCTCCAGGCCGCCCTCGCCCTCGTCGACGAAGAGCCGCCGGCCGAGGTCGAGGCGGCATAGACCCGGAGCTAGACTCCCTGCATGGAAGCCCTTTCCACGCGGCTGAGGCTCCGCGTCTCGCCGGGTGCGACGCGCGGGGGCGTCGTCGGCCGCCACGGTGACGCGTGGAAGCTGCGGGTCGCTGCGCCGGCGGAGGGCGGGCGCGCGAACGACGCGGTCGTGCGACTCCTCGCGGAGGCGCTTGCGCTGCCGCGCGACGCGGTGACACTCGTTTCAGGTCACGGCGCACGGGACAAGATCGTCCGACTGACAGGTCTCGGCCCATCACAGATCGAGCGGCGCCTGACTGCGGCGGCCGGAGAGGAGCAGCGGTGACGATCAACACCGAGCAGTTCCGCGTCGTGCTCCTCGAGGAACGCACGCGGGTCCAGGCTGCGCTCGAGAACCTCCGCGAGGAGACGGCCGGCACCCTCTACGACGACGCAGGCGAGGAGTCGGCGTACGACAACCACCTCGCCGACACGGCGACCGAAACGTACGACCGAGAGCTCGACTACACCCTCGAGGAGAACTCCGGGCACGTCCTGCAGGAGATCGAAGCGGCGCTGAAGCGCATCGACGAGGGCACCTACGGCATCTGTACGAACTGCGGGAAGCAGATTCCCGAGGAGCGGCTCGAGGCGCTTCCCTGGGCGACGCTGGGCATCGACTGCCAGCGCAACCTGGAGCGCGGTTGACCGAGCGCGTCACGACGCGACCGGCCGACATCCGCGTCGGTTCGACGACGGACGGGCTGACACCGATCTCGGTCGCCGAGCGCAAGTACGGTGCAAGCTGGCCGCAGTGGCTCAGCCTCGGCTCGGTAGCGCTCGCCGCTCTTGGTGCGGACCAGCTGACGAAGTCGATCGTCACCAGCCGCCTCGACTTCAACGACCAGGTGCACGTCGCCGGTCCGTTTTCGATCCACCACGTCACGAACTCGGGAATCGCCTTCGGCCTCTTCGCGAGCGCGACCTCGCTCGTGATCCTGCTGACGGCGCTTGCGGTCGCGTGGATGCTCTACTTCTTCGCCCGCTCGGGATCGCGTCATCCGGTGCTCCCGGTCGCACTCGGCCTGGTGATCGGCGGCAGCGTCTCGAATCTGCTCGATCGTGTCCGGCTCGGCCACGTCACGGACTTCCTCGACTTCCGCTACTGGCCGGCGTTCAATCTCGCGGACACGTTCATCGTCGTCGGCGTCGCGGCTCTCTTGCTCGCGTTGGTGGCGTCCGACCGGAATGCCGGCCGGCCGCAGCGCGTGCGTGAAACTCCGCGTCCCTGACGAGGCTGCGGGCGAGCGGCTCGACCGCTTTCTCGCATCGCTCCCGGAGGTCGGCTCGCGAAGCGTCGCCGAACGCCTGCTGGAAGCACAGGCCGTGCTCGTCGATGGGAAGTCGATCGGCAAGAGCCGGCGACTCGTCGGCGGCGAGGAGCTCGAGTTCGACCCGCCAGTGCGTGACGGGACGGCGGAGCTCGTTCCGGAGCCGATGGATCTCCGGATCGCCTACGAGGACGAGGATCTCGTGGTCGTCGACAAGCCGGCCGGGCTCGTCGTTCACCCTGCACCCGGGCATGCGACCGGGACACTCGTCCACGGACTGCTCGAGCATGACGTCGCGGGCGGAGATGCCGACCGGCCCGGCATCGTGCACCGGCTCGACCGTGACACGTCTGGGCTGATGGTGGTCGCGCGCTCGGAGGAGGCGCACAGCCGGCTGCAGGAGCTCGTGCGCGGCCATGAGCTCGATCGCCACTACGTCGCGCTCGTCGTCGGGCGACCACGGTCGCGCAACGGCCGGATCGAAGCGCCGATCGGCCGCGACCGGCGCGACGCTCTGCGGCATTCGCTCGACACCGACACGCCCCGCGATGCGGTCACGCACTTCGCGGTCCGTGAGCTCCTGCCGCGCCACTCGTTGCTCGACATCCGGCTCGAGACGGGGCGGACCCACCAGATCCGGGTCCACCTCGCGGCGATCGACCTCCCGGTGGCCGGAGATCCTGTCTACGGCCGAGCCCACGAGCTCGAGCTCGACCGCCAGTTCCTCCATGCCGGCCGGCTCGCCTTCCCGCACCCTTTCAGGGACGAACGGGTGGACGTGGAGTCGCCGCTTCCTCCCGATCTGACTGCCGCTCTGGAGCGCGCCAGGCTCGAGAGCTAGATAGAGGCCCGATGTGAAATTCCGCCGGGCCGGATGACGCTCCAGACACGTCGCCGGATCAGCACGCCCGCCCGCGGCACGTAGCGCCGCTACGCACCGCGAACGACCGCACTGCCCGCCTCGGTCTGGAGAGCCCCCGACGTCGGGCGAATTTCACATCAACCCTCCAGCCGCTAGAATGCAGCGGTTTTTCGCACCCGACCCGGCGGATCAACCTGGGTGGCGGTGCCGGCGTTAGACGGATGCCGGTTCCAGCCAGGCCCGCCGGAAGCACTGACAACTAACCAGAAAGGGGACCTGATCCCGATGTCCGTCGTCACTATGCGCGAGCTGCTGGAGGCTGGAGTTCACTTCGGCCACCAGACGCGACGCTGGAATCCAAAGATGCGCCGCTTCATCTTCACCGAGCGGGGCGGCATCTACATCATCGACCTGCAGAAGACGCTCCAGCTGCTGGAAGAAGCACATGAATTTGCCCGCAACATCGCGGAGCGCGGAGGCTCGATCCTCTTCGTCGGCACGAAGAAGCAGAGCCAGGGCGCTGTCGAGGAACAGGCGAAGCGCGTCAACATGCCGTACGTCAACCACCGCTGGCTCGGTGGGCTCCTGACGAACTGGCGCACGATCTCCGACCGCATCGACCGGCTGCACGAGCTGCGTCGCCTGAAGGAGGAAGGCCAGCTCGACCTGCTGCCGGCGAAGGAGCGCATCTCGATGCTCGGCGAGCTCGAGAAGCTCGAGGAGAACCTTGGTGGGGTCGCAGACATGAAGCGGCAGCCTGACGCCATCTTCATCGTCGATTTGCGCAAGGAACAGCTCGCGGTGCGCGAGGCGAAGCGGCTGAACCTGCCCGTCGTGGCGCTCGTCGACACCAACTGCGATCCGGACGAGGCCGACTACGTCATCCCCGGCAACGACGATGCCATTCGCTCCTGCGACCTGATCGTTCGCGCGATCGCAGATGGAATCGCCGCTGGGCAGCAGAAGGCGACGCCCGCCGACTTCGCGCCGGCGCCCGCGACGAACGGGGCGGCGTCCGAGACTCCGGCGGCGGCGTCCGAGACTCCGGCGGCAGCGTCGGAGGCTCCGGCGGACACGGCTGCAGAGGAGCCGAAGGAGGAGCCGACTGCCGAGAAGGGCCGCACGGATGGCTGAGATCTCCGCAGCACTCGTCAAAGAGCTCCGCGACCAGACCGGCGCGCCGATGATGGACTGCAAGCGCGCGCTGCAGGAGACGAACGGCGACATGGACGCCGCAGTGCGCGTCCTTCGCGAGAAGGGCATGGCGGGCGCCGCCAAACGCTCCGACCGCGAGACGCCCGAAGGCAAGGTCGGCTACCGGCTCGCTGATGAAAACAAGCGAGGCACCATGGTGGCGGTCGGTTGCGAGACCGAGCCCGTCTCGAACAACGAGGAGTTCCTCGCCTTCGCCGAGAAGGTGCTAAAGGCCGTCGAGGCCGACGGCCCTGGCGCAGAGGCGGCGCTCGACGAGGAGCGTGTCCTGCTGGCTGGCAAGCTCGGCGAGAACATCGTGGTCACCGGCACGGTCCGCTTCGAGGCCGTGAACGGCGGGATGATCGCGGCATATGCACATCCGCCGCGCAACAAGATCGGCGTGCTGCTGCAGATGCGCGGTGGCTCGGACGAGCTCGCGCGCAAGGTCGCCATGCACATCGCCGCGCTCCGGCCGAACTGGATCGGGCGCGTCGACGTGCCGGAGGAGACGATCGCACAGGAACGCGAGATCTACGCCGGGTCAGACGAGGTGCAGTCGAAGCCGGAGCAGGCACGGGACAAGATCGTCGAGGGGATGCTGAACAAGCGCTTCTTCGGAGCGAACGTGCTCGACGACCAGGAGTGGATCCACGATTCCTCCAAGAAGGTCGGCGACGCGCTCGGCGAGGAGGGCGCGGAGGTGCTGGAGTTCGAGCGGTTCGAGCTGAGCGGCTGAGCGTGACCGTCCAGCCGGAAGAGACGCTGGCCGCGCCGGAGGAGGCGCGGTCGATGTTCCGCCGCATCCTGTTGAAGCTGTCGGGCGAGTCGCTAATGGGTGACCGCGACTACGGAATGGATCGTTCGACCATCGACTCGATCGCCGAGGAGATCGTGGACGTCCAGACCTCGGGGGTCGAGATGGCAATCGTCGTCGGCGCCGGCAACATCTATCGCGGCATGGCTGCTGCGGCCGACGGCATGGACCGCGCAACGGCCGACTACGCGGGGATGCTCGCGACGGTGCTCAACGCGCTTGCCCTGCAGGATGCACTCGAGGATCGCGGGGCACACACCCGCGTGCTCTCTGCGCTCGAGCTGAAGGAGGTCGCGGAGCCGTACATTCGCCGCCGCGCCATCCGCCACCTCGAGAAGGGACGCGTGGTCATCTTCGCGGCCGGCACGGGCAACCCGTTCTTCACGACTGATACGGCCGCGGCGCTTCGGGCTCTCGAGATCAATGCGGACGCCATCCTGATGGCGAAGCACGGCACCATCGGGGTCTACGCCGACGATCCGCGCCTCGATCCGGATGCTCTGTTCCTCCCAGAGCTGACGCACCGGGAAGCCCTCGAGCGGAACCTCCGGGTGATGGACACCACGGCGCTGTCGCTCTGTATGGACAACAATCTTCCGATCTACGTCTTCCAGCTCGCCCGGGGCAACATCCGCCGGGTCCTGGAAGGCGAACGGATCGGCACGATCATCTCGACGCCGGCAAAGGAGGAGCGCTGAATGGCTACAGCCGACCAACTGATCGAGGACGCCCAGAAGCGCATGGACGCAAGCGTCGAGCACACGAAGACCGAGTTCAACACGGTTCGCACGGGCCGAGCGTCCGCTGCGCTCCTCGACCGGGTGCAGATCGAGTACTACGGCCAGCAGACTCCGCTCAAGCAGCTTGCGACGATCAACGTCCCGGAGCCCCGGCTGCTGACCATCCAACCGTTCGACCCCAGCTCGGTGAAGGCGATCGAGAAGGCTCTCCTGGAGTCCGACCTCGGGCTGACGCCGTCGAACGATGGCAAGGTGATCCGGCTGCCGATGCCGCAGCCGACCGAGGAGCGGCGCGTCGAGCTCGTCAAGGTCGTGCGGAAGATCGCGGAGGAGGGGCGGGTCGCGGTGCGAAACGTGCGTCGTGACACCGTGCAGCACCTGAAGGACCTGAAGGAAGTCGGCAGCGACGACGAGCGCCGCGCCGAGGAACGCGTCCAAAAGCTGACCGACGGCCACACGAAGACGATCGACGATCTGCTGAAGCACAAAGAAGCCGAGATCATGGAGGTCTAGCCCGGGGAAAATGCTGTGCATTTTCCCCGGATCTCCGAAAGACCTTCGCTTCGCTCGGTGAAGTAAACACATGAGTCTCCTCACGAAGATCAGGACACTGCGGCACGTCCGTCCGGCTCCCGAGCCGGACCTGCCGGACGTCGCGCACGCGGTCGCGATCATCATGGACGGCAACGCCCGGTGGGCGCGCAAGCGTGGGCTGCCGATCGCCGCGGGTCACCGTGCCGGCACGAAGGCATTGCGCCGCACGGTCGAGGCCGCAATCGACCTCGGCGTCGACTCACTGACGGTGTACGCGTTCTCGACGGAGAACTGGAACCGTCCGCCCGACGAGGTCAAGCTGCTGATGGAGATCTTCACGGAGACGATCGAGCGTGAGCTTCCCGACCTGGTCCGCCAGGGGGTGCGCACACGCTTCATCGGTAGGCGCGATCGTGCGCCCGCCGCGTTGCAGGAGCGCATGGCTGCGCTCGAGCGCGAGACCGAAGGCAACGACCGCCTCGATCTCTGGATCGCCTTCGACTACGGCGGACGCGCAGAGATCATCGATGCGGCAAACCGTGCAGT
>DATHGN010000110.1:0-5613 GCA_035317565.1 Gaiellaceae bacterium
CGGATCTGCGGGATGATCGCCATCGCGTCGAGCAGCCGGACGGGGCCTCGTAGGAGCGGGCTCTCGATCTTGTTCGCGAGCACACGCTTGCGCCGGGCAACGACCTTCACGTGTCCGTCGTCCGTTCGAATCGCGCACGCCCACGACGTCGGCCCGTGGACCAGCACGCCGTTCGCGAGAGCCATTCCGCCGAGCCTGACCTTGTCCTCAGCCATGCATCGAGGTTATCGACTCAGAGTCGAATTCCGCAAATCAGGTCAGCATCGCCTGGGCAGCGTGGCGCATGAAGCTCACGCCGAGCTCCAGATCCTCGACGGGGATCCGCTCGTCGGCCGAGTGGATCAGCCGGGCCGCGAGCTCCGCCGGCATGACGCGCGACGGGAAGAACCCGTAGGCGACGGTCCCAAAGGCCTCGCGGAACCAGTGGCTGTCCGTGAAGCCGGCCACGCAGATCGGCGCAGGCTTCGCGCCCGGCTCGACGTCGCTCACCCAATCGGCAACTGCGTCCCAGAGCGGAGACTCGATCGGCGATCTCGTGCCGCCGTGAGCCTCCAGCTCCTCGAGCTCGTAGTCCCCGTCACCGAGGACGCTGCGAACGATTGCATGCTGCTCTGCGGTGGTCGTCTCCGGCAGCAGCCGCGAGTCGACGACCACGTCGCAGATCGCCGGGATGA
Organism: Gaiellaceae bacterium; assembly: GCA_035317565.1. Taxonomy (GTDB): domain Bacteria; phylum Actinomycetota; class Thermoleophilia; order Gaiellales; family Gaiellaceae; genus 3-1-20CM-4-69-9. The sequence continues at coordinate 675 of DATHGN010000110.1, forward strand.
CGTTCCGTTTCTGCGAGGCGGTGATCATGGTCGGCGCCAGCGTCAGTGACAGCAGCGGTTCGACCATCTCCGCGAAGAACTCGCCGATCTCCCTCGCCCGTTCGAGTGCTTCAGCCGGAGACGCGGGTCGGTCCCCCGTGACCGCCTCGAGCAGGGCTTCCACTTCGGGTGTGAGGTGTTGTTCAGGGACGTACTCGCCGAGCGCCGTAATCAAGGGTGCCGCCTTCACGAGGGCGTTGTCGGCGATGCCTGGCATCGACGCGTGACCGCTTCTGCCACGCACGCGCAACCGGAAAGGAGCACTCATCTTCTCGGCGACCGAGCACATGTAGAACGGCTTGCCACCGAGCTCGAGCCGTTCGCCCGACCCCTCGTTGATCAGATAGTCGCAGCGCACTGCGTCGGGATGGGTCTCGCACAACCACTGCGCGCCGAAGCCTGCACCCACCTCCTCGTCGGCGGTCGCGGCGAAGATGATGTCGCCCGCAGGCTCGAAGCCTTCGCGCGCGAGCGACGCGATCGCAACCGCGCTCGCCGCCACCTGTCCCTTCATGTCGAGCGCCCCGCGGCCCCACACCTCGCCGCTTCGCAATTCGCCGCCGAAGGGATCGGCGGTCCACTCGGCTGCATCGGCGAGAACGACGTCCGTGTGCGACAGGAACAGCAGCGTCGGTCCATCGCTGCGGCCGGGGATACGGGCGACGAGATTCGCCCGCGCGGGAATCCGTGCATACAGCTCGACCTCCGCGCCGCTGTCCTCGAGATAGGCGTGGAGCACCTCGGCTGCAGCGGTCTCGTTGCCGGGCGGATTCGTCGTGTCGACGCGAATGAGCTCCTGCAGAAGCTCCGTGACCTCGTCCCGCAGCGACACCGTGGCCATTACGCCTCCTCTTCCTTTGCGCGTGCAGTCAACTGGTTGCGTGCGCGCCAAAGAGCAGGGAAGAAGTTGTGGTGGATCATCTTCCCGAGCACTTCGACCGGTGTCCCCTGCGTGCCCACGACCTGGTCGCCGATGATTCGCGCGACGACCTTGTAGTGCCGAATGCGCCACATCGTGATGCGCTCGTCCCATTCGACGAGCGCCTCTGCCAGCTGGTAGAGCTCCTCGTGGTCGCGGCCCTGCACGTAGACCTCGACGAGGTCGAGCCCGGCCTGCGAAACGGCGGCGTCGAATGCCTCGCCGAGCGGCGGTGTGACCCGGCGCACCTCCCGGAAGCCGGGGGAGTCGAAGCCGCTTCCGTGACCCAGCACCTCTCGGACCGTCTGGTACTCCCAGGGCGACATCTGCTCGAGCATGTCGAGCTGCCGCGTAATGAACTGCAGGCAGAGCGCGGCGCGGCGAAGCAGCCGAAGCGCAGCAGCGAGCTCGCCGGCGCGCAGATGCTCCGTCGCGCGAGCGACCTCCGACGTTCCGAGCTTGAGCCAGAGCTCCGAGGACTGGTGCACGGTCTGGAACAGGAGCTCGTCGGGGTGCGCGCGCTCTTCCGCCGGCTTCTGCAGCGCCAGCAGCTCGTCCGTGCGCAGGTAGCGCTCGTAGTCCGACGCGCCCTTGCCGGGCAGGATCGGTTCGGAGAAGTCCTCGTGAGTCTCGGTCGCCACTGGGCCTTCGCGGAGCATACTTCCCTGCAATGAGCGACCTCTTCTCAGACGCAGCGGAGCAGCGGTTGCCGGCGGTCGCCCCGCTCGCGCTGCGGATGCGCCCGCAGTCGCTCGAGGAGTTCGTCGGCCAGCAGCACGTCCTCGGCCCGGGCTCGGCCCTGCGCCTCGCGATCGAGGAGGACCGGGTTCGCTCGGCGATCTTCTACGGGCCGCCGGGCACCGGCAAGACAACCCTCGCCCGCATCGTGGCGCGGGCCACCGGCGCCGAGTTCGAAGAGCTGTCCGCCGTCTCGGCGACGGTCGCGCAGGTGCGCGCCGTGCTTGCCGGCGCGCGTGAGCGGCTCGGCGCAACCGGCCGGCGCACGATCCTGTTCCTCGACGAGATCCACCGCTTCAACAAGGCGCAGCAGGATGCACTCCTTCCCGGGGTCGAGGAGGGCGTGATCACGCTCATCGGCGCGACGACGGAGAACCCGTACATGGAGGTCAACTCCGCCCTGCTCTCGCGCGCGCAGGTCTACGAGCTCGAGTCGCTCTCGATCGAAGACCTCGAGACGGTGGCGCGACGCGGAGCCGCCGAGCTCGGCGTCGAGCTCCCGGACGAACTGCTCCGCCTCATCGCGACCCGCGCGGGCGGCGACGCGCGCTCCGTTCACAACATCGTCGAGCTCGCCGTGCAGACGGCGCAAGGCGCAGGCGAACCGCTCGCGGAGGCGCACGTCGACGACGCCGCGCGCAAACGGCCGCTCGTGTACGACAAGGCCGCCGACGCGCACTACGACTTCATCTCGGCGTTCATCAAGTCGATGCGCGGGTCAGACGCCGATGCGAGCGTCTACTACCTCGCGGCGATGCTCGAGAGCGGCGAGGACGCCCGGTACATCGCGCGGCGCATGATCGTGCTCGCGTCCGAGGACATCGGCAATGCGGACCCGCGCGCACTCATGGTTGCGGTCGCGGCGGCGCAGGCCGTCGAGCATGTCGGGTTGCCCGAGGCGCGCCTGAACCTCTCGCAGGCGGCGATCTACCTGGCGCTCGCCCCGAAGTCGAACGCGAGCTACGAGGCGATCAAGCGCGCAACGCGGGACGTACAAGAGCGCGGGAACATCCGGCCGCCGAAGTCCCTGCGCGACGGCAGCTACTACGGGCGAAAGCTCGGGCACGGCGAGGGTTACGTGTACCCACACTCCGATCCGGCCGGCTTCGAGGTCGACTATCTCCCGGACGAGCTCAAGGGAACGACGTACTACGAGCCGTCCGGCAACGGCGAGGAGTCGACGGGCTCGGACTAATCAGAGCCACGGCGGATTCGCCGCGCCGCGAAGGTGCCGAAGTCGCTGCCGACGCGTTCCCAGGCCTGCGCAACACGCTCGATGTCGTACTCGACCCGGCGGAACACGAACTCACCGTCGTCGCCGCGCAATGCGTACGCAGCCCGCACGTCACCGTCGAGCGGCATGCCGGCGCTGCCGGGATTGATCAACGTCGTGCCGTTCGGCCCAGGCCGCCGAAACTGCAGATGGCTGTGACCAAAGACGACGGTGCGGTCGCGGACACCGTTCAGCATCCGCTCGTCGTCGTCCCCGGGCTCCGGCGGGAAGCTCTCGACATCGGAGAGCGGCGAGCCGTGGACATAGAGAACGCCGTCCAGGTCCTTCGCGGCCTGAAGTGAATACAGCCAACCCTCGTCGGTACCGAGGCCGGAGTCCTGCTGCTCGAGCGACTCCATCACCTCCGGACGGTCGAGCGGCGGCTCCCGTAGCCAGCGCTCGCCGTTGCCGCGGATCCACGTGGTGTTCGATAGTCCGCGCAGGCGCTCGATCGTCTCGCTTGGCCACGGCGACCAGGAGGCAAAGTCCCCGCCGAGGAGATAGCCGTCGGCGCCGGCAGCCTCCGCGTCCTTCAGCACCTCCTCGAGTGCGACCAGGTTCCCGTGGATGTCGTAAAGGACGGCGAGCACGCCTGACTAGGCTGCCACACATGGAGCTGAACCTGCACGCATGGGGTGACGTAACTGCACCGCCCGTCGTCTTCCTTCACGGTCTCAACGCTCACGGCCGTCGCTTTCGCAGGCTCGCCGAGGAGCGGCTCGCCGATCGCTTCCGTGTTCTCGCTCCCGATCTCCGCGGACACGCGAGCTCCGGCTGGGAGCCACCGTGGTCGATCGCCACGCACGCACACGACGTGCTCGAGACGCTCGATGCGAACGGCGTCCGAAGTGCGACCTGGGTCGGGCACTCTTATGGGGGCCGTCTGCTGCTCGAGCTCGCTGCCCTCGTCCCGGAGCGAGTCGAGCGCGCAGCGCTGCTCGACCCCGCAATCCAGCTCCTGCCGCACGTCGGCTTCGACTTCGCGGAGCTCGAGCGTGCCGATCAATCCTTCGCATCAGCCGAGGAAGCGATCACCACGCGTCTCGACACGGGCGCTCCGACGCCACGCGAGTTCCTCGAGGAAGAGATGCGCGAGCATCTCGTGCACCACCCCGACGGGCGCTTTCGGATGCGCTATTGCCGGAGCGCAGTCGTCACGATGTACGGAGAGCTCTGCACACCACCGCCGCCGGCCGAGAGCCTGCGCGTGCCGACCCTGCTGCTGCATGCCGGCGAGTTCGGGCTCGTGCGCGAAGAACAGGTCGACGCGTACCGGCTCGCGCTCGGCGACCTGATCGAGATCGTCGAGGTACCCGGCGGGCACATGGTCTATTGGGACGCGTACGAAGAGACTGCCGGCGCGCTCGAGCGCTTTCTCGACGCCGGCTGACTCAAAGAATCCGCGCGCCGAGCGCAGAGGCCACGAGCTCGACGGCGAGCTGCGCCGTCTCGTTCTCCCGGTCGAGGATCGGGTTCACCTCGACGACATCGAACGACGACGCGAGCCCCGATTCCGCGATCAACTCCATGGCGAGGTGCGCTTCGCGATACGACAGACCGCCGCGCACCGGCGTGCCGACGCCCGGCGCCACCTCGGGATCCATCGCATCCATGTCGAGACTCACGTGGACGAAGCCGGGACCGGCGACGTGCGTCAGCGACTCCCGGATCGCGCGCTCGATGCCGAGTCTGTCGACTTCGCTCATCGTGAACACCTTTGCGTCGAGGTCGCGGAGCACTTGCCGCTCGCCGTCGTCCAGCGAGCGGACCCCGACCAGAGCGACGCGGCCCGGCGCAACCGCGGGCAGACCCCAGCCGTCTCCGCGGAACCGATCTCCGGCCAGGCCGAGCACTGCGGCGAGCACCATGCCGTGCACGTTTCCGCTCGGGCTCGTGTCGGGACTGTTCAGATCGCCGTGCGCATCGATCCAGATCGTTCCGCCCGGTCCGTGCACCTCGGCGAGGCCCGC
>DATHGN010000111.1:0-21280 GCA_035317565.1 Gaiellaceae bacterium
GGCGAGCGGGTTCATCCCGGTGCCGAGGCTCTTCGACATCCGGCCGCCCGTCGGCGCATGCACGGTCGAGTGGATGACGACGTCGTGGAACGGAACGTCGCCCATCAGCTCGAGCCCGCTGAAGATCATCCGGTTCTCCCAGAGCCGGATGATGTCCCGCGCGGTGGTGTTCAGATTGCCCGGGTAGAAAGTGCGCAGGTCCTCTGTGTCCTCCGGCCAGCCGAGCGTCGCGAACGGCCACAACGCCGACGAGAACCACGTGTCGAGGACGTCCGTGGAGCGCGCCAGTTTGTGCAATCCACACTCGATGCAGGCCTCGGGCTCCGTCTCAGCGACAGTGATGTGCCCATCCGGACACTGCCACACCGGCAGCTGATGGCCCCACCAGATTTGACGGGAGATGTTCCAGTCCGGCGCGTCCTCGAGCGACTGAATCGCGAAACGGTGCTGCGAGTCCGGGTGGAAGCGGACGCGACGGGAACGGAGCGCCTCGAGCGCGGGCTTTCGCAGCTCGGTCATCGAGCACCACCACTGCAGAGAGATCCGCGGCTCGATGCGACTTTGACAGCGATCGCAGAGCGCCACCTTGTGGCGGTACGACTCGCGCTTCTCCAGCTGGCCGTGCTCCTTCAGCCACTCGAGGACACGCTCGTCCGCCTCCTCCTGCGTCATCCCTGCGAGCTCGCCGGCCTCCTCGTTCATCCGCCCGTCCGGTCCGATCACCGTGATCTCCGGCAAACCGTGGTCGCGGCCGATCTCGTAGTCGAGCGGATCGTGACCCGGCGTCACCTTGAGCGCGCCGGTGCCGAAGTCGCGCTCGACGCGCTCGTCGGCGACCACCGGTACGCGGCGCCCGACCACGGGAACGATCACCTCGCGGTTGACCAGGTGCCGGTAGCGATCGTCGTCCGGGTGCACGGCCACCGCTACGTCGGCCAGGATCGTCGCCGGCCGCACCGTTGCAACCGTGATGTGGCCGTCGCCCTCGGCGAGCGGGTAGCGCACGTAGGTCAGCGCATCGTCCACCTCTACGTGTGCGACCTCGAGGTCGGAGAGCGACGTCTGATGGAACGGGCACCAGTTGATGATCCGGTTCGCGCGATAGATCCAACCTTTGCCGTAGAGATGCACGAAGAAGCGCATCACCGCGCGCACGTACGCGTCGTCCATTGTGAAGCGCTCGCGCCGGTAGTCCATCGAGGCGCCGATGCGGCGGAACTGGAGCATGATTTTGCCGCCGTACTCCCGTAGCCACTCCCAGACGAGCTCGACGAAGGCCTCGCGGCCGAGATCCTGCCGAGTCTTTCCCTGCTGCGCGAGGTGCTTCTCGACCGCGTTCTGCGTCGAGATGCCGGCATGGTCGAAGCCGGGCTGGAAGAGCGTGTTGTAGCCCTGCATGCGGCGCGTGCGGACGATCGTGTCGGCGAGGGACAACTGCAACGCATGACCCATGTGCAGGTCTCCCGTCACGTTCGGCGGCGGGTGCGCGATGACGAAGCTTTCCCGGCTCGGGTCCGGGTCGGCGTTGTAGTGGCCTTCCTCCTCCCAGGTGCGCTGCCAGCGCTCCTCGACGCCCTCGGGCTTGTAGAGAGTTTCCATCTCGCGCGCGATCCTAGCCTTGGCTTCGAGGCCGTTCAGAAAAAGGGGGGTGAACCTACGCTGCGACTATGAGGTCAGTCTAACGGCCTGCCGCGTAGCCCTGCATGCCGCGCGGGTTCGCGCCGGCTCGTAGCTGGCCGTCCTCCTGCTGGACGGCCGTGACGCGCCCAAGCGACCAGTCGGGCTCGACCACGACCTCGTGGCCGCGGGCGCGAAGCTCCGTGATCACGTCCGGCGAGAACCTCCCCTCGATGTCGAGCGAACGCGGGACGAAGCCGCGGGGATAGAACGACGAGATCAGGTGATCCGTGTGGAACTCCGGGGCGTCGATCGCCTCCTGCAGGTTCAGCCCTCTCTCGACATGGCGTAGGAAGACGTGGAACCCCCATTGCTCCTGCTGGTCTCCGCCCGGGGTGCCCCAGGCGAGCCACGGCTTACCGCTGCGCAGCGCGAGGCCGGGCGAAAGCGTGGTGCGCGGACGCGCACCCGGACGAAGCGACGAGGGCAGTCCTTCCTCCAGCCAGAACATCTGGGCGCGCGTTCCGAGCGGCCAGCCGAGCGCCGGCATCACCGGCGAGCCGTACAGCCAGCCGCCGCTCGGCGTCGCGGAGATCATGTTGCCGAAGCTATCGACGACGTCGACGTGGACCGTGTCACCGCGCGTGGGCTCACCCGCACCGGCGAGTTGCACCGCTTCGACGAGAGTCGGGAGGCGCCCGAGCCCCGGTTCGTACGCCGACGACGCCTCGTCGCCGACGAGCGCGCGGCGTGCGTCGTTGTACTCGCGCGAGAGGAGCGTGTCGAGCGGAACGTCCACGTCGCCGTAGAGAGCGTCGCGGTCGGCAAACGCGAGCTTGGCGCACTCGATCACGACGTGTACGAACTCAGCCTCGCCGAGCCCGCCGACGTCGAAGCCCTCGAGGAGGGCGAGCTGCTGCAACGCCACCGGGCCGGCGCCCCACGGCCCCGTCTTGCAGACCGTCGTCCCGCGGTAGTCGAACGAGACGACCGGCTCGAACGTCGCGCGCCAGGCAGCAAGGTCTTCGCGGGTGAGCAATCCGCCTTCCGCCTCCGAGAAGGCGTGGATCTCATCGGCGACGAAGCCTTCGTAGAAGAGCTCGCGCGCGCGTTCGAGCTCCGACTCCCGTGAGCCGCCGGCCGACTCCTCGACGATGCGCCGATAGGTGGAGGCGAGCGTCGGGTTGCGGAACTGTGTCCCGACCTCGGGTACCGGCAGATAGAGATCGCGCGAGGCAGGCCAGCCTGCGAGCAGCTCGGCCTGGCGTTCGATCGAGAGCCGCATCCCGCCGACGACCGGAAAGCCGTTGTCCGCATAGTCGATCGCGAACTCGAGCACGTCCCGGAGGCGCCACGTGCCGAATTCATGCAGCAACAAGAGCCAACCTCCGAACGCGCCCGGAACGCATGCGGCGAGCACACCCGTACCCGGGATCAGGTCGTGGCCGAGCTCGCGATAGCGCTCGATCGTCGCAGCCGCAGGAGCGACTCCCTGCCCGCACAACGTCAGCGGTTCGCCGCGCTCGACCGGGAAGAGAAGCGCCGGGACCTCGCCCCCCGGCCCGTTCAGGTGGGGCTCGACGACCTGCAGCGTGAAACCCGCGGCTGCAGCGGCGTCGAATGCGTTGCCGCCGCGTTCCAGCACGGCCATGCCTGCGGCGGATGCAAGCCAGTGCGTGGACGCGACCATTCCGAACGTTCCCCGCAGCTCCGGTCGCGTCGTGAACTCCCCCACCGCTCAGGGACTCTAGTGTCTCCCACATGCGCTACGGGATCTGCCTCGCGAACCTCGGCACCTTCTCCGATCCACACGTGCCGGTGGAGCTCGGCCTCGCGGCCGAGGCGCACGGTTGGGACGGCGTGTTCATCTGGGACCACCTCGCATTCGTCTGGGGATCGCCGGCGGCCGATCCCTGGACCGTCCTGGCCGCGATCGCCGCGTCGACGACGCGTGTGCGGCTCGGCACGGCGGTCACGCCCGTCGCGCGCCGCCGGCCCCAGGTCGTCGCGCACCAGGTCGCGACGCTCGACAACCTGAGCGGCGGCCGTGTCACCTTCGGCGCGGGGCTCGGAGGCTCGACGTCGGAGTTCGGCAAGTTCGGCGAGCCGGTCGACGCGAAGGTGCGGGCCGCGATGCTCGACGAAGGGCTCGACCTGCTGCGCAGGTTCTGGTCCGGCGAAGAGGTCACCCACCGCGGCGAGCACTACACCGTCGACGGCGTCACCCTTGCTCCGGCACCGGCGCAGGAACGGGTGCCGATCTGGATCGGGGGAAACCGACCCGCGTCGCTGCGGCGCGCGGCGCGCTGGGACGGCTGGCTCGCGGACAGCGCAGACCCGACCGGGATGACGCTCTCGCCCGACGACGTCGCCCGCAGCATCGCGACGATCGGTCGCTCGGACGACTACGACGTTGCGCTGCTGGGCGAGCGAGGGCGCGGCGATCCTGCGGCTTACGCGCGCGCCGGTGCGACCTGGTGGCTCGAGAACCTCCACGACCACCGCGGCAGTGCCGCCGAGGTGCTCGCGCTCGTGGAGCAAGGCCCGCCCGTCTAGAGACGGTCGTACGCGGGAAGCGTCAGGAACTCCACGAACTCGCTGGCCAACGCGACCTCCTCGAACACCTCTTTGGCCGCAGGCGCAGCGTCGACCCGACCGACCTCGTCGCGGACCCGGTCGGCGTCGAAGTGGCCCGCTTCGACCCAACTCCACACTTGTGCGCGGGAGATCTCGGCGGTGGCGACGTCCTCCATCAGGTTGTCGATGGCCGCCGCTCCGACACCGTTCAGCCACGCGTCGAGGTAGCGGACTCCGACCGACACGTTCGTGCGCAGACCGTCGTCGGTCACCTTCCCACCCTCGATTTCGAAGTCGAGCAACTGGTCGGCGGTGACGCTGACGTCGTCGCGCATGCGGTCGACCTGGTTCGGCTTCGACCCGAGCACGTCGTCGAAGACGTCGGTCGCTACCGGCACGAGATCCGGGTGCGCGACCCACGTGCCGTCGAACCCGTCGCTCGACTCCCGCAGCTTGTCCTCTTTGACATGGGCGAGGGCCGTCTCGTTCACTTCCGGATCGCGGCGCGACGGGATGAAGGCGGCCATGCCTCCAATCGCGTGCGCCGCACGCTTGTGGCAGGTCGCGACGAGCAGCTCCGAGTAGGCCCGCATGAAGGGGACGGTCATGGTCACCTGCGCGCGGTCGGGAAGCACCGCCCCGAGCTTCTTGATCGCGCTGAAGATGTAGTCCCAACGCCCCGCGTTGAGGCCGGCCGAACGTTCGCGCAGCTCCCAGAGGATCTCGTCCATTTCGAAGGCAGCGAGAATCGTCTCGATCAGCACCGTGGCACGAATCGATGCAGGCGGCAGCGCGAGGTGTTCCTCCGCCACCTCGAAGGCTCTGTTCCAGAGGCGAGCCTCGAGGTGGCTCTCGAGCTTCGGCAGGTAGTAGTACGGGCCCGAACCTCGCTCGAGCAGCGCCGCGGCGTTGTGGAAGCAGGCGAGGCCGAAGTCGAAGAAACTCGCAGACACCGGCTCGCCGTCGACCAGCACGTGGCGCTCGTGCAGGTGCCAACCACGCGGACGCACGACGAGCGTCGCCGGCTCCTCGTCGAGGCGGTAGCTCTTCTCCGGCGTTTCGAGTGAGATCGTTCCCCGAGCAGCGTCGATCAGGTTCCGCTGGCCGTCGACCACGTTCTGCCAGGTCGGCGAGCACGAGTCTTCGAAGTCAGCCATGAAGACCCGCGCACCCGAGTTCAGCGCGTTGATCATCAGCTTGCGATCGACGGGGCCGGTGATCTCGACACGCCGGTCGAGCAGGTCGTGCGGCGGCGGCGCAACATGCCAGTCCCCGTCGCGGACCGGGCGCGTCTCGGCGAGGAAGTCAGGCCGCCCGCGGCGCTCTCGTCGCAGCGACAACAGCTCGGCACGCCGCGGCCCGAGCTCGCGCTGCAAGACGGCGACGAAGTCCAGCGCCTCGGTCGAGAGCACGTCCCGGTCGGCGGGGGCGAGAAGGGTGACGCCGCTCATGCTCTCGCGAGCGTAAGGGAGATCTACGCCGACTCTTCGATCGGGGCGTCGTCTTCGGCCACCCCTTCCGCGCTCGTGACGAGCGTCGGTTTCAGGTGATTCGCGATCGTCTCCTTCGTGATCACGCACTTGGAGACGTCACGGCGCGACGGCAGCTCGAACATCACGTCGAGCAGCGCCGTCTCGATGATCGAACGCAGACCTCGCGCGCCGGTCTCACGCTCGAGCGCCTTGTCGGAGATCTCCCACAACGCGTCGTCCGTGAACACGAGCTCGATGCTGTCGTAACCGAAGAAGCGCTGGTACTGCTTGACGAGCGCGTTCTTCGGCTCCATCAGGATCTGGACGAGGTCCTCGCGCTGGAGCTGGTGCACCGCCGAGATGACCGGCAGTCGTCCGATGAACTCCGGAATCAGTCCGAAGTTGAGCAAGTCCTCGGGCATTACCTTCGCGAGCAGCTCGGACGCCTCGATCGAGCTCTTCGAGCGGACCTGGGCGCCGAAGCCCACGGCGCTCTTGCCGATGCGCTTGCCGATGATCTTGTCGAGGCCCGCGAACGCTCCGCCGCAGATGAAGAGGATGTTCGTCGTGTCGATCGAGAGGAACTCCTGGTGCGGATGCTTCCGCCCGCCCTGCGGAGGTACCGACGCCACGGTCCCCTCGAGGATCTTCAGCAGCGCCTGCTGCACGCCCTCGCCCGACACGTCGCGCGTGATGGACGGGTTGTCCGCCTTGCGCGCGATCTTGTCGACCTCGTCGATGTAGATGATTCCGGTCTCGGCCTTCTTGATGTCGAAGTCCGCGGCCTGGATCAGCTTCAACAGAATGTTCTCGACGTCCTCACCGACATAGCCCGCTTCGGTGAGTGCGGTCGCGTCGGCGATGGCGAACGGCACGTTGAGGATGCGTGCAAGCGTTTGAGCGAGCAGCGTCTTGCCGCAGCCGGTCGGGCCGAGCAGGAGGATGTTCGACTTCTGGAGCTCGACGTCGCCCTCCTCGGTCCCCATCTGCACGCGCTTGTAGTGGTTGTAGACGGCGACGGCGAGCGTGCGCTTGGCCTCTTCCTGGGAGACGACGTAGTCGTTCAGGACCGAGTAGATGTCCTTGGGCCGCGGCAGGTTGTCGAGATCGAGCGCAGCCGGGGCCGTGAGCTCCTCGTCGATGATCTCGTTACAGAGATCGATGCATTCGTCGCAGATGTAGACGCCGGGCCCGGCGATCAGCTTCTTTACCTGGCGCTGGCTCTTTCCGCAGAAGCTGCAGAGGAGCTGCTCGTTTCCGTCTGATGCTCGGGCCACGACTCTCCTTTTAGACGGTCAGCGCCCCGGCGTCTAGCGATGGGCGATGACGTTATCGATGATGCCGTACTCCTGCGCTTCTTGCGAGGTGAGGAAATAGTCCCTTTCCATGTCCTTCGCCACCTGTTCGGTGGGTTTCCCGGTGTGCTCGGCCAAAATCTCCTCCAGGCGCCGCTTGAGGTTGATCGTCTCGCGGGCCTGGATCTCGATGTCGGTCGCCTGTCCCTGGAAGCCACCCGAAACCTGATGGATGAGGATCTTGGCGTTCGGCAGGGCGACGCGCTTTCCTTTCGCGCCGCCGGCGAGGATCACCGCGCCCATCGACATCGCGATCCCGATACAGGTGGTCTGGATGTCCGGCTTGATGTACTGCATCGTGTCGTAGATGGCGAGGCCGGAGTAGACCTGGCCGCCGGGTGAATTGATGTAGATCTGAATGTCCTTCTCGGGATCCTCGGACTCGAGGTGGATCAGCTGGGCGATGATCAGATTCGCGATCTGGTCGTCGATCGGGGTGCCGAGGAAGATGATCCGCTCGTTGAGCAGACGTGAGTAGATGTCGAACGAGCGCTCACCGCGCGAGGTCTGCTCGATCACCATGGGAATCAATGGGCTCATGTCAGGCTGGCTCCTTAGGCGTCGCTTGCGATGCCGACCCCAGAGGCCGGGGCGGCTTCGCCGGCTCGGCCGTTTTCAGGTACCGGGGGTCCACAGTTTCGTGTCGGTGGTTGGCTTTTCCTTGTCTGGTGTCCAGATCGCGTCGCGTGCGGCAGCCTGCTCGGGCGGGATGCGCTCGACTTCGTCGACGATGCGGTCGAGAGCGCGGGCGAGCCGCATGTTTTCGCGCTCGGTGTCGTATGCGCCCGCAGCGCGAGCCTGCTCGATGATCTTGTCGGCCTCCTCGAAGCGGTCGCGGAATGCCTCGTCGACCTCTTCCTCCGAGACCTCGATTCCGAGCTGATCCGCAGCAGCCTCGAGCACGAGCTCGCCGGCGACCGAGGCAGCGGCCTGTTCCTGCAAGCGCGCGACGAGGTTCTCAGGCGAGTCGCCGGACATCTGCAAATAGGCGTCGAGCGAGCCGCCGCTGCGCTGCAGGACGGCGTCGAGCTCACGCAGGAGCGTCCGGGTGCGCGCGTCGACGAGCGGCCCGGAGACCTGGACGTTCGAGGCCTGGACGAGCCGGTCGAGAGTCACGCGCCTAAAGGCCTCATCGACCTCGGCCTCGATCTGGTCACGGATGCGCTGCTCGATGTCCGCCCTTAGCTCCTCGAGGGTGTCGAACTCGGAGGCGGAGCGCGCGAGCTCGTCGTCGAGCTCGGGCAGCACCTTCTCCTTGATCTCCTTCACGGCAGCCTCGACCTTGACCGGCTCCTCGTCGCTGACCCGGTCGAGCTGGATCTCCTTCGTCTCTCCGGCGCTCATGCCGACGAGCTGCTCCTCGAGCTCGGAGATGAGCCGGCCGGAGCCGAGCTCGACGACATAGTCGCGCTGACCACCACCGTCGTCGGCCACGAGGTCGAGGACGATCGTGTCCCCGAGCTCGGCGGGACGGTCTTCGACCGGCGCCAGCTCCGCCACTGTCGAGCGCAGGACGTTCAACTCGTGGTCGACGAGATCCTCCGGAACCTCGGGCTCCGCATACGGAACCTCGAGCTTCTTCCAGTCGGCGACGTCCGGCCTCGGCAAGACGGGGACCGTGGCAGTGAACCGCCAGTCCTCGTCCTCTGAGTCGGGCAGCTCGTAGTCGAGCTGGGGCTGGTCGGCCGGCCTGATGCGCGAGCTCGCGACGGCGTTGCTGTACCAGCCGGAGATGTGACTCTCGATCGCCTCCGAAAAGAGGCGCTCCTTGCCGATCCGGTTCACGAGCACCGGCATCGGCACCTTCCCCTGGCGGAAGCCGGGGATCTTCACGCTCGACGCGAGGTCCGAGGCGGCGTGCTCGACCGCGTGGTGGACGTCCGCCTTCGGAACGTCCACGGTGAGCCGGACCTTGTTGTCCGGCAGCTCCTCGACTTGGGTCGCCATCGAGCCATTAGACCAAACGGTTCCCAAGCTGCGGCGCGCGTCTAGCCTGGGAGTCATGGAGCTCTACGTGCTGGCCCGTCACGGCGAGTCGACCCTGAACCTCGAAAACCGGATCAACGGGGACTTCTCGCTGCCGGTGGCCCTGACGGAGAAGGGCCGTGAGGAGTCTGGGTTACTCCGCCAGCAGCTCGCGCACATCAGGATCGACCTCTGTGTCCACACCCGCTTCAGCCGCACCCGGGAGACCGCGGAGATCGCCCTCGCCGGCCGGAACGTCCCCTTCGAGGTCGAGCCGCTCCTGGACGACATCGACGTGGGCGACCTCGAAGGCGCGACCATTCAGGAGTACCGGGTGTGGAAGCGTGAGCACGAGCGAAGTGATGATTTCCCCGGGGGCGAGTCGCTGGACGACGCAGCCCGGCGCTATGCGGTCGCCTTTCGGAAGCTGCTCGAGCGTTCCGATTCCTCCATCCTCGTCGTCACTCACGAGATCCCGATCCGGTACGCGCTGAACGCCGCCGACGGGTCCGACGACCTCGACGGGCCGGCCCACCAGCTCGCGAACGCGACCCCCTATCTCTTCGAAAAGGACGCCCTGGCAAGGGCGGTGGCCGGCATCGAGCGTCTGACCTGATCGAGCGATACGATCGCCGCAGGGGTCGCGTCACGTCGCGAAAGGATTGAGTCCCATGAACCTGATCGAGCGAATCGACGAGGCCCGGCGCCGCTGGAACGTCCTCGACCATCCGTTCTACCTGCGTTGGGAGCGCGGTGAGCTGACCCGCGACGAACTCGCGTTCTATGCGGGCGAGTATCGTCACGCGGTCGTCGCGCTCGCAGATGCGGCAGCGATGGGCGGCGACGCCGAGCACGCCGCCGAGGAGACGGCTCACGTCGTCCTCTGGGACGGTTTCGCCGCCGCGCTAGACGCGCCACTCGACCGCCGGCCGACGACGGAAACTCGTGACTGCGTCACAGCGTGGCAAGCCGAGGATTCCCTCGAAGCACGAGCGATCCTGTACGCCGTCGAGTCGGGCCAACCCGACGTGTCGCGAACGAAGCTCACCGGCCTGGTCGAGCACTACGGCTTCAGCAAGGAATCGAAGAGCACGGAGTACTTCGAGCTACACGCCGAGCGAGACCACGAGCACGCAGCCGCCTCGGCAAAAGTGCTGCGCAGCACGCATCCAAAAGACGCCGATCGCCTATTTGCGGCGGCGGAACAAGCGTTGAAGGGGAACTGGAAACTCCTAGACGGCGTAGACGCTCGCTAACGCCGTGAAGGCCGGCTTCGCCGGCATTCACCGCTGCGGCTCGCCGGCAGAACGCGACCCGTTCGAAATCATCATGGCCGCGAAGCGGCCAGATTTCGAACGGAAGTGCGGGCGAGAGGACTTGAACCTCTAAGGAGCAAAGCCCCACCGGGACCTAAACCCGGCGCGTCTACCAATTCCGCCACGCCCGCGAGGGTGCTCAGGGTAGACCTTTCATCCCCGGCACGCATACGATCAGGCAGCCGGAACGCCAATGAAACGCACTGGATTCATCATCTTGATCGTTGTCGGCCTCGCGACCGCAGCAGCGACAGCTGCAGGTCATGAGACCGCGACACCGAACGCCGTACGCTGCGGCGGCACCCTCTGGCGTCTCAAGACATTCAGCGACACCGGGCGAAGGCTGGTGCGCATGACGCCGGCGGTGACGACCATCGGCGACATCGGCAAGCGGGCTTTCCCGCGTCCCGTGCCCAGGCTTCGCCGCACTCACTTCCAGCGCCAGGCCTGGGAGGTGGTCGCTCAGGTGACGCAGTACCGACTCGAGAATGGAGGCCTGCGCCTGGTGCTCTATGACGCCGGCTCCTATCTGAACGCGGTCATACCGCTACCGAGCTGCCTCTCCGCAAAGACACGAGCCCGACAGCAGATCGCAGCGGTGTGGAAGCAGTTCGTCGACGCGTGCGCGCAACCAACTTCTTCCTGGCAATCCCTTGGCGCAATTGTCTACATCGGCGGGATCGGCTTCTGGAGTCAGAAACGGACGGTCAGGGGGGCAGCGCGAAACGGAGCGGAGCTACATCCTGTGACCGACATTCGCATCGTCGCCGGCTGCTAGGCGCTCCGCGCGGGGCAGAGCCGCCGGTAGCCGGAACCAGAACGTGGAACCGGCCCCTTCTTCGCTGTCGAATCCCACCTCGCCGCCGTGCGCCTCGACGATCTGCCGGGCCAGCACGAGACCGAGCCCGGTCCCGGGTATCCCGCGCTCTCGACCGACGTCTCCGCGGAAGAACTTCGTGAAGATCCGATCCTGGTGATCCGGCGGGATACCGAGCCCGGAGTCGTTGATCAGGACCAGCGCATCGGCTCCCACGATCTCTGCTGAGATCTCGACCCTCCCGCCCTCGGGCGAGTACTTGATCGCGTTCGAAAACAGGTTCCCGATCACCTGTGCAAGCCGGTCACGATCTCCACGGATGAGCAGAGGCTCGCTCGACGGCGAGAAGTGGAGCTCGTGGTCATCGCTCTGAGCGGAGTACAACGTCACTTGCGTCGCGAGAAGATCGTTGAGGTCGACCTCGTCGAGACGAAGCTCCAGGGTCCGCTGCTCGACTCGCTGCAGATCGAGCAGATCGTTCAAGAGCGCGGCCAGGCGGCGCGCCTCCGTCCGGATCACCTCCAGATATCGCTGCATCTCGTCGGGCGGCACATCGCGTTCCAACATCAGCGAAGAGAAGCCCAGAATGCTGGCGAGCGGAGTCCGCAGCTCGTGCGAGACGTTGCTGACGAGTTCGGTCTTCCCCTCCTCGCTCTCGGCAAGCGCTCTGTTCCGCTCCTCGAGATCAGCCACCGTTCGCTCGAGCGACGCGGCCATCGTGTTGAACGCGCGCTCCAATTCGCCCACTTCGCCCGGGCCACCCGTGGGAAGGCGCCCTGAAAAATCGCCGCCGGCGATGCGAGCAGCGGCGTCGGCGGTGAGTCGGAGAGGCCTGGCGATCGCCCGGTGCAGGTAGAGCGCGCCGACGGAGATGAGGAGGAGTGCGGCGCCCAGCCCCAGGCCGCCGATGATCATCGCGTGCTGCGCCGTGGCGCGCGCACGATCGTTGCGAGCCTCGCTGAGCAGCCGTTCGGTGTTCAAAAAGAGGTCGAAGCCCTGGCGGATCGTCTCGACCTCCTGCCGGCCCTGCTCCGACCTGACGACCGTGGGCGCAAAGCTCGGATTCCGTCGCATGAAATTCACCAGAGGGCGTGAGTACGTCGTCAAGTAGGTGTCGACAGCGTCCCTGATCGAGACTGCGCGCCGGTGCTGAAGCGCATTGTCGGTTGTCAGGCGCAAGAGCGTCGCGATCGTCGGCGGATACTGCTTCTGGGCCGCACGCCACGGATCGAGATAGCGCTCGTCATGCGTGATCACAAAACCGCGCACGCCGGTCTCGAGATCGATCACGAGCGTTTGCACACGATTCGCGGTTGCGATCACCTGCTGTGAGTTACGCGCCTCGACCGACCGGTGCCGCAAGCTCACAACGGCAAGAAACAGAACCGCGAAGACGATCGCGAGACCGGCCCCGACGACGGTCGCGGAGATAGCGATGCGCGCGAACAGCCCTCCGTCAGGGCGGAGCTTTCCGGCACCACCTGTTGCGCTCGACCGCCCATCGGGCATCGCGCCATTCGCGACACGCTGACTCATCGCCGGCCTGCGAGGACCTCCTCTACCGCAGCCGTGATCTGCTCGGGCTCGAAGGGCTTGACCATGACGATGTCAGCCCCGCAGCGCAAAGCCTCGTCCTTGGTCGAAGGCTGCGCCGTCAGAACGATGACGGGGGTCTCCGCAAGCGCTCGGTCGCCTCGGATCTCGCTGAGGACCTCGAGACCACTTAGACGCGGCATCATCATGTCGAGGATGATGACGTCGGGCCGGAGGCGTCGCGCGATCTCCAGCGACTTCTCGCCGTCGTCTGCCTCTGCGAATGAGTACGGGCCGTCGAGGCTGATCCTGATCAGCTCGCGGAGTGACGGCTCGTCGTCGCAGATGAGCACGGTCGCTAGGAAACCGGCCATCCGGCTTCATGGAAGCAGATCCTGACCGAAACACCTAGGTGGTGGCGTTCCGTAGGATGGCGCCGCCTTGGCCGAGCCACCCGAAGAGACCGTGGAGCCGAAGGCCTGTCCGCGCGGCCACGGCCCGATGCGACTTCGCACACGCTGGGCCGGACAGCAGGCGCACCCGGGCCGCAGCGGATCACGCGGGGAGCCGGTGACGGAATGGGTCTGCCCGCGCTGCGGACGGACCGCTTCCGTCGACTGAGCTAGCTCGGCCGCCTGCCTTGTGAGCTTCGCAACGATTTGCGATAATTGCTTCCGCGCCTTGACCTCACGCTGGGATCCGCCTTGCAACGTCGCCGGTCCCTGTCACTGGGACGAGTCGCGATTAAGGGCTCGTCCGTCGCGGGGCAACGGCTTGTGCGCCGCGGCGGACGTCCCGTCGGCGCGGAACCATGGCCCCGGGAGGAGTCGAACCTCCGCGCACGGATTCGAAGTCCGTCGCTCTATCCGCTGAGCTACGGGGCCATGCGGCGGAGGGTACCGGCCTCTAAGGCCAGATCGAATCTGCGTTACCCAGGTCGAGCGCTCCGCCTTTGCGACAGTCGGCGGACCGATACGCGGGCAACTCTTCGCCGTAATGGCGCCAGTACGCATGGACGAGTGACGCGGCATATGCGGCGGACGCGCCTAGCCTGATCGCGGTCGTGTTCGCGAGCTGAATCGCGTCACACTCCGCGACGAACTCCTCGGCGATTCCCTTGCTGTGCTCCGGCTCGTGGCTCAACGTCACGATCGCCGCCGCAAGCATCAGTTGCCCGGCATCGTCAACCGGTCGGGCGTGGTCGTAGGCGAGATCGACGAGGCCGTCGCACACGGTGGGCCCGAGATTCACTCGGCTGCCGCTGATGCCGGCAAAGCCGAGCGTGGCCGGGCCGAGCTTCCCGTGGGTGTAGCTCCTCTCCTCGCGCATCAGTCGAGCCCAGTCGCCGATCGACCAACATCGGACCTCAATCGGCTTGCCTGCCAGCCGGCTGGCGATCCGGCCGAAGCGCGGCTCGATCCGGCTCTGCTCTGCTTTGCCGGCGATGACCGGCAACGCGCGAACCTCGCCGGGAGGAAGCATTTGATCCGCCTGCAGCAACACCGCCGCCGCTCGCTTCGCCTCGTGTTGGGCTTCGTCGATCTCCGAAGCCCGGCGCTGAGAGACGGCGAGCGTGATCGCGCTGTGGAATCGCTGCAGGTGCGTGCATGCGGTGCGGAAGGTGTCGTATGCACGCTGGAGACGGCCCGTCGGCGCAGAGCCCACCTTCGTCGTCAGATCCGAGTCGCACGAGCCGGCGGGCTCGAGCGCGCGCGCGTGAAGGACCATGGTCGGACCGTCACGGCGCATCAGCTTCCCGGCGAGCCCCGGTGTCGTCTCGACGCGTGCCGCCGTCTGAAGCCCGCGCAGCAACCGCGTGTCCCAGGCGCCCAGCTTCCCCAGCCACGCAACCTCTGCGGGCGAAGCCCAAGAGCCACTCTCCACCCCGGCTCCGAGGACGCGTCCCTCCGTACTCCGCTGGTGAACGGCGCAGCCGACCGTCAAAGCCACGGCAGCCAGACTCCCGGTCAGACCCAGGAAGAAACGCAAGAGAAAGCCCTCGGAGCTCACGCCTACGCAACGGGCATGACTCCAAGGGAGGTACGTGACAATCGCCGCGAAGGCGGGCTAGGCCCGCCTTCGCCGCCACCGCTCTACGAAGCCGCGATACCGACGAAAGTCAGGCGCCGTAGGCGCGACTTTCGTCGGTGAGGTGGCTGATGGGACTCGAACCCACGACCACCTGGACCACAACCAGGGGCTCTACCAACTGAGCTACAGCCACCGTGCTCGGCTCAGGATAGCGGTGCTTCGGCGAGATGCTGATTCCGTCGACCTCGAGGATCGCAGCGACGACTATGCCTTCGCGGCGCCGGTCTTGGCGGCCTGCGCCTCGTGGCGTCCCTCGGCGAACTCCTCGATCAGCTTCTTGTTGAACGCGGGAATGTCGTCCGGCTTGCGGCTCGTGACCAGACCGTTGTCGACGACGACCTCCTTGTCGACACGGTTTGCGCCGGCGTTGCGAAGGTCGGTCGCGAGCGACGGCCATGACGTCACCGTCCGGTCGCGAACGACGCCCGCCTCGATCAACAGCCAAGGCGCGTGACAGATGGCTCCGACGGGCTTGCCCTGCTCGAAGAACTGGTGCACGAAGTCCACGGCGTTCTCGTCCAGCCGCAGCGTGTCGGGATTGCCAACACCACCGGGCAAAACGAGTGCGTCGTAATCGGAAGCACTCGCCTCCTCAACAGTCCGGTCCACCTTGAACGTGTCCGCCTTGTCGTAGTGATTGAACCCTTGAATCTCGCCGTCCTTGATCGACACGAGCTCGAGCTCAGCGCCAGCCGCAATCAATGCCTCCCAGGGCCCGGTGAGCTCAACCTGCTCAACCATGTCGGTAGCGAGAAACGCAATCCTCTTGCCCTTCAACTCATCAGCCATTTCCTGACCCCCTCAAGTAGTAGTCAAAGAAACGCCTACCCGATCAAGAACCGTCTAATCGCCGCGAATGCCGGCTATGCCGGCGTTCGCCGCAACGGCTCTCCGGCAGAAAGAGAGGCCGCGGGAAGTCATCATGGCGAGGCGAAGCCGCGGCGGACTTCCCGCGGCGATGCGCCTGGGAGGATTCGAACCTCCGACCCGCGGCTTAGAAGGCCGCCGCTCTGTCCACTGAGCTACAGGCGCCGGAGGGACAGGGTATCGCGGAGGTGGCTTAGCGCCTGACGCCGAAATCGGCGGTCACGATGGTGACCTCGCGTCCGCTGTACGCGCCGGATGCCGATGCGACGTGGACTGCCGAGAGGCCGATCTCACGCCAGCGAGCGGTCAGCAGGATCTTGCGATGTTCGGGGCTGTTCAGCCACATGTTGAGCGCACCGACTGCGTCGACGTCAGGAGAGGACCAAAGGAGGTTCTCTCCAACGGACCAGTAGTGCTTCCCGGAGATCGAGTAGTAGCGGGAGATGCGCTTGTCGAAGGACGTTCCGTTCGCGGAGTCGTGACTGAAGTAGCCGCGCTGCGCCATCTCGGCCGAGTGTTCGCGCGCGGCCGCTGCGAGCTTCGAGGAGAACCTCAGGGATGCAAGCTTGTGGTCGTGGCGGAAGCTGTTGATGTTCGTGAGCACGCCCCGCTCGAGTGAGCTCATCGTGCTTGCGGGCTGCTGACTCGTCGCACCCGCGGGGGACGCGACGGCCCAAAGTCCTACGACCGAGGCGACGAGGGCGAGGCAACGAAAGGCGCGCTGGGCCACCTTTGTGACATCGGCCTCTGTCTTGCGCGCTTAAGGGACACAGCGTCCCTCGAACGAGGGAGTCGGGTCAGGTCGCCGCCGCGGGGTCCGCGGCGCGGCGGTGCCGCAGCCAGTCTGCGAAGACCACCTGCAGCGAGCCGGCAACGGGGATCGCCGCGAGCGCCCCGAGGACACCTGCGAGCTCGGCGCCGATCAGGACGGAGATGAGGATGACGAGCGGCGAGAGCTGCACCGTGCGTCCGTAGACGATCGGCTGCAGCAAGTGGTTCTCGATCTGCTGGTACACGATGAAGAACACGACGACCACGATCCCCGCAGGTATGGAATGGAGAAACGCGACGCCCCCCACGATGATTGCAGCGATGGTTGCGCCCGCTAGAGGAATCAGGTCGAGAATGGCCACGATCAGCCCGAGCGCCACGGCAAACGGCACACCCATGATGAGGAGCACGATCGTCGTCAACGAGCCGGCAATCAGGCTGATGAGGAGATTGCCCGTCACGTAGCCGCCAACGGTGCGGTAGATCTCGTGGCCGACCTGTCGCCAGCGTCGCCGTGGCTCTTCCGGCAGCTGACGCAGGAACGAATCGACCCAGCCGGGCCCTTCGAGGAGCATGAAGAAGGTCATGAAGGCGATCGTCACGGTCGCCAACACGGCGTTGACGACTCCCTTGGCCACCGCCAACGCCGCACCGGAAACGCCGAAGAGCTTCGAGGCACCGCCCTCCCTCAGGGCCTTCCTCGCCTTGTCGACGAGGTGATACTTCTCCTGCAGGAAACCGAGCCGGCCGCGGCCCTTCGTCAGGTCATGGAGGTAGTCCGGGACCTTCCCTGCGAAGTCGTTCACCTGGTTGACGAGGGTCGGGATGAACAGGTAGGCGATCCCCACGATCGCGATGAGCGCAGCGAAGAAGACGATCGCCGCCGCGGCTCCACGGCGATGAATACGCCGTTCGAGCCAGTCGACGGCCGGGTTGAGGGCGAGCGCGAGAAAGAGCGCGATGAACACCCACGAAAGAACGTGCCGCGCGATCCAGATGACCTCGAGGACGATCGCGGTCGCGATCAGGAGCCCGATGACACGAAAGATCGTTCTCGGGCGGAAGTCGACGACGCGAAGAGGCGGGTCCGCCACGGCCGCAGCATCGCGATCAGGCCGGACGGTACAGTCCGCCCTGATGCAGGCGATCATCCAGACGAATCACGGGCCCATCCACGCGGAGCTCTTCCCGGACGACGCGCCGAAGACCGTTGCGAACTTCGTCAAGCTCGTGAACGACGGTTTCTACGACAGCGTGATCTTCCACCGCGTCATTCCGGACTTCATGATCCAGGGCGGCGATCCGACCGGAACGGGGTCGGGAGGCCCGGGTTACTCCTTCGAGGACGAGTTCAACGACCACAAGGTAGAGCGCGGCGCACTTGCGATGGCGAACGCCGGCCCGAACACCAACGGCAGCCAGTTCTTCATCGTCACGACCGACGCGGCCCCCTGGCTCGACGGCAAGCACACCGTCTTCGGCCGTGTAACCGAGGGCATGGACGTCGTCGACAAGATCTCCGAGCTTCCACGCGACGCGCGAGACAAGCCGCACGACGACGTCGTGATGGAAAGCATCTCGGTCACTGACGGCTCCGAGTAGCCGGCGCTCCTTCTGATCTAAGCGCCCGACCGGGCTCGAACCGGTGCCATGACCTTGGAAGGGTCAGGTGCTACCACTACACCACGGGCGCGTAGCTCGGCAGTAGCGTAGCGACGTGGATCCGCACTCGTGGTCGCTGCACTGGGACGTGCTCCTGGCGATCGGTGTCCTCGCTGGGGCGTACCTCTGGAGCCAGCGGCGTTGGCCCGCCGACGCGATCCGGCGGGTCGCCTTCGACGTTTCCGTGATCCTGTTGCTGACGGTCTACATCACGCCGCTGCACACGATCGCGGTGCACTACCTCCTCTCGGTACATCTGCTTCAGAACGTCGTGACGGCCGAATGGGCGCCCGGCCTCGCCGTGTTCGCGCTGTCGTCTTCATTCGCACGGGACGTGAGGCGCTTCCGCGTCGTTCGCGTGCTCACGCACCCCCTCGTCGCGCTGCCGCTGTGGCTTGCGACGTACTTCGTCTGGCACGTGCCGCCGATCTACGACGCCGCGCTCGAGCGATCCGGCTGGCTGCTCGATCTCGAGCATCTGACGTACTTCCTCGCCGGCGTGCTCATGTGGTGGCCGGTCGTGCACGGGCGTTACTCCGACGGCGTGAAGGCGCTGTACCTCTTCGCCGCGTTCGTCCTCGCTGCACCGCTCGGCCTGCTCCTCGCACTTCTCCCGCGGCCGATCTACGACTTCTACAAGGAGGCGCCGCAACTCTGGGGTCTCTCCGACAAAACGGACCAGGAGATCGCGGGCGTGACGATGGCCGTCGAGCAGGCGATCGTCTTCTTCGCCGTGTTCGCGTACTTCCTACTGCGTTTCCTGCGCACGGAGCACATCGCGGGCGTCTTCAGCGAAAGCTCGAGATGAGCGCACCGCCGCCGACGACGAGCGCAGCGGCGAGTAGAAGCCGCGGGCCGATCCGCTCGGACTTGCGCAGGAGCACGATCGAGATGAGCACGGCGAAGAGCGACTCGGTGGCGACGAGCGGCGCGACGATCGTGACCCGCCCGCGGTCGAACGCGGAGTAGAGACACGCGTAGCTGATCCCGTAGACGAGCCCCGAAGGCACGAACGGGCGGGCCGCGCGGCGGACACGTCCGACCGCATCCGGTCTCGAGGCGACCACGATCGCGATCACGAGCGTCGCCGAAACGAGCGACGCCGTGGCGGCGACAAACCCGGGAACGTCGGTGCCACGCGCCGCCCAGCGGACGAGGTTGTCACGCACCGAGAACAGCACCGCCGCGCTCAGGCCGAGGACGATCCCGAGCGAAAGCAGCGCGGCAGGGCCGCCGCGCTCGCCGACGAGCAGCGTCCCGCCTGCGACGACGAGCAGCGTCCCGAGGACCAGCGCAACGTGCAGCGGCTCGCCGAGGAGAGTGACCGCGATCGCCGCCGAGAGGACCGGCGAGATCCCGACGATGATTGCGGTGCGCGAGGGGCCGATGACGCCGACGGCGCGCGTGAACAGGATCTGGCTGATTCCCGGCGCGAACAGCCCCGTGACGAAGAACGGCCAGGTGTCCTTCCAGGCCACGTGGGCGAAGTCACCGGTGAGGAGCGCGAGCGCCGCACAGATGACGCAGGCGATGACCGTCGTGACGAGCGACGCGGCTTCAGCGTCGATGCCGCGGGCGAGCGCGAATCGAATCGTGACGGCGAGCGCACCGAAGAAGAGCGCCGAGCTCGCGGCGAGAAGGACGACCAAGGTCGGGGCGGCCGGATTCGAACCGGCGACTTCTGCGTCCCAAACGCAGCACTCTAACCAGGCTGAGCTACGCCCCGCCGTGCGCAGACTACCTGTGTAGGTTCGCGCGATGGTCCAGCCGCGCCCGGCGCTCGGGTACCTCATGGTCGCGGTTGCCGCAACGCTGTTCGCCGTCAACGGAACCGTGTCGAAGGTCATCCTCGGCTCCGGTATCGGATCCGGAGAGCTGACCGAGGTTCGCTGCGCCGGCGCGGTCGTCGGACTCGCGCTGATCGCGGCCGTGACCCGCCCGAGCTCGCTGCGCGCCCGGCTCGGAGATCTTCCCCTGCTCGTCGCACTCGGGATTGCGCTCGCACTCGTACAGTGGTCCTACTTCTTCGCGATCCACCGCCTCGACATCGGGATCGCTCTGCTGATCCAGTACGTCGCCCCGATCCTCGTCGCGCTCTGGGCCCGCTTCGTCTTCCACGAACCCGTGCGCCAGCGCATCTGGGCCGCGCTCGCGGTCTCGCTTGCCGGCCTCACGCTGATCGTCGAGATCTGGCACGGCGGACGCCTGAGCGGGGCAGGCGTCGCAGCCTGCATCGTGGCGGCGATCACGTACGCGGCCTACGTGCTGATCGCCGAGCGAGGCGTTCGTCGGCGCGATCCGATCTCGCTCTCGACCTGGGGCTTCCTCTTCGCGACGCTCTTCTGGACCTTCGTCGCGCCGTGGTGGAACTTCCCCGGCAGACTGGCCGACGACGACGCATCCCTGCTTGGGAACCTTGCCTCGAGCCACCTGCCGGTCTGGCTCCTGATGCTCTGGATGGTCGTCCTCGGGACGATCGTCCCGTTCGCACTCGTCGTCGGTGCCCTCCGCCACATCTCGGCCACCAGAGCCGGAATTACCGCAATGCTCGAGCCCGTCGTCGCCATCGTGGTGGCCTGGGCGTGGCTCGGAGAATCCCTGGCGCCGGTCCAGCTGTCCGGTGCAGCTCTTACCCTTGTAGGTATCGGGCTCGCGCAGACCGCCCGGTGAAAAAGCCGCTCTGAGCGAATTCCATGTACCCCTTTTGGGGGAGGCGACCCCCAAAAGGCGGCTCTGTAGACTCCCGCGATGCTGATTAAGAGAAAGATTCTCGTAGCTTTTCTGGCACTTTCCGCCCTCCTGGCCTCGGCCGCTGGGGCCGGGGCCCGAGGCCTGTCCAGCTCGGAGGCCTCACTACTCCAGACGATGAACGCCGTCCGGACCAGCCGAGGGCTCGCCCCGCTTCGGCTGGACGTCCGCCTCCTTCGGGCCGCACGCGGCCATTCCGCGGACATGATGCGCCGTCAGTACTTCGCCCACGGGTCGGTCGCCGCCCGGGCTCTCGCCCAGCGGGCCCACGGGCCGGTTTACGGCGAGGACCTTGCATGGGGCACCGGGGTCACCGCTCAGTGGGTCGTGAACCGGTGGCTCGCAAGCCCAAGGCATCGGGCCGTCCTGCTCCGCCCCGGCTTTCGCCGGATCGGAATCGGTATCGCCTTCGGGACGTTCGCCGGGCACGGTGACGCCGCGGTCGTGACGGCCGACTTCGCCGGTCGCTAGCCCGGAGCCTGAAGCACA
>DATHGN010000112.1:0-17807 GCA_035317565.1 Gaiellaceae bacterium
TGCAGGCGCAGCTTGTGCTTCACGGACATCACCGTCGCCTCGACCTCCGGATAGTCGTGGGGATAGTCGGCGGCGAACAGGGCGATGCCCTTCCGGTTGACGGCGCGGAAACCCGAAGTCGTGTCGGTCACCTTCTGACGCACGACGGCGGAGACGACCGTCGCGAAGACCTTGATCCCGAGACGGCGCATGAAGGACGACTGGTAGCCAGTCCCGTGAGCAAAGCGTGACCCGACGCAGAGATCGGCCTGTCCGCTCAAAACGGGCTCAAGAATCGTCGGCAGCTGGGCCGCATCGTGCTGGCCGTCGCCGTCTACCTGCACCGCGACGTCGTAGCCACGCTCGAACGCGAACCGATAGCCGGTCTGGACCGCGCCGCCGATACCGAGGTTGAAGGGCAGACGCAACACGTGCGCCCCGCGATCCGCCGCGATCCCGGCTGTTCGATCCGTGGAACCGTCGTCGACCACGACGATGTCGAACCCGGGGTCGAACGCGTGGATCTCGTCGATCACTCGCCCGACGTTCCCCTCCTCGTTCAGCGCCGGGACGATGGCGATCCGCTTCAGCTCGCCTAGCTGCGCGAGCACGGCGTCGCGTGGCGGCGCAGGAACCGCCGCGAGCTCAGCCACGCGCGGCCACCGGTGTGCCGAGCCCGACGAGCTCGAGGATCTGGCGGGCGCGGTGCGCGTATGTGTGTTCGTCGAGCACACGCTCACGGGCACGTCGCCCCATCGCCTCCGCAGCGCCCGGATCGTCGAGGAGCTCGCGATACGCGGCCAGCGCCTCGTCGGGTGTCGCGACGACTCTCAGCTCGGAGCCGACGTCGAACCAGCGCTCGATTCCCTCGTGCGGGTTCGACACGATCGCCGCCCCCGAAGCAGCGAGCTCGAAGGGCCTGCACGTGGACGACGCGTAGATGGTCGCGTGCGAGCGCCGCGTGATGTTGAGGTTGATCCGCGCACGGGAGATGGCCTGAGCGAAGACGTTGAAGGGAACGTCGCCGATGACGTGCGCGCTGCCGATGTCCCCGCGAAAGTCCTTGCCGCCAAGAGCGAAGTCGATCTCCGGATCACGCCGGCTCGGCTCGCCGATCAGCGCCTGCATCCACTCACGCCTGAACTTGTCGCCGTAGCCGTAGAAAAAGACGTCGTGCTCCTTCTCGACCGGAGCAGGCTGGAACAGCTCCGGGTCGGCGGCCCAGAACACGGCCTCCGCGCGGCGGGCGCCGAGCTCGCGCAAACGGTCGAGCCCGCCCTCCGAGTTGGAGAGGACGAGGTCGTACTCCGAAGGATCCGCACCGTGGTAGTAGTTGAAACCGGTGTCCATGCCGCCGAACTCCGGCAGGCTCATCGGCACGTCGCCGTCGTAAAACACGACCGGCACGTCGAAGCGCTCGCGCAGCCGCGTGGGGATTCCTCGCAGGTGCGCCATCGGCACGGTGAAGACAATCACTGCGGCGACATCGCGCTCGCGCTCGAGAATGCGCTCGAGATGACGCTCCCACCTTGGCGTGACGTAGCGCCAGATCGCCTCGCGCGTGAGCCTGTCACCGACCGTGTCTTCCGGGTTGTCCTCGCCGCGGCGAAGGAGCGTGTCGCCCTTCAGCCGAGCGGCGAAGCCGCGCGCGCCGGCGAAGAGCTCCGCCTCGCGGTAGAGCGGGTTCGGGGCCGTCCGCCACCAGGGCGACTCGATTGCGCGACCACGGTAGGGAGTGACGATGAGATCCACGCCGACCTCGTTGAGGCCCTTCCAGATCTGCCACCACGCCGGCGTGCACCCGTACCGGAAATCGAGGTCGGTCGCGGACGCGACGGCGAGGATTTTCGGCGCTCCGGGCACGGCCTCAGTATGGCGAAGGGGTGTGTCGGCCCTGTTAGCGGGCCCACGGGCTAGTAGGCGCCGCGCCGGGCCAGGACGGCCGGGAGCGTCCGGGCCAGGATCGTGATGTCGAGCCAGATCGACCAGTTCTCGATGTAGTAGAAGTCGAGCCGCACGAGGTCGTCGAAGCTCAGGTCGATCCGGCCCGAGACCTGCCAGAGGCCCGTCATTCCCGGAAGCACGAGATAGCGCTTCCGGTGCCAAGGTTGCAACTGCTCGTAGTCGCGGATAGGCAGCGGGCGCGGGCCGACGAGCGACATCTCTCCCCAGAGGACGTTCAGGACCTGCGGCAGCTCGTCGAGCGAGAAGCGGCGCAGGAACCGGCCGACCGGAGTGACGCGTGGATCGTCCTTGATCTTGAACAGCGGGCCCGAGGCTTCGTTCACGGACTCGAGCGCTGCCTGGCGCTCCGAAGCGTCCGCGTACATCGTCCGGAACTTCATCATCCCGAACGGGAGCTCTCCGAGGCCGATGCGGCGATCTCGATAGAAGACGGGACCCCGCGACGTCAGCTTGACGGCGGCGGCGACTGCAGCCCAGAGCGGCAGCCCGACGACGATCACGAGACTCGACACGAGCAGATCGAAGCCACGCTTCAGCGCCCATTCGGATCCGGCCAGAGCAGGCGGACGCAGCTCGAACAGCGGCGCGCCCTCACCCGGGATGTACTCCGCCCGCTGCAGAAGGAGCTCCGTCGTGCGCGGAGCGATCTTCACCTTCACGCCGGCCCGATGCGCTTCCTCGACGAGCTCGAGCAGCTCGCGCTCGGCGTAACCACCGTCGGTGACGATCAGCTCGTGCACGTCGTGCTCGCGCAGGATGCCCGGCACGGCGTCGAAGCCGCCGAGCACGGCCAGGTCGCCCGTGTCGCCGTTCGGAGCGATCGCGCCGAGGAACTCGTACCGGATGCCGCTGCGATCTGCGCCGAGCGTGCGCCGCAGGTCTGCGAGCTGCTCTCCCTCTCCGACCAGCACCGTCCTCCGTCGCGCGCCGGTGAGGCGGAGAACGTCGCGGGTCAGCATCTCGTAGCTGGCGCGCAGGATGCCGATGAAGACCGCGGTCGTCACGACCGCGGTCGGCGTCAGGCCATAGGTCGTGAAGTGGTAGCCCGTCCCGAGCCCGAACGCGAGCGTAATCGCTGCGACGAGCACGAGTGAGAGCACGATCTGGCCGACACCCGCCCGAAGTTCACGCCGCCGGTACAGGCCTCCAACCCAGAACACGAGCACCGTGATCACCGTGAGGAACGGAAGCCACTTGGTCTCGGTGTCCCACACGATTCCCCAGATCGGCGGCCAGTCGCCGAGGTAGAGCTCGCGCAGGATCAGGGCGACGAAGACGCCGAGGGTCAGCCCGGCGAGATCCAGAGTGACGAGCGCCAGGATGCTGGCAAACCGGCGGGTGACGGCGAGAAGCGTGGTGCGCGAGAAGAGGTACGGCCGCCCAGAGCGGATGTCCTCGACCGGCCCCGGCCGCGGCTCGGTCGGCACCGCTGGCTTCGTGCTCACCCGCCGGAGTGTACTTCTGTCTAGTCTCTGGCCCGCTGTGGGCCTGGAACAGCTGAGCGACCGTTATGCCGAGCACAACCGCGACGAGCGCGGAGCCGGGTTCGTCTTTGCGGGCGCAGAGCGTGTCGAGCTCTTCCGCCGCTACGTCGGCGGCCCCGGCCGGCGGGTTCTCGATCTCGGCTGCCGGGACGGCGCCCTCACACAGGCGTACGCGGGTGGGAACGAGATCGTCGGCGTCGATGCAGACCGGGCGGCGCTCGCCGAGGCGAAGAAGCTCGGGATCGAAACCCACTGGGCGGACCTCGACGAGCCCCTGCCGTTCGAGGACTCGGACTTCGACGTCATCGTTGCAGGTGAGCTGCTCGAGCATCTACGCGATCCGCGACGTGTCGTCGCGGACGTGCAGCGCGTCCTCCGTCCCGGCGGCACGTTTGTGGCGTCGGTACCGAATGCCTACCGCCTCAAGAACCGCGCGCGCTTTCTCCTCGGCCGCAAACCTGAAGACGACCCGACCCATCTACAGATGTTCGCGCCTGCCGACGTGCGCGCGCTGCTCGCCGGCTTCGATGATCCTCAGCTCCACTTCATCGCCGGCCGTCTCGTGCCGCTTCACGCGCGCTTGTTCGCGAACGACATCGTCTTCTCGGGACGCAAGCCGCGCTGAAGCTCGACGAGGTCCGACGGGGTCCGCCTGCGCCCGAGGACACCGAGCCCCACACGCAGCGCCGCCGAACGCCGCAGGTCGAGCAGGTCGGTGTCGTGGAAGTACGCGTGCACGACGTGCTGTGCCGAGAACCGCGCGAAGAGAGCACGAGCGAGCATGCCGATCGAGTGCGTCGTCGGCAGCTCGAGCAGGCGGCGTCCTCCGGCCAGCTCGAGCCAGGTCGGCTCCGCAAGTTGCAGATGCGGAGCGTCGTCAGCGAGGTACGTGGGCCTGAACGCGGTTGCGGTGCAGTCGGCATAGCCGAGGTCGGCAACGGCTTCCGCAACTCGTTCGTCGAAATACCAGCCGCCGCCGCAGAAGAGAGTCGCCTCGAGGCCGACCGAACCGAGCCAGCTCCCTTGTTCTCGTACGAGCCCGGCCGGATCGACTTCTCCCGTCGGGCGCGCATGGTCCGGGGCCGTCCAGTGAGTGTGCAGGCCGAAAGGCCCTCGCGCTTCGGCCTCACGCGCACGTTCGAGCCAGCGAGCCTCGTCCTCCCCGGCCGCAGGGGGCCGCATGAGCGCCGCGATTGCGAAGCCGCCCGGGCGGCGCACCTGTAGCGCGCTGAAGCGCCTCCAGACCTCGTCGTCCAGTGGGCGTTCCACATGGCACGAGACGACCGCGTACCGCCCGTGCAGTATGTGTCCCGTGTGCGGCATCGCCGGACTCTATTCGCCAACGGACGCCCCGAATCCGGAGCTCGTCGACGCCATGCGCGCCGCGCTCCAGCACCGCGGGCCCGACGAAGGCTCGACCGACGCGTTCGGACATTGCGTGCTCGGCCACCAGCGGCTGAAGGTGATCGACCTCGACACGGGCTACCAGCCGGTGACGAACGAGACGGGCGACATCGTCGCCGTCTACAACGGCGAGGCGTACAACTTTCCTGAGCTGCGAGACCAGCTTCGCGGTCACGAGGTGCGCGGCACGGGCGACACACCGGTGCTGCCGCATCTCTACGAGGAGAGCGGGCCGCACTTCGTGGAACGCCTGCACGGGATGTTTGCGCTCGCCCTCTGGGACGGCCCGCGCGAACGGCTCATACTGGCGCGCGACCGGCTCGGCAAGAAGCCCCTCCTCTGGACCCGGCTTCCCGACGGGACGCTCGCGTTTGCGTCGGAGCTGAAGGCATTGCTGCGCCTGCCGCAGGTCTCGCGCGACGTCGACGTGGAGGCGCTCGATGCATATCTCGCGCTGCAGTACATGCCCGGCGAGCGGACCGGACTGCGCGGGATCCACAAGCTTCCACCCGGGCACGTGCTCGTCGCCGAGGGCGACGGCCAACGGATCGAGCGCTACTGGCGGGCAGAGCCGGCGGAGGCGAGCGCCGATGAACAGGAGTGGCTGGAACGCGTGCGCGCGACCGTGGCCGAAGCCGTGCGCAAGCGGCTCGTCGCAGACGTCCCGCTCGGTGCGTTGCTCTCGGGCGGGATCGACTCGAGCGTCGTCGTCGCCCTGATGGCCCAGGCGTCCTCGGAACCGGTCCGGACCTTCACGGTCGGCTTCGCGGATGCGCGTTACGACGAGCGTGCCTATGCGCGGCTCGTCGCGACGCGGTACGGAACGGTGCACGAGGAGCTGGAGATCCAGGAGGACGTCGCGGCGACGCTGCCGAGATTGGCAGCGACGTACGACGAGCCGTTGGGGGACGAGGCTGCGTTCCCGACCTTCCTGATCGCCGAGCAGGCGCGTCGGCATGTCACAGTCGCGCTTGCGGGCGACGGTGGTGACGAATCGTTCGCGGGCTACGAGCGCTATGCCGCCCTCTCACTCGCCGGGCGCATTCCGGCGCCGGTCGCGAAGGCGGGCGCAGCGGCCCTGCGGGCTCTGCCCGCGGCGCGGCGAGAGCCTCGCTCGCCGCTCTTCCGTGCCGCGCGCTTTCTCGACGTTGCTGCGACGCCGGCGCAGGCGCGTTACGCGCGCCTGATGGAGGTCTTCCCGCTGGAGGCGCGACAAGCGCTTTGGGCCGAGCCCGGCGTGGCACGCCCGACGGCCCTCACGCCGACCCGTCCTGGCGTCGCCGGTCTGCAGCAGCTCGACCTCGAGACCTATCTCCCCGGCGATCTCCTGCTCAAGGCGGATCTCGCCTCGATGGCGCACTCGCTCGAGCTGCGTTCGCCGTTTCTCGACCATGAGGTCGTCGCCCTCGGCCTGGCTCTGCCCGACTCGCTGAAGGTGCGCGGTCGCGACGGCAAGGTCGCGCTGCGGCTCGCGTTCGCCGACCTCCTGCCGGCTGAGGTGACGACGCGGGGCAAGACGGGCTTCGGCGTGCCGCTCGGCCGCTGGTTTCGCTCCGATCTGCGCGAGCTCGCGCACGACCTGCTCCCGAGCGACCGTGGCTGGTTCCGGCCCGAGGCCGTTCGGCGTCTGCTGGACGAGCACGGATCGGGCCGCGTCGATCATGGCCACCGGCTGTGGTGCCTGCTGATGCTCGAGCTGTGGGTGCGCGAGCACGTCGAGGCACCGGTTCTCGTACCGGCAGCGTGAGGCGGCCTCACCTCTGGCTGATCGCCGCGGCCGCGATCGTCCCCCGCGTGATCGTGCTCGTGCACGAACGCGGCCGGATCCTCACCGCGTTCACGGACAAGAGCGACGACTTCGCGCAGACGTTCGTCCACCACGGGACCTTTGGGTTCATCCCGGGCGAGCCTTCCGCGTACACGCAGCCGCTGTACGGCTTCTTCCTCGTCCCGATCTACTGGATCTTCGACCGGACCTGGTGGGCGGTCGGCGGCGCGCAGATCGCCGTGGCGACGATCACCGCGCTGCTCGTCTACGCGATCGGCGCCCGGGTCATGTCGCGGCGCGCGGGCACGATTGCCGCCGTTCTCGCAACGCTCAATCCGTATCTCGTGTGGCACGACGTGCATCTCAACCGCGAGATCCTCGACCAGCTCCTTGCGGCGGCACTCATCCTCTGCACGCTGATCGCGGCCGACCGGCGTTCCACTCCCTGGGCGATCGCGGCCGGGATTTACGCAGGGCTGGCGATTCTCGGCAACGTGCGGCTGATCCTCATCCCGGTCGTCGTGGCCGTGTACCTGTTCATTCGCTCCGGCCGCCGAGATTGGGTCGGGCCTCTGGCGGTGATCGCCGCCGCCGCGCTCGTCGTCAGTCCGTGGGTCGTTCGCAACAAGGTCGAGGTCGGCTGCTTTGCGCTCACGACCGACGGACGCGCGCTCTGGAAGGCGAACAACGCCCAGACCTACCACCTGCTCGCCGAGGGGAAGTGGATCGACGACGTCAAGGATCCACCCGGGCATCCCTATCCGAACCCCGAGGAGGCTCGGGACCTCTACAGGCTGAACGGCAAGAGGATCCACGTGGACGAGTGCGCGAACGAGTCCTACTACCAGCACAAGACGTGGGTCTTCGTCCGAGAGCATCCGGGCGAGAAGGCGCGGCTTGCGGCCCAGGCGGTGCGGATGGAATGGGATCCGCGGTCGACCGCCTCCGCGACCGACTCGGGTCACGGCGCAATCCGAAGCCTGGCGCAGCCGCTGTACATGTCCTTCCTCTATGCGCTGGGTCTGATCGGGCTGTTCGTTGGTCCGGGTCGGTTCGTCGCACTCGCACTGGCGCTCTTCGCGTACCAGACAGTCGCGGCGATGGTCTTCGTCGGAGCGACCCGGTATCGCGTCGCGACCGACTTTCTGATCGCGCTCCTCGCGGCAGCCGCGCTCGAGTGGGCGTTCGGCAGGTGGCGCAAGCGAGCGTGAAGGTTCTGCATGTTCACCGGATCGGCGGGATCGGCGGTTCCGAGCGCCATCTCCTGACGCTGCTCCCCGCACTCGCCGAACGCGGCGTCGACGTCAGTTTCCTCGGGCTCGACGACACGTCGCGTGCACCGGATCCGTTCTACAAGGCGCTCGCAGTCCCGTACGAACGTCTTCCCGCGCCGCGGGATCTCGATGTGCGGCTCGCGCTCGCGGTGCGTCGCGCGACCCGGCAGGCGGATCTCGTGCATACGCATCTCGTGCACGCAGATGTGTACGGCGCGCTCGGGTCCCGACGACTCGTGTCGACGAAGCACAACGACGACCCGTTTCGCGCCGGTGCTTTCCGTTATGTCGAACGCGCGCTCGCCCGGCGTGCGGCGAAGATCGTCGCAATCACGAGCGCGCTCGCGCGCTTCCAGGTGGAACGTGTCGGCCTTCCCGCCGAGAAGGTGGAGGTCGTTCACTACGGCCTCGACGAACTGCCTGCGCCGTGGGGGACGAACGAGTCGGACCCGGTGGAGGCTGATGCTCAGGTGCTCCTCGCGATCTCGCGCCTCGAGCCGCAGAAGGGCCTCGACGTCGCAGTGCGAGCGTTACCGCTTATTCGCGCGAGTCATCCCAAGGCCGTGCTGGTCGTGTTGGGCGAAGGGCCGCAGCGCGCCGAGCTGTCGGCGCTTGCGCGGGAGCTCGAGGTGCCGGTGCACCTGCTCGGCCGAGTGCCCGACGTCGCGAGCTGGCTTCGGCGCGCAGAGATCCTCGTCCATCCGGCACGTTGGGAGGGGTTCGGCCTCGCACTCCTCGAGGCGATGCTCGCCTCGAAGCCCGTCGTTGCGACGAATGTCAGCTCGATCCCGGAGATCGTGTCGGACGGCGAGACAGGCTTGCTCGTCGCGCCCGACGATCCGGACGCACTCGCCGCAGCGGTGAACCGCGTGCTCGGCGCGCCGGGCGAGTACGGCGAGCGAGCGTTCGCACGCGCCAGAACCGAGTTCAGCGTCGAGAAGATGGCGAACCGGACCCTCGGCATCTACGAGACCGCTCTAGGCGGGACAGGTCTTACGGTCTGACCCAACTACAGGTCACGAGGAGACGTGTCCCGGAAAGCGTCTCCCGCGGAATGTCAAGTCGCACATTCGGACGGCTTCCGGTGAGACATGTGCCAGGGACTGTCCCTGGCACATGTCAGGTTCGGGCAGCCAGTGCACCTTCGTAGAGGAGCTCCGTCCGGTCCGTGCAACGGGCCTGCAGGAAATGCTCGAGAGCCCGACGCCGGCCCGCCTTTCCCATCTCTCGCGCTCGGGGGAGGTCGCCTGCCAGCCGGACGATCGCGCTGACCAGCGGATCCGCCTCGCCCGGCGGGACGAGGAGACCCGTGACGCCGTCCTGAACGAGCTCCCCTAGTCCGCCGATCTCGGCGGCGATCACCGGCCGCGCGCGCTCCATCGCCTCGAGGGCGACCATGCCGAATCCCTCACCCATGGACGGCACGACCACGATCGCGGCGTCCGCAATCGCCTTCTGCACGGGGGCGACATACCCGAGGAAGTGCACCGCATCCTCGATGTCGAGCTCTTTCGCGAGCGCCCGCAGCGCCGGCTCCAGCGGTCCGCGGCCCGCGATCTGCAACTCGAGTCCCGGAATCCGGCGCCGCGCCTCCGCGAACGCGCGCAGCAGGACGATGTGACCCTTGATGGGAATCAGGCGCCCGACACACAGCAGCCGCGGCACCCTCCCCTCGTAGGGCCGCGGCTCGCCGTCGGGCTCGATGCCGTAGTGGACGATCTCGAAGCTCGCGCCGTCGAACCCTTCGACCTCCTCCAGATACCGCGCCAGCCCACGGGAGATCGCAATATGCGTGTGCGCGAAGGTCGCGATCGCCCGGTCGCCGAGTGCAAAGCCCGGGTTTTCGCGGAACTCGTTGAAGCCGTGCTTCGTCGACACGCGCACCGGGATACCCGTGAGTGCACCCGTCAGCTGTCCATACACGTCGGCATGCACGAGATGCGTGTGCAGGATCGTCGGCCGCCTGCGCGCGAGGTAGGCGCCGAGCCGCAGGAAGGCAATCGGGTCGACGTCCGCCGCGAGCGAGATCGCGTCCAGCGGGATGCCGCGATCCGTCAGCTCGCGCGCGAAGTCCCACGCACCGGGCTCGTGCTCGTGCAGCATCAGGAACCTGACGTCCCACCCGCGCTCCTTGAGGCGCGGCAGGAGCGAGAGCAGATGCGCCTCCGAGCCGGAGATGCCAGCCACCTTCTGCAGATGCAGGACGAGTCCGTTGCCGTTCATCGCGCCACCGCCAGGATCCCGTCCGCCCACGTGTCGACCGAGTGACGCTCCGCGACACGCTCGCGCAGCGTGCGGCCGATCGTCGTACGCTCGCCCTCGTCGAGACTCGCAAGCCAGCGCAGCCTCTCCGCAAGGCTCTCCGGCGACTCACGGTCGAACGACAAGGGGAAGCCGTCGAAGAGCTCGTCGAAGACGGGATTCGACGCGAGGACCGGTAGACACGACGCCGCGGCTTCGTACACCACCTTGTCGGGAGCTCCGGCCTCCATGTTGTTGATCAGCACGTCCGCGCCGGCGAACAGGTCTGGAACGCGCGCACGCGGTACTGCATCACCCAGAGGGAATCCGAGCCCCTCGAGCTCGCCACGGTGCCGGCGCTCCAGGTCGTTCAGCGCGACACCGTGCAGCTTCACCTCGACTCCGTCGACCTGCTGCACGCCGCGCAAGATCGTCTCGATCCCCTTCGCCGGCGAATAGCGTCCGAGCACAAGCGCCCGGAGAGCCGCATGTGCGCCCCGGTCAGTGCAGGCGAATTCGTTCACGTCGATACCGTGCCCGATCCCGCGCACCTTCGCCGACTCGAGCGGGAACGAACGGCGGTCGACGCTGACGATCGCCGTCGCCAGCCGCTCGGCCACGCGCAACGTCGGCGAGGCTTTCCAGTGCGTGTACCAGAGGAGGAGCGGAGTCCGGCGCGGACGCACCAGCGGCGCAGCCAGCAGGACGTAGACCGGGATCATGTGAGCGACAACCGCGTCGGCCGGCAGGGCCCGCGCCAGCTCGCGCTCGAAGCGCCACGCGCGACCCGGTTGCGTCGCCGCACCGAAAGTGCGCACATCCACGTTCGACGGCAGTCCTTCGCCGCCGCCCGACTGCGCGAGCACCACCACCTCGTCGACTCGTTTCGCGAGCGCCCGGATCTTCGGAATTGTCGCCGCGAGAACCGGATGTGCCGGATCGACGCTCTGCGTCAGGAAGACCAGACGCCGCATCAGAAGAAGTCCGTGTCACCGAGCGTGAAGCGCCACGACCGGGGATCCGTGTCGAGCTCACCGGCAAGCGGCTTGCCCATGAAGTCGAGCGACATCGGGGTCGGAACGAAGCCGGACGAGGCATACGCGGCGCGCTGCCCCGGGCCCGGAAGAGCGAACAACGCCTGCGTCCCCGGCTTCACGGCGGCGAGGCAGGCCCGCAGGAGCGGCCGGACGGGCCCGGCCAGATCCGCAACCAGTGCAATCGGCCGGCCTCGGTGCCGCTTGTGGCCGAGCACCGCGTACCCGTCGCCCGAGCGGTACGCGACGTAGTCGCGGGGCGAATCGAGGTAACGCCAGTTCAGGTACTCCGCGCTGCGCACGATGTGGTTCGGCCAGCCCGCACCCGCATCGCCGTCGAACTCGAAACGCTCTATGCGCTCTAGGCCGCCGCGTCGCAGCGAGACACGGGGCAAGGGTCGCGCCCAGACACGCAGCTTCGCGATCGACGTCCAGCCGAGCGGTCCGACGAAGAGCGGCGCAGTGGGCGCCGACGCAAACGCGAGCACGACCGCCGCACCTTTTGCCTTCGCCTCCTCCTCGTGCTTGCGCTCGAGCCCAACGAAGATGCCGCGGCCGCGGGCGATCGGATCCGTCGTCGCGTGCACCGAGAACGTCGCGGGACGCTGCCCGCCTCCAAGGGCCATCCGATAGATCGAGTGCGCCGCGACGCCGATCACCCGCCCGTCGTCACGAGCGACCGACATGAGCGAGCCTTCGGGGTTTCGGGAGAACCACCAGTCGAACTCGGGACCTGTGAGCGCCGCTTCTCCCCACGCGTCTCGCAACAACCGGAGGTAGTCCTCCCGCTGCCCCGGTTCGTAGGCGGCCAGCTCGTAGCCGGACACTTACTTGGTGGACGTGCCGAGCGCCGCGTTGAAGAGCCGCCGTGCGTGCGTCCCCGTGACCGTGTCCTTGAGCGAGATCAGGTCACACGCTCCTGCGAGCACGAGCTCGAACGTGCGCGGAGAGTACGGCTCGATGTTGTAGCGGCGGAGCTGCAGCGGATCGGTCGCCTGTGAGTTCGCGCCCGAGACCGCCGTGAAGGCGACGTCGTACCCCGCCTGCCGCACGAGGGACAGGTGGACGGGCTTGTAGTGGGCCTCGGAGCCCTTAACGTAGGAGAAGGCGCGCACGGGCCTGCCGAGGCGCTCCTCGAGCCTGAGCTTCGAGAGCGCGATCTCGCGAGCGGCCTCGTCCACCTCCAGATCGGCGAGCGGCCTGTGCGAGATCCCGTGTGACT
The DNA here is from genome assembly GCA_035317565.1 of Gaiellaceae bacterium. Taxonomy (GTDB): domain Bacteria; phylum Actinomycetota; class Thermoleophilia; order Gaiellales; family Gaiellaceae; genus 3-1-20CM-4-69-9. The sequence goes on from DATHGN010000112.1 coordinate 12,372, forward strand.
CGATCCGGATGCCCTCACGCTCGAGATCCGCCAGCTCCTCCCACTCGATCGTGCGGTTGAGGATGCCCTGCGCCGCAAGGTGCTCCTCGTGTGGGAGCGGGTGCCGGTCGTCGAGGTAGCCGATGGGAACGAAGAGCACGGCCGGGTAGCCGTACTTGCGCAACACCGTCGCAGCGTTGTCCAGGTTGTCGTAATAGCCGTCGTCGAATGTGATCAGCACCGCCCGCTCCGGAAGCGGCTTGCCGTCGACGTAATGGTCGAGCACGGCGTCGAGGTCGACGACCGTGTAGCCCATGTCCCGCAGCTGGTCCATCTGCTCGTCGAAGATCGACACCGGCATCGTCAACGGATTGGCCGGGAGGTCGTTGACCTTGTGGTACATGAGCACCCGCAGGGTGCGGTCGCCGTTGCCGTTTCCGCCGATCGCGGTCGCCGTCTCGCCGATCGTCCGGTAGACGGAGTTCTTCAACACCTGCTTGAACCGGTCTGCCCGCATCGTGCGGCCTAGCTTAGTCCCGCGGTCCGCTCGACCAGTGCACGCAGGCGGGAAGCAAACTCCTCGGGCGAGATCGTCCACTCTCCGGCGCTCGCCTGCGCGCCCGCACCAAGGCGCTCCGCCAGCGCACGGTCGGTGAGCAACCGAACGAGCGCGGCCGCGAGCGCCTCCGTGTCTCCCGGCTCGACCAGCAGCCCGTTCACACCATCCTCCACGAGATCCGGGATGCCGCCGACGCGGCTGGCAACGAGTGGACGGCCACGACAGAAGGCTTCCACGATGACGCGGCCCATTCCTTCAGAGCGGGACGGAAGGACGAGGAGCGTCGATTCGTCGAGCGCCGACGACACTTCGCTCTGCGTGAGCCGCTCGGTCCAGCTCGTCTGCTCGGGGAGCTCGGCCACGAGCTCCTCCACCAGCGGTCGCATCGTCCCTGAGCCGACGAGTCGCAGCCGCGCCTGCGGCAGCTGGGGTGCCGCGCGGCGCCAGGCCTCCGCGAGGCCGTCGACGTTCTTGTAGCGCTCGAGTACGCCGACGAAGAGCGCTACCGGACGCTCGGGCAGCTTCATCGGCGCCGCCCGCAGGAAGGAGTCGAAGTCCATGTACGCGGGAAACTCGTCCGCCGGCTCGAGGCCGAGCTCCCGGACGAGGCCCGTCGTATAGCCGGTGACGGTTCTGATGCCGTCGGCCTTGCGCAGCGCGGCGAGGGCCACACGATCGGCGACCGGGTTCAACGCTCCGCGCAGACGTGAGCCGTAGAGGCGCGTGGGAGCGCGCCAGTCGCCGTGGAGATCTGCGATCACGGCGGTGCTCGTTCCGGCGAGCCGGCGCGCGCCTAGCGCTGCCGCCGTCTCGTGCGCGCCCTGCGCGAGCACCGCATGCGGCCGGAAGGCCCGCAACTCGCGCGCGACTCGAAGCGGCAGTGCTGCGAAGAACGCTGGCCCGTCCAGCACGGGCAACTCACGCGCTAACCGAAAGACGCCGTTGCGGCCGGTGCCACCTGCGAGAACGCGGAAGTCGATCTCCTCGCCGATCGCATCCCACTTCCGCGCCAGGCCCGGCGTGAGTGGCAGCTCGATCCGCCGTGAGACGAAGAGGACGCGTGGCTTCACGCTTGCGCGACCCGTCGGAGTGTCCGTTCCAACTCACCGAAGACGCGCTCGGGCGCGTACTCCGCCACCGACCCGACCGCCGCACCACGTAGGCGCTCGCGCAGAGCCTCGTCGCCGAAGTACCGACGCACCGCCTCGCCGAGCGCCGCCGTGTCTCCCGGCGCCACGAGCAGGCCGTTCACCTCGTTGTGGACCACCTCTGCGACGCCGCCGGCCTCCATCGCCAGCACAGGTGTCCCGACGGACAGCGCCTCGACGACCGTGTGCGGGAAGTTCTCCCAGCTCGACGAGAGAATCGTCGCGTCGGCTGCATGAAAGAGCTCGACGATTCGTTCGCGTGGCTGCGCACCGATGAAGCGCACCCGTTCCGCAACTCCCAGCTCGCGCGCCTTTCCCTCGAGCGGCTCACGATCCGGCCCTTCCCCCGCGATCACGAGCTGGACACCGTCGGCGCCCGCAACCGCCTCGAGCGCACGCTCCAGCGACTTCTGCGCCGTCAACCGCCCTGCGAATGCGAGCGTGCCGCCGTTCAGACCCAGCTCGCGCCGCAGCTCGTCGCGCGGGCGCAGCGGTGGAAGCGAGGGTGCCGGATTCGGCAGTACCGTCACCCGCTCGGGCGCGACGCCCCAGCCAAGAGCGAGCTCGCGGAGATAGACGCTCGGCGTAAAGACGTGCGCCGCCCGACGGAGCTCGACGTCACGCACGAACCGCAGGAGTGTGGATGCCGCGCCTCCGCCGCCGCGCTGGAACGCGTCGACGTCGCCTTCGACCAGCCCGCGGCGACGCGAGCGCTCGAACGCGGGATCGGCGGTCAGCTTCACGACGTACGGCCTGCGCGCAACGCTTGCGCCGAGCGCGCTCCGTCCGAACATCCCCGTCGTGTACACGACATCGGCCTTCCGCGCACGGTGACGCACGAGCACGGCGCCGCGCCAGTGCCGTACTCCGGGTCGGTGCTGTCGCCGAACGGCGCGGACCGGATATGGACGGTCGGGTGGCGGGACATCCGCGGTCGTGACGACTTCGACCTCGTGCCCGCGTGAGCGCAGGAACTCGGCGACGTCCGGTGCATGACTCGCGGGACCGCCCACGTCCGGCGGCCAGATGCCTGACACGATGAGCACCTTCACGGTGTCGCCACCTCGACGTGCTGTGGTGCCGGCGCGTTCTCGCTCTCGGGCTCACGACGAATCCGCACGAAGAGAACGGTCCAGAACGCCACGAACACGATCGTCGCGACGAGCACCGCGCCTGCGGCCCCGGTCGCACCCCACGCGGCACCGAACGCGGCGACGAGCGGCACGAGCACGAGTGTCTCGAGGCCGTGTGCCCAGATGCGCAGGTTCGGCCGGCCGATCGACACCGGAAAGCTCTTCGTCCAGCCGAACACGAACTGCAGCGCGCCGGCGATCACGATCAGGCGGAGCGCGTCGGTCGCACCGACATTCTTTGCCGTGAAGAACAGCCGGACGAGATCGGGCGCTAGCCAGAGCAGAAGAGGCACGGCGACGAGAGCCCCAGCCGCGGCGCTGAGCGAGTAACGGCGCACCCCTGCGAACACGGCGCTGCGCGTGCCGCGCTCCCAGTCCCGCGTCTGCTCCGTGAGGAGGACCAGCCGAGCGGGCGCCGACAGCGCGGCGAATCCCTGGGCGGGGGCCTGCGCCACGCGGAAGTACGCGACCTGTGGGGGCGACGACACGAGACCGAGGAGCAACGGGCTCAGCGTGCTCCTGAGCGCGACCACTCCCGTCGCCACGCTGGACTGCATCACGAAGCGAACGATCTCCGGACGCTCGTCGCCGATCGAAGCCGCGGGAACCAGCGGATTCCGCCGGAACGCAGCCCAACCCGCGGCTAGGACGGCGGTCGTGGCGAGCACTTGCGCGACGACCATCGCAATGATCGTCTCCGTCAGTCCGTAACGGGTCCCGATCGCGATCGCGCCCAGCCGCAGCGCCATCGAGAGAAAGAGAAAGAACGCGCGGATGTCGTAGCGGCCCCGAAGGATGAGCGCAACGCCGCCGACGTTCTCCGGAGCCTGCACGAACGGCAGTGCGGCAGCGACCAGCATCGGCGTCTCAAGACGGGGGTCACCGAAGAGCGCGCCGGAAGCGGGCGCCAGCGCGAGCAGACAGATGCCGGCCAGGATCCCGCCCGCGAACTTGACCTGAAGCGCTCGGCCGAACAGCCGGCGCAGCCGCCCCCAGTCCGCTCGCTCCTGGAAGCGGAAGCCGTACTTGACGAGGGCCTCCTCGATCGTCAGGTCGAGCAGCGTCTGGAAGAACCCGGTCGCCGCGATGACGATGGCGTAGAGACCGAGGACCCGGGTCGAGAACGCGTGTGCCGCTATGACGGTGCCGAAGAAGCCGAGGGCTACTGAGGCGTAGATCCCAGCGGCTGCCGCCGAACGGCGCCAGAAGAGCCGCGTACGCATCAGGAGCACCATTGTAGGGACGGCAATACCTAGACTCGCCGAGTGCCCACGCCGGAGACACCCGCGGTGAGAGGGCGCGCGCTCGTGCTGGCGCTGGCGATTCCCTTCCTCTTCCTGCACATCAAGTACCAGCCGGGGGTACGGGTGCCGCTCGGTTCGACGCACCTCGGCATCGAGGCGTCGGATCTCGCCGTCGTCGTGGTCGCTCTCGTCGCCCTCCGCGAGGGCCTGCGAGCGGGCTTCGCGCCGCTGCGGCCCGCACTGCCACTCTGGATTGCCTTCGTTGCGCTCGTGGTGTGGATCCTCGTCCGCTCCGACTCACTCGTGCACCTCGTGACGGCGGTGAAGTTCTCCGAGTACGCGCTGCTCGCGTTGTCTGCGCCGTTGATCCTGCGGCGCCGGGCCGACTGGGAGCTCGTGGCCGCAGCGATCGTGGCGTGGAGCGTCGTCGCAACACTGTTCGCGCTGCTGCAGTTCTTCGGCCTCGACATCGCGGACGCGTGGGCAGCAGGACGCCGTCAGCCGTCGTTCCTCGGTCATTCGGACTTCGCCGCTCTCTCCGCGCTCGCGCTCGGCATCGGCTTCGCCGCCGTGCTGTTGGCGCGCAGGCGCATCGGCTGGCTCGCGGTCGTCACCGGCGCGCTCGGGCTCATTCTCTCGGGGGCGAGCGCAGGGCTGATCGGGATCGTTGCGGGGACGGTGGCGTTCCTGTACGCGATCCGGCGACGGCGGCCGCTCGTGCTTCGCGACTTCGCCGTCAGCGGCATCGTCGTCGCAGTGGTGGCTGCAGGCGTGCTCGTCCTACGAGGCGGGGATTTCGAGAGCTTCCTGCGCTTCCTGCACGTGAAAGGGAAGGAGGCGCAGACGACCAACATCGAGACCTACTCGCACCACACATTGCTCGCGTACATCGGTTACCGAATCTGGCGCGACCATCCGATCGTCGGCGCGGGCTGGCAGAGATCCACCGATCCAGACGTGGTCGACCCGCAGCTGCCGGCGGCGCGGAAGAGGTTCCCAGACGTGGCCCCCCTCGCCTTTCCGACGCGCGCCCATGAATGGGGCGTTCAGAACGCGTACATCCAGGCCGCAGCCGACCTCGGGCTGATCGGCCTCGTGCTCTGGCTGGCCCCGTTCGCGCTGGCCCTCATGCTGGCCCTCAGGGCCAACGCCCCGCCCGGAGCGGTCGCGACTTTCACGATTCTCGCGGCGATGGGACTCTGGGGAGCACAGGGCCTGGTGGCCGGAATCCCCCTCGATGCCGCCACCTGGCTGGCCTTCGGCCTGGCCGCCACGGCAGTTGCTCAGAGGAGTCAGGTGGCTGCTCAGGGAAAATGGGACGGATGAAGGCACTCGTCACCGGCGGAGCCGGGTTCATCGGCTCGAATCTCGTG
>DATHGN010000113.1:0-6966 GCA_035317565.1 Gaiellaceae bacterium
CTTGCCGAAGCGTGCGACGCGCTCCGGCTCGAAGTCGGCGAACGCCGTCCGGAAGTTCTCCCGCTTCCGGAGGATCGTCAGCCAGGACAGTCCGGACTGAAAGCCTTCGAGGCAGAACCGTTCGAGCAGTCCCCGTTCGTCCGTGACGGGCCGGCCCCATTCGTCATCGTGGTACGCGTTGTACAGCGGGTCGCTCGACGTCCAGCAACGGGTTGGTTCAGACAAGCTTGACCTTGATCATCCCATCGTCGACCCGGACGGGGAACGTCGCGACCGACTCCACCGCCGGCAGGGTCAGGGCGCGCCCCGTGCGGATGTCGATGTTCGCGCCGTGCCGAGGGCAGATCGCGACGCCGTCGTCGCACTCGAAGTCGCCCTCGCACAGGGGACCGTCGTCGTGCGAGCAGCGGTCCTCGAGTGCGTAGTACTCACCGTTCAGGTTGTAGACGCCGACGGCGATCTCGCCGGCGTAGACGATCTTGACCGAGCAAGGGGGAAGCTCCTCGACCGGGCAGACGTCGAGCTCGGCCACTCCGCTACTTGAGGTCGAGGTCGCTTGAGGCTCCGGCCCACTCCTCCGGGAGCGGTGTGCCTTTGGCCTTGTGCAGAGCGAGTTTCAGCGTCGACAGCCCGAGCAGCGCGCACTTGAGCCGGACCGGTGTCAGGGGGATTCCGATCTCGTCGAGCAGCTCCTCGCGCGGAAGCGCGGCCACTGCCGTCGCGCTCCGGCCCTTGACCATCTCCATCAGCATCGACGTCGCAGCCTGCGAGATCGCGCAGCCCCGGCCCGAGAACTTCACCTCGTCGATCGTGTCGCCGTCCTCGCCGAAGGCCACGAAGATCGAGACCTCGTCGCCGCAGAGCGGGTTCTGGCCTTCGGCGTGCGCGTCGGCCTGCTCGAGCTCTCCGTGCCCGCGCGGGTTCTTGTAGTGATCGAGGATCACCTCGCGGTACATCTGGTCGAATTCACTCATGTGTCACCGAGCGTAGCGAAGGTCTTTCCTATCACCCGTGGAAAGTGCGCAGCACTTTTCACGGACCAAGAAGCTTATGGGTCTTGTGCAGGCCTTCGGCGAGGCGGTCGATCTCCTCGCGGATCGTGTAGAGGTAGAAGCTCGCGCGGTTCGTCGCAGCTACGCCCAGCTTCGCCATCAACGGCTGGCAGCAGTGATGGCCGGCGCGGATCGCGACGCCTTCCATGTCGAGGACCTGCGCGACGTCGTGCGGGTGGATGCCTTCGATGTTGAACGAGATGATCCCGGCGCGGCGGTCCGGCGGAGGGCCGTAGCCGACGAAGCCGGGCACGTCCGCGAGGCGCTCGAGCGCATAGACGAGCAGCTCGCGCTCGTGCTCCTCGATCGCGGCGATGCCGACATCGGTGACGTAGTCCACAGCCGCGCCGAAGCCGACTGCTTCCGCGATCGGTTGTGTGCCGGCCTCGAACTTGTACGGCAGCTGGCCCCAGGTCGTCTCCTCGAGCTTCACCGACCGGATCATGTGGCCGCCGAGGTTGAACGGCGCCATCGACTCGAGCAGCTCGGCGCGTCCCCAGAGTGCGCCGACGCTCGTCGGGCCGCACATCTTGTGCGACGAGAAGGCGAGGAAGTCACAGTCGAGTTGCTGGACGTCGATCTCGTGGTGCGGCGCGGCCTGCGCGGCGTCGACGACCATGATTGCGCCCTGCTCGTGCGCCCACGCGGTGAGTCGTTCCACCGGGTTGATCGTTCCCAGTGCGTTCGACACGAGATTGTTGGCGACTACCTTGATGTTCCCCGTGCGCGCGAGCTCCTCGAGCGAGTCGAGTCTGAGCTCCCCGTGCTCATCGAGTGGGATCGCCTTGAAGGCTGCTCCGGTCCGCTTGGCGATGTACTGCCAGGGCACGAAGTTCGAGTGGTGTTCGAGCTCCGTGACGAGGACGACGTCGCCCGGCCCGAGATTGTCGAGGCCCCAGGCGTAGGCGACGAGATTGATGCTCTCGGTTGCGCCGTGGGTGAAGATCAGCTCGCGTGGCTCCGGTGCGTTGACGAGGCGCGCGACCTTCTCGCGCGCGCCCTCGTACTCGGCGGTGGCCACCTCGGAGAGCGTGTAGACGCCGCGATGGACGTTCGCGTACTGGGTCTCGTAGAACGTGCGGAGCTTGTCCAGCACTTGCCGCGGCTTGTGGGAGCTCACCGCAGAGTCGAGGTAGGCGAGCCGCTTGCCCCGGATCTCCTGGTCGAAGATCGGGAAATCTGCACGGAGCTTCTCCGCGTTCAACTTCGTCTCCGCCGTCACGGCCACCCGGTCATCGTACCCGGGGGTTCCTAGCGGAAGCGGACCTGGGCCCGGCCTGCCGCTGCCTTCATGAGGGTCACCCGGAACGAGCCCGGAATCCTGTAGGACTCGCCCTTTGCGAGCCAGGGTCGCTTCGCCTTCGTCAGCTTGCGCATCAGCACCGACGATTCCGCGAAGGGCGACGGGACGGCGCGATTGTCTATGAACCGGAAGAGCAGCCCTTGGAACGGCTGCGCGCGGTACTCGATCCACCACGAGCCCTGCTCCGTGTCGACGATCAGGCTCTGGGCAAGTGTCGACTCTCTCGTCGGCGGCGCGAGGACGTAGCGCTTGGCGACCGTCACGTGCGGCTGGTCGCGGATCCACCCGAGGGTCACCTTCTCGTAGGCGCTGAAGTCGAGGTCGCCGCTGCCCATCGGGCTGAACGGGTCTCCTGTCTCGTCGATGCCGCACACGCCTCCGATGGTGATGCAGTCCGACGCTTGCGCATGACCCAGCCCGAAGGCGTGGCCGAGCTCGTGGACGACGAGCTGGAGGTTCGGCTGTCGTGTCAGCATCACCTCGTGACCCCACGTCGCTCCGTGGAAGCCGCAATGGCTGTCGGCGATCGCGTAGATGACGTCGTCGTAGTGCGCGAGGTCGAAGCCTGCGCGCCCGGCGGCGACCTTCGCCGGGGCGACGACGCCTTCGAGGCTGCGGTTCGTGGTGCCCCCGCAGCCGGGATTGGCGGTGAACGCCGCGAGCCACGGCGTCACGTCGATCTGCAGCTTCACCTTCCCGAAGGACGCATTGTCGAAGTAGTTGGCCGCCTGGCCGGCCGTGCGCTCGACCTCCGCGACTGTGTAGGGCCTCGACCCGGAGGTCGCGAGGACCACGAGCACGCGCTCGTCGCCCTTGACGACGGCGCCGGCCGACTGGACGACGAGCGTCGCGAGCAGGACTGCCACCGCGTAGAGCGGGGCGCGAGCCACGCCCGGAGTATGCGCCTCTCGGCGGCGGGAAGCTAGCCCCGGGGGATGCGCGCTTCGAGAGCCGCTGCGAGCGAATCGCGAACGGCCTCGAACTCGATGCGGTCCAGGATGTCCTGGAAGAAGCCGCGCACGATCAGCCGCTCTGCGTCCCCGCGGGAGAGGCCGCGAGCCATTGCGTAGAAGAGCTCTTCGCGGTCGACGCGGCTGACCGTCGCGCCGTGGGTGCAGCGGACGTCGTTCGCGAGGATCTCGAGCCCGGGGATCGGAACGGCGTGCGTCGTCGGCGACAGCATGAGGTTGCGGTTCTCCTGGTACGCGTTCGTCTTCTGGGCGTTCTTCTCCACGCGGATCATTCCCCGCCACACCGCGGTGGACGTGTCGCGGAGCGCGCCCTTGAAGGCAAAGTCGGAGGTCGTGTTCGGCGCGATGTGCTCCTGGAACGTGTCGTAGTCGAGATGCTGGTCACCGTCGGTGAAGTACGCACCGGTGACGCGGGACGTAGCGCCTTCGCCGGCGAGGTCGTTCTGGATGCGAACCTTGCCCTTCTTCGAGCCGAAGCCGCCGGCCACCCAGTCGAGCTCGGCGTCGCGGCCGACCTGCGCGTGGTGCGTGGCGAAGTGCCAGGTCTCCTGTGACAGGTTCTGGATCGAGACGTACTCGAACTTCGAGGCCTGCTCGAGAAAGAACTCCTGCGCGGTGTTCGTGTACGAGCGGAGGTCCGGAGCGGTGGAGGAGACCTCCTCGACGAGCGTGAAGCGGGCTCCCTCTTCCGCGACGACGAGCAGGCGCCAGAAGAGCGAGCCGCCTTCGGTCGAGTTCGTCACGCGCATGTAGAGCGGCTTCTGGAGCTCGACGCCCTTCGGGACGACGACGAGCAAGCCGTGTTTCCAGACCGCCGCGTTGTGCGCGGCGAACTTCTCGTCCCAGCCGACGAGCGAGTAGAGGCGCTCGTGCTCCTCGGTCAGCGGCGCAAAGGTGATTCCCTCGGGCGCGCGCTCGATCTCGATGCCGGTCTCGGTGATCGTGGCAAGACCTGCCACGTCGAGCTCGAGCATCGTCCCGGCGGGACCTGTGCCAGGGACTGTCCCTGGAACGTGTCCGAAGGAGTCGGGGTCGAAGTCCTTGAGGTCCGTGAAGCGCCAGTGCTCCTGGTTCGTGTCCGGGAGCGGAAGCTCACGGTAAGCCTCGACGGCGTCAGCGCGCGACACGAGGCGCGTACCTCCTGTGGAGGATGACGACGTTGCCGTCGGGATCCTTGACGAAGCCCATGTGGCAGACGCCGGTGTCGTCGACGCCCATGACATCGGCGCCGGCGGCCCGGACCTCCTCGACCGCCGCGTGCACGTCCTCGACCCGGAGCGCGATGCCGCCCTCGTTCGGCGTGAACGGGAGCGAGTCGCTCTCGGGCCGCCAGAACGACAGCGTCACATTCGGCGTCTCGACCTCGCCTTCCGTGTACGTGCTCTCCGCGAGCCCGAGCACGTCGCGATACCACGCCACTGCGCGGGCGACATCCTGTGTCGGGATCGACACGAAGTCCATCCGCTCGACGTTCATTACGGCAGCGAGCCGTCGGAGTACGGCGCGTAGCGGCGATGGAGCATGAGCGCGTTTCCGTCGGGATCCTTGAAGAAGGCCATGTGGCAGACGCCGGAGTCGTAGGGCTCCGGGAACTCGAACTTCACACCGCCGTCCGCAAGCCGAGCCATGGTTTGGCCGACGTCGGCGACGCGTAGCGCGATGCCGTATTCAGGGTGATACTCGCCCTCGCCTTTTTGCTCGGGAGTGCTGAGGACGAGCCCGACGTTTTCGGCTTCGAACTCGGGCCACTCCTCGTGCGAGAGCGGATTGCGCTTCAGCCCGAGCGTGTCGCCGTAGAAGTGCGAGGCCCGAGCGCGGTCCCTCACGTTCACACCGACGAAGTCCGTGCGCTGTATCTCCTGTTCGGGCACGTCGAAAGGCTCCAGCGGCTTGTAGCGGCGGTGGAGCTGGAGGTGGTTGCCGTCGGGATCGGCCATCGGCGCTCCGTTGCAGACACCGGAATCGAAGGTGTCCATCCCAAACTGCACGTCCTCCTGCTCGAGCTCTTTTCGCGCTTCCTCGACATTCGGCACACCGAGGGCGAGTGAGCCCCCGAAGGTCGAAAGGGAGAGAGTGATGTTTCCCGTCTCGTACTCCACCCAGCGATCGCCCGAGGTATGCGGGTTACGCGCGAGCCCGAGCGTCTGTCCGTAGAACGCGTCCGCGCGCGCCAGGTCTTCCACCGGCAGCGCGATGAAGTCGAACCGCGTGACCTGGATCAACCGACAGAGCCTTCCATCTGGAGCTGAATCAGCCGGTTCATCTCGACCGCATACTCCAGAGGAAGTTCCTTCGTGATCGGCTCGACGAAGCCGGAAACGATCAGCGCCGACGCTTCGGACTCGGAGAGTCCGCGTGACATCAGGTAGAAGAGCTGCTCCTCGCCGATCTTCGAAACCGTCGCCTCGTGCCCGATGTCGACCTCGTTCTCGTCGATCTTCATGTACGGGTACGTGTCGGAGCGCGACTCCTCGTCGAGGATCAGCGCGTCGCAGACCACCTTGGACTTCGAGCCCTTGGCGCCCTTCGCTACCTCGAGCAGGCCGCGGTAGCCGGCACGCCCGCCGTTCTTCGAGATCGACTTCGACGTGATCACGGACGTCGTGTTCGGCGCGACGTGGACCGCCTTGCCGCCTGCGTCCTGATGCTGGCCTTTGCCGGCGAATGCGATCGACAGCACCTCGCCGTGTGCGCGCTCACCGAGCAGCCAGATCGCCGGGTACTTCATGGTCAGCTTCGACCCGAGGTTGCCGTCGACCCACTCCATCGTCGCGTTCTCGTAGGCGACGGCGCGCTTCGTGACGAGGTTGTAGACGTTGTTCGACCAGTTCTGGATCGTCGTGTAGCGGCAGCGTGCGCCCTTCTTGACGATGATCTCGACAACCGCGCTGTGCAGCGAGTCGGTGGAGTAGATCGGCGCGGTGCAGCCTTCGACGTAGTGCACGTACGCGCCCTCGTCGACGATGATCAGCGTGCGCTCGAACTGGCCCATGTTCTCGGCGTTGATCCGGAAGTAGGCCTGGAGCGGCATCTCGATCTCGACACCGGGTGGCACGTAGATGAACGAGCCGCCTGACCACACGGCCGAGTTCAGTGCCGCGAACTTGTTGTCGTTCTGCGGGATGATCGTGCCGAAGTACTGCTTGACGAGCTCCTCGTGCTCACGCAGGCCGGAGTCCATGTCGAGGAAGAGCACGCCCTGCTTCTCGAGGTTCTCCTGGAGCTTGTGGTAGACGACCTCGGACTCGTACTGCGCGCCGACGCCTGCGAGGTACTTCTTCTCCGCCTCCGGGATCCCGAGCTTGTCCCAGGTGTCGAGGATCTCCGCCGGCAGGTCCTCCCAGCGCTCCGCCTGCTTCTCGGTCGGGCGGATGTAGTAGTAGATGTTCTCGAAGTCGATGTCGTTCAGGTTGCCGCCCCACTGCGGCAGGTCCCGCGCGAGGAAGTAGTCGAGCGACTTGTGGCGGAACTTGCGCATCCAGTCGGGCTCGTTCTTGTGCTCCGCGATCGCCTCGACGACCTCGTGCGAGATGCCGCGGCCGGACTTGAAGAAGTAGTCCTTGGCCTCGTCCGGATTTGAGAAGCCGTACTTGTACTCCTCGCGGATTCCCTGGACTGTCTCGGTCTCGGTCGCCATCAG
>DATHGN010000114.1:0-10244 GCA_035317565.1 Gaiellaceae bacterium
TCATCACGAGCGGGTAACCGAAGAAGACCGAGAAGCCGATCAGCCACGGCGCCATCAGCAGCAGGACGAGGCGACGTCGACGCCAGGCCGCCTTTCGCTTCGCCCGCGTCCGGTCGACCGGTTGTGCGCGGGCCGCCGGAACGGTTATCTCGGTCATTTGGAAAGGGGCGCGCGGGCAAAGCCCGCGCGCCCCGAGGTCGGTACAGCAGCAGCCGTAACGACGCTCACCATTACGGCACTCCGCCCGCCTGTGCCTGCTTCAGTTGGGCGTCGATCTGCTTGTCGAGCTTCTTCAGGCCGCCCGACAGGTCGCCTCCGTGACCTGCCTGATACTTGACCGCAAACGCCTGGATCAGCGATCCGTACGCGTTTCCGGCCGCCGTGATCGGCGTGGTCTTCGAGTTGGGGTTCGCGAAGATCTTCAGGAACGTCTTGAAGTGCGCGTCCGGCTTGATGTCCTTCGACGATAGCGATGCCTTCGTCGTCGGAACGTTGCGCACGCCGTTCGAGAAGATCGCCAGCGCGTGGCTGTCGGTCGTCAGGTACTTGACCAGTGCCCACGCCTCGTCCTTGTTCTTCACGCCCTTCGGGATGCCGATGATCGTGCCGTTCACGTAACCAGCCCCATAGAGCTCGGGATGGGCATCGTCGACCGGCGCGGGCGCCGTGCCGTAGTCGAGCGACGGATGCTCGCGTCCGATGAACGCCACCCGCCACTCGCCGTCGATCATCATCGCGAGCTTGCCGATCTCGAACGCGTGGGACGCGGAGAATTCGTCCGCCGCTCCCGCGTTGAACTTCTGGAGCTTCTTGTAGCCGTACCAGTCGACAAGGCTCTTCTGCCATTTCATCATCCGGTTCCAGGCCGGATCCCGCGAGATCATCGACTTGCCACCTCCGTCCACGTACTTGGCGCCGAAGAGCGGCGCGTAGGCACTCAGGTCGGGGGCATTGCCTGCGTAGAAACCGAGGAAGGGGTTGTACCCAGCGACCTTGATCGAGCCGTCCGAGTTCTTCTTCGTCAGCTTCTTTGCGTACGCGGTGAGCTGCGACATCGTCTTCGGTGGGCTCGTGAGCCCGGCCGCCTTGAACATCTTCTTGTTGTAGTAGAAGCCGTAGACGTCGGCGAGCAGCGGCAAGGCACACCGCTTGCCCTTGTACTGCGTGTAGTACTGCGACGTCTTCGGGAACATGTTGACGTCGATCTTGTCCTTCGACAGGAACGGTTTCAGGTCGATCCACGCACCCGAGTTGCAGTAGCTGCCGACGTTCGCCGATGTGAACGAGCTGACGACGTCCGGCACCTTGCCGCTGCGGATCGCGGCGGTGATCTTGTCGTCGTTGATGCCGCCGACGACCTTGACGGTCACGTCCGAGTGCTTTCGGTCGTACTCGGCCACGACACCCTTGAAGGCCTTGAGCTCCGCAGCGCTCCAGCCCACCCAGATTGTGATGTTCTTGGCCTTCGCCGCAGACGTGCCGGCGTTGGCCGTGGTCCTCGCGGTTGCCGCGATGACGGCGGCTCCGAGCACAAGCGCCACGAGCAGCCCGATCCCCACGCGTCTCATACCCTGCCTCCTCTTGGGGTGATTGTCGTCGACCCCGGTCTCCCGCTCCAGTCCCGGCTCCTTGCTCTAGCCGGCACCCTGGATCTCGTAAGGTTTCCGAACGAGGACTCTACGACTGTCTCGAAATGGAGTCAAGCTTGACGAGAATCGGGCTTGCGGAGTTAACTTCCTTGACAAGATGGCGGAAACCGTCCCCCCAGCCCGCGCGACGCCACCGCTCCTCAAGCACCTGAACGAACGGACGGTGCTGGAGACGATCCGTGCCCTCGCCCCCATCTCACGGGCCGAGATCTCGCGCCGCGCGGGCATCTCGAAGCCGACCGTCTCGCTCGCCCTCCAGTCGCTGCTCGAAGCGGGGCTCGTCCGGGAGGCCGCCGACGCCCCCGGAGGGCCGAGCTACGGGGCCGTCTTCTTCGAGCCGGTCCCGGACGCGGCGTACGTGCTCGGCCTCGACCTCGGTGCACGGTTCCTGCGCGGAGCTGTCTGCGACCTTGCCGGTCAGGTGCGCGCGCGTCAGGACGTCGAGCTGCGCGGTGCCGACGCCGACGGGGCGCTGCAGGCGATCTGCAGGCTGCACGAATCCCTGATTGCGTCCGCGCATCTACCGGTCGAGCGCATCGATGGTGTCGTTCTCGGCATACCGGGCGTGATCGACGCAAAGAAAGGCACGTTGCAACTGACGACGCCGAACATCCCCGGGCTCGAAGGCCGGGCCTTCGGCGGCGAGCTTCGCGAGCAGCTGGGCATCGATGTGACGCTCGAGAACGACGTCAACCTCGCAGCTGTGGGCGAGCACTGGGCCGGTGTCGCGCAGGGGGTCGACGACTTCGCGTTTCTCTCCGTCGGCACCGGCATGGGCATGGGGCTGGTGCTCGGCGGCGAGCTCCATCGCGGCAATCACGGCGCGGCCGGCGAAGTCGACTGGGCACTCGCCGGAATGGCGGAGGAGGTCGATCCCTCCGCGGACGGCGTTGCGGCGCTGGCGGCGCGCATCGCCCCGTCCGGCTCGACCGCGACCTCGCTGACGCCGCCATACGACCCGCGTGCGATCTTCACGGCTGCGCGTGCCGGAGACCCACTCGCACGGACGATCGTCGAGGAGGTCGCCCGCCGCATCGCAGCGCACATCACTCCGATCGCCGCCGTCGCCGACCCGGCCCTCGTCGTCCTCGGCGGGGGGCTGGGAACGAACGGCGATCTGCTCCTGACGCCGGTGCGGAGATTGCTCGCCGCCTGGATTCCCTATGCGCCACGGATCGAGATCTCGACTCTCGGCGAGTCGGCCGTCTTGATGGGCGCCCTGGCCGTCGGCCTGCGTTCGGCGCTCGACAATGTCTTCGTCAACCGGCCGCGCGCCGCTACCGCGTAAGAGCGATCTACTTACAAACCGCGCGAAGGACCGCCTTCGTTCCCGCCGAGGTCGTTGCCGCTCGCCTGCACGACCAGACGAAGGCGGCTGCCGAGGATCCCGGGCCCACCGTTACCCCGCACCGTGTTGTCCTTCAGCACCAGAGTCCCCTGGCCTCCATCCTGCCCGCCTGCGAGGACGATGCCCGCTCGTTTTGGCGGCGAGAGCTTGAGCGCGTTCTCGAGGATCGTGTTGCCGCTGATCTCGAGGTTTGTCGCGATGACCGCCGGGCCGTCGTTCGACTCGAGCTCGAACATGACGCCCGGGCCGGCGTTTCCTTTGATCGTGTTCCCGACGATGTGCACGTCGAGGGCCGGCTGGCCACGATCGTCCGGCTCGATGTCGATGCCGGCCGCGGGCTGCCCGGGGGGAGAGTCCCGCACGCCGACGATGGTGTTGCGCTCGATGCGCAGCCCGATCACAGCGGTGGCGGAGATCGCATTCCGGCTGGCGCCGCTGAGCGTCGAGTCCAGGATCGACACGCTGCCCGCGTACGAGTTGCCGTTCCCTCGTCCGCTGATCGTGACGTCGTCCTTCGGAGCTCCGCCGATGTCGAGGTGGCTCAAGGTGATCTGGTGACCGAAGACCGCCACGCCGTACATCGACTGGCCGTCGGGAACGACGACCTTCAGGTTCGAGATCGTGACCCCCACCGGCGCCGGCTTCGACGGTTTTGATCGATTGACGAAGAACACGGCGCTCGCCGCGATCGGGTCACCGTCGACCGAGTGCAGACGGACGGGCCCGAGGCCGAGCGAAACGATGCACGCGCCGTCCGAGGTGATCGTCGTCCGGTCGTGCGACACCCACAGTCCGCGGGTCGCGTAGCAGGTGTCGTTCGGCAGCTTCGGCAAGAAGATGGTTCCCCCACTGCGGTCGAGTCGCGCCTGCAGCCATGCCGTGTCGTCGCGTTCGGCGCCGCCCAAGTTCGGCGGCGTGGTCCGCGGGCCCGCGACCACCGCAACCGCCCGTCTCTTGCGCGTCAGGAGCGCCCGGCCGCGGTTGCCGCGAAACAGGTTCTCTGCGAACACGACCTGGCCCTTGCCGTCGTTCTGTCCGCCGGCGATCACGATGCCGGCGCGACGGTCCGGCGGCGCCTTCCGCGCATTCCCGACGAGCTCGTTGCGGACGAGCTCGATCCCCGATGCGATCACCGGCAGGCCGTTCGCCGGCGCGAGGTCCAGGAAGATTCCGGGGCCTGCGTTGCCGACGACCTTGTTCCCGGCGACGTGCACGTCGAGTGTCGGCTGGCCGCGATCGGCCGCCCGGATATGCAGGCCGGCGGCGCCCGCCCCGCGCGCACCGGAGAAGAGATTGCCGGCGACGCGCAACCCCACTGCACCGAAGATCGAGACGACGTCGCGCTGCCCGCCCGAGAGCGCCGAGTCGGTGAGCTCGACGCGGCCCGACATTCCCCCTGAGCCCTTCGCGCCGACGCCGATGCGCACATCGGTGAGCGGAGCGCCGTCGATCGCAAGGCCGGCAAGCGTCACCTCGTGGCCGAGCACGCTGATGCCGTGCATGCGCTTTGCCGCCGGAACGGTGATGTGCAGCCCGCTGATCGAGATCCGGACAGGCAAGGGCTTGCGCACGTCGGAGTGATCGACGAAGAAGACCGCGTTCGCGCGCACGAACGTCCCGTCGCCCCTCGGAATGCGACCCTCGCCGGGCCCGAGCGCGACCACGCACGCTCCGTCGGACGTAACGGTCGTGTCGTCGTGCGAGACCCAGAGGCCGCGTGTCTCGTAGCACTCGCCGTTCGGAAGGCGCGGCAGAAAGAGACTGCCACCGGCATCGAGCTTCGCCTGAAGCCACGCGGTGTCGTCGCGAACGCCGCCGTGAGCCGGCGGCGACACGCAGAGCATCGCCGCGATGCAGGCGGCGGCTCCAAGCCCCCTGACCGTCCGGCCGGTCATGCTCGACAGGTGATGGTAGATGCCTGTGGAAAGTTCGTCACACTTCCGTGACCATGTCCGACACCAGGACGTGGCCGTAGTAGCTCCCCCGGCAACGCCCGCCCCGAGCCGAGCCCCGGAGCCGCGCGACGCTTCGGTGACACCAACGTCACCATGTCCGACACCTGGACGTGGTTCGACTAGTCGAAGCTTCGATCCTGAGCTAGGCGAAGTTCCGCCGGTAGAGCACGAACGAGAGCGGGAACAGCGCCGACAGCGCAACGTAGGGCGCAAGGGACACGCGCGTCCGCTGCTCTCTCGTTGTGGTGGCGGGACCGCTACCGAGCACGTCTTTCGCCGCCGAGGCAAGTGCGTCTCCGTCGCCGTCGTGGAACACCTTGCCGTCGCCGGCGGCTGCGACCTGGGCCGCCTCGCGTCGGCTCTCCGGATCGGGCCGGTAGCCCGGATCCGCCGCCTTCGAGGTGAGAAAGATCTTCTCGCGCGGGTCCCAGAGGTGAACGAACAGCACGCGGACGTGCCCGGCGCGCAGCTTCCCGGCCAGCTTGTTCGCGTCGAACGCGCGGCTCTCGCCGTCGCTGAAGATCACGAGCAGGCGCTTCGACACCTGTGGCCTGAAGTAGTTGTTCGCGGCGATCGAGCCGAACTCGCCGAAATCCGTCGCAAGCTTCTCCGTGCCGCTCGGCGGAGGGCGCTCGATTCCGATCGAGTCCTCAAGCGTCGACGCGAAGACCTGCGCATCGAGCGTCGGAAAGAGATCCGGGAGCGCGCGATCGGTGAGTGAGGCGATGCCGACGGGGACGTCCGCAAGGCTCTGGCGGAGGTGCAGTGCAAGATCCTTCGCGCGTGCGAGACGCGTTGGTGAGCCGAAGTCCTGCTTGGCGAGCATCGACCGCGACGAGTCGAACACGAAGAAGACCTCTGCGTCCGACCGGCCCACTCGCTTCTGCGTGCCTGCGACGACAGGCTGCGCGGCTGCGAAGGCGAGCAGCGCGGCCACTGCGACGATCGCGACTGGAATGCCCGGCCGCGAGCGAAACGACGGCGGTGTCAGCTTCAAGACGCGCGAAACGCGGCGCGCGCGCAGCTCGAGGAGCGCGTACGCGGCAAGCGGCACGATCACGACCAGAGCGACCAGGGCCGCGAGTGGCGTGAGAAAAGTCATCAGTAGCCGCTGCCGGGTTGCGCGAGGGCTGCGCCGGATGCGCGTCCCGGCCCGTGCGCGGTGCCGCCGCCCGTCCGCGTGGGCTGCCGCTGCAGCAGGCGCAGCGTCAGCTCGAGATTGAACTTGGCGTCCTCGTTGTTCGGATCTGCGGTGAGCGCACCGCGGAAGGCCCGCGACGCGTAGAGGAGGAAGCGAAGGCGCTGGCCCGGGTCGTCGGTCGTTGCGAGGCCCAGTCCCATCACGCCGAGGAGGTTCGCGGTCTGGCCCCGACGGAGCGGTTCCTCTTGCGTTCGTGCGAAGTTCGCGAGCGTGACGATCGCCTCGCTACGCAACGCGTCGAGATTCAGCTGCGTCAGAGAGCTCGCATGTGGGCGGGCGAGCCAGAAGTTCCGGAGCGTCTCGCGGTACTCGATGTCGTCGTCGAGACGCAGCAGAGAACGGGTCGCGTGAAACGGGAGGAGCTCGTCGGGATGCCAGAGATTTGCGCGGGTAGGCGTCGCCTTGAAGCGCACGTCGTCACGCGAGATCGTCGTCTGCCAGCGCCCGACGTCCAGTGCCAGCAGCAGCGCGAGAATCGCCACGGTCAGAGCGACGACGCAGGCGGTGGCCCACCGGAGCGTCATGACTGCGTCCTCGGGACGGGCAGGCGCCCATTCCAGTGTTCGTTCGCGGCGAGCGCGACGAGCACGAGCGCGGCGATGAAGATAAGCGACCAGGGCGTCCGGCCCTGCAACGCACCCTCCGTGTCCCCCACGCCGCTTCGGACAGAACTGACATGAGGCACGAATGCGTCGCGTCCCGCGAGATTCTGGAAGAGAGACAGGTTGTCCGCGCGAGGCGTGAGCGCGACGATCCGGAACTTCACACCCTGGCTTCGGAAGGTGTTGAACGTCTGGGCGACGCGCGGGACGTCGTCGGGTGCGGTGTCCAGATCGCTGACGAGCAGGATCGAGCCGCGAGGATTGCCGGCCCGAACGAGCGCGTCATGCGCGAGCGTCAGCCCCAGGGAGATCTGGGTGCCTCCGGAAAAGCTGCTCGACCACGGATTCGGCGGAACCTCGTCAGATCCGGGCCGCGGCGGTACGGGAGCGAAGAACCGCAGCAGGGAGCGCAGCTCCCTCGACGGCGTTCCGGGTGGCAGCAACTCGTAGGCGATGTCCGAGAATGCGACCAGCCCAAGCCGGGTTTGCGACCTGATCAGCTGCTGCAACACGTTGACGATCGTGCGGTTGGCCGCCGGCTTGATGCTGCGCGACACGTCGAGCACGAGCACGCCGGTTCCCCCACCGGCCAAGAGCCCGCGTGCTGCCGCCGCGTTGCTGCGGCCCGTCTCGCTCGCGAGCAGCGCGAGCACGAGCAGCGCGACCGCGAGCGCGACGCGCAGCACGAGCGTACGGCGAGCCGGGCCTGCCAGCTCGGCAGTGCTTGCGAGCGGGATCGCCGGACCGCGCGTGCGCGCTGGAAGCGGGCTACGCGCCATGTCCGTTCGACCGCTGCTCGATCAGACGCCGGACGTCCAGCGTCAACGGTTGAGTGGCTGCAGGGATCGGCGTCGGTTCCGCCCAGGCGAGCTCACGGGCGGCGAGGGCCAGCTGGCTCTCGCCGCTACGCGTCAGCTCGCGTGACAGCAATTCGAGTGCCTTGCGTTTCGCAGCCGCGTCTTCCCTGGCTTCGGTCCGCTCGACGAGCCGGACCGCACGTTCGAGCGCGCTCGGGAGCGGCAGCCGCAGCCGCGCCTGCAGTGCCCGCAAGACCCGCCAGAGGGCGAAAGCCGCACCCACGAAGAAAAGCGCGCTGAGCACGACCAGCACGGTCTTCAACACGGACGGCGAGAAGCGGTACGACACTGCGAGCGGATCGGTCGACGCGTGCCAGATCGGCTGCGAGAACGGATCGTCGCCGGCGAGATCGGCGGGGGTCGTCCGGGTGCCGAGCGTCAGCGGCTGCCAGTTGAGCTTGAGCGTCTTCCGTCCACTGCCGTCCCGCGGGAAGTAGAAGACCTGAGCCCGCGCGAAGCGGATCCTCATGCTGCTGCTGCGGCCCTTCGGCAGGCAGACGTCGGTCGAGCACACGAGATCAGTGCTGAATACAAGTTGGGTCAGCCGATCGGTGTCGTGACGGGACAGACGCGGAATGCCGATCCGGGAGTAAGGCTCGAAGGCGACACTGAAACCGACGCGCGCAGGATCGACGCGCTTTCGGTCGACGAGCACCTCGATCGTCGCGCGCAGTGGGTCGGCGAAGAGGGCGCCGGAGCGCGAGAGTGAGGCTTCGGCCGTCAGCGCATGCTCCGGGACGGCCTGGGTCGAACTGCCCGTGAGCACGACCGCGAGCACGAGCGCGGCGGCGACCGTGAGCGCCGCGACCGCCACGACGATCCAGTTACGGCGCCTGCTCACCACCAGCGACCCCGCGAGATGATGCGCTCGTCTGCCCACTCGAGGAACGCCTGGAAGATCTGCTCACGATCGATGGTCGAGACGAGAACAGGGCCCAGGTCGAGCGCGCGCAGGCGCAGGAGGAGGTCCTCCGAACGCGCTTCGTTTTCCTCTCGCCGGCGAATGGCCTCACGGTCGGTCAGTCGGACCGAGACGAAACGCCCCGTCGACTGGTCGTGCAACGGCACGACGACACCGCCGACCTCCGGGAAGCTTCGCTCCCAGACAGGGTCCTGCACGACCACCGGGACGACGTCCCACCCGCGCTCGAGCGTGAACACCCACGTGTCGTCGGAGACCGGTGCGAGGAAATCGGAGAAGACGAAGATGAACGTTCCGCCTGGAAGCGGCGGATGCTGCCGCGCGAGGAAGTCGAACGCGTGCTGGAGATTGTCCTCGGATGCGCGAAAGGCTCCGCCGCGTGCCGCGTCGGGCAGCTCGTGCTCGGACCGCGGCGCGACCCACGTCGCCTTGTCGTCGTCGAGATCGAGGTAGCCGAGAAAGCCGCGCGCCGCGAGCGTCGCCTCGGAGACGAGATCCGCCGCCACGCGCACGGCCTCGGGTTTCGCGAGCCACGGTAACGGCCTCGGGAAGAGCGACATCGCCGGACGGCGGTCCCAGAGCAGAACGACCCGCGGCGCTTCCTCCGCGATGTATTCGCGGACGATGAACTCGTCGGCGCCGTGCGCCGAGGACAGGCGCGCGGACGCGTTCCAGTCGATCGAGCGCGCATCATCGCCGGGGCGGTAGGGGCGCGAGCCCGCGATATCCGAGCCCGAGCCGCGACGAACGCTGTTCATGCCGCCGAACGGAAGACCTGCGAACCGCCGGCGCGGCGCCAGCGGAAAGGTGACGTCAGTGCTGGTCACGCGCGACGGGCACGGGCTCCGGAGCCGGCTGCACCTCGACCGGCTCGGGCTCAGGCCGAGGCGCGGCTGCGAAGCACTTGCGCTCGATCCCTTCGACGGCCTCGTTCCAGCCGACGCGGCGCGCCTCGGCGAGGAACGTCGGACGGAACACGACACGGTGCAGCAGCACCGGCGCGAAGAGCCGATCGATGTCCTCGGGGACGACGTATGGACGATGATCGAGCAACGCCCACGCACGAGCGGCGCGCTCGAGCGCAAGGCTGCCACGCACCGAAGCGCCGACCGCCACTTCGTCGAGGTTGCGTGTGGCGCGAACGAGCTCGACGATCCAGCGTTGCAGCAAAGGATCGACGTAGACGGTCGTGACTGCATCGCGCACCGCGCGGATGTCGTCAACGTCGACGACCGGCTCGAGCCAGCGAAGCGGGTGACCGTGACGCTGCTCCTCGACGATCTGCATCTCCTCGTCGATGGTGGGATAACCGAGGGCGGTCTTGAGGAAGAAGCGGTCGAGCTGCGCCTCGGGCAGCGGGAACGTGCCCTCGTACTCGATCGGGTTCTCCGTCGCGAGCAGGAGGAACGGATCAGGCAGCACGCGCGTCTGTCCATCCACCGTCACCTGCTGCTCCGCCATCGCCTCGAGCAGCGCGGACTGCGTCTTCGGCATGGCGCGGTTGATCTCGTCGACGAGGATGACGTTGGCAAAGATCGGCCCCGGCCTGAATTCGAAGTCGCGCTCGCGCTGGTTGAAGATGGAGAGCCCGGTGACGTCGGTCGGCTGCAGGTCTGGCGTGCACTGGATGCGCGACGGCGTCGCCCCCGAGATCGTCTGGGCGATCGCACGCGCCAGCACGGTCTTGGCCGTCCCGGGAACGTCTTCGAA
>DATHGN010000115.1:0-2057 GCA_035317565.1 Gaiellaceae bacterium
GGTTGCGCACCCTTCCCGAGCCAGTCCTTCACCTTGTCCTCGTCGAACTCGATCAACGACGGATCGTGCTGCGGGTTGTAGCGCCCCACGATCTCGATGAACTTGCCGTCGCGCGGCGAGCGCGAGTCGGCGACCACGACGCGGTACACCGGGTTCTTCTTCGACCCGACACGCGTCAACCTCATACGAACTGCCAAACCACTACCTCCTGGATTTCTGTCGTTTCTTGCGTTTGTTGGATTTTGTCGCTTTTCGCTGTCCCGGCTGCGGAGTCGCCGCGGGCGCGCCGCCGGCAAGGGCTCCGAGATCCGGCATCTTGCCCTTGCCCATGCCCTTCATCAGCTTCTCCATCTGCTTGCGCGCCTCGAGCAGCCGGTTGACGTCCTCGACCGTCGTGCCGGATCCGCCCGCGATCCGCTGGCGTCGCGAGCCATCGATCACTCTCGGCGCGCCACGTTCCTGCGGTGTCATCGAGAGGATGATCGCCTCGACCTTGCCGAGCTGCTTCTCGTCGACGTCGTCCATCCCCTCGAGCTGCTTGCCGAGCCCGGGGATCAGCTTGAGGACGCCCTGGATTGGTCCCATGCGCCGCAGCATCTTGTAGCTCTTCAGGAAGTCGTCGAAGGTGAACTGGCCCTTGAGCATGCGGGCCTCGAGCTCCTTCTGTTCGTCCTCCTCGACCGCTGCCTCGGCGCGCTCGATCAGCGTCAAGACGTCGCCCATGCCGAGGATGCGCGACGCCATCCGGTCGGGGTGGAAGTACTCGAGCTGGTCGACCTTCTCGCCGACCGAGATGAGCTTGATCGGCCTGCCGGTGACGGCCTTGACGGAAAGCGCGGCACCACCGCGCGCGTCGCCGTCGAGCTTCGTCATCACGACGCCGTCGAAGGCGATGCGCTCCTGGAAGGCCTGGGCGACGTTGACCGCTTCCTGTCCGGTCATCGCGTCGAGGACGAGCAGCACGTTTGCCGGCTTCGCCTGGTCGCGCACGTTCTCGAGCTCCTGCATCAGCTCCTCGTCGACGTGCAGCCGGCCGGCGGTGTCGAGGATGATCGTGTCGACGCCGTCGTCGGCAAGCTTCTTCACCCCGTCTCGCACGACCTCGACGGGATCCGAGCTGTCTCCGCGATAGACCGGAACCTGGATCTGCCGCCCCAGCTGCTCGAGCTGGTCGATCGCTGCGGGACGCTGGAGGTCGGCGGCGACGAGCCCCGGCGTCCGGCCTTCCTTCCGCAGAAGCAGGGCGAGCTTCGCCGCGGCGGTCGTCTTGCCGGATCCTTGGAGGCCGGCAAGCAGGATCACCGTCGGCGGCCGGCCCGTGAACGCGAGCATCGAGCTGCCGGCGCCCATCAGCGCGGTCAGCTCCTCATGGACCACCTTCACGACCTGCTGTCCCGGCGTGAGGCTCTTCAGGACCTCCTGGCCGACGGCCCGTTCGCGCACCTGGGCGACGAAGCTCTTGACCACCTCGAAGTTGACGTCAGCCTCGAGCAGCGCAAGCCGGATCTCGCGCATCGCGCGCGAGATCGCTTCCTCATCGAGCTTTCCGCGCCCGCGGAGGTCGCCGAGGGCGCTCTGGAGGCGGTCTGACAGGGTGTCGAACACGGCCGGGAAGTGTACTTACGTCCCTTTCGGAGCCGACTTCTCTTAGGCGCCTTGAAGGCCGAGTCCTAGACTCAGGACATGGCTGTCAGCCGCCGCACGGTTACCGTCCTCTTCGCCGACATCGCCAACTGGACGGCTCTCGGCGAGCGGCTCGATCCCGAGTCGCTAAGACAGGTCATGACGCGGTACTTCGATGCGATGGGCGCGGTCCTCGAAAGCCACGGCGGCACCCTCGAGAAGTTCATCGGTGATGCGGTGATGGCCGTCTTCGGGATCCCGGAGCTGCATGAAGACGACGCGTTGCGCGCCGTCCGCGCCGCGACCGACCTTCGCCTTGCCTTGGCCGGGTTGAACGAAGAGTTCGAACAGCAGCTCGGAGTCCGGATCGGAATCCGCGTCGGCGTCAATACCGGCGAGGTCGTGGCCGGGGACGGCACCGGTGGGCAGAGGCT
>DATHGN010000116.1:0-3684 GCA_035317565.1 Gaiellaceae bacterium
GCGTCAGAAGGTGACCGACACGACTTCGGGTTTCCGCGCCGTCAACCGGAAGGGCATCGCCCTGTTCGCCGCCGACTATCCCCACGACTATCCGGAGGTCGAGGCGACGGTGATGTCCGTGAAGCACAAGCTGCGCCTGCAAGAGGTGCCGGTCGAGATGCGCGAGCGCGCCAGCGGCGTTTCGTCGATCACCGTCCTGCGCTCCGTGTACTACATGACGAAGGTGCTGCTAGCGATCTTCGTCGGCTTGTTCCGCCGCTACGCCGTTCCGCCAGAGGAGGGCCATCACCGATGACACCGCTTCCCGTCTCGATCGCCGCGGCGGTCGCATCCTTCCTGCTGCTCCTCGTGGTCTTCGAGCTCATCCGCTCGCGCCGCCTGCGTGAGCGCTATGCGCTGCTCTGGTTGCTCACCGGTGCGGTGCTGCTCGCACTCTCGGTCTGGCGCGACGGTCTCAATACGATCGCCGGCTGGTTCGGCGTCGAGACGTATCCGCCGGCCATTCTCGGCGCGATCGGTGCACTCTTCATCCTGATCGTGCTCCTGCACTACTCCACGGTCATCTCGCGGCTCTCCGATCAGAACACGATCCTCGCGCAGCGGCTCGCTCTGCTCGAGCAGCAGTTGCGCGAGGGGACTACGGAATCGTCACGGTGACAGGCGGGCTCAGCACGTAGACGTCGCCGAGGCGCGGGTCGTCGAGCCAGTTCGCCGACACGCCGATGCGGTACGTCCAGGTCCCCGGGCCGGGCTGATCGTCGTACGAGCCGCTCTTCGTTGCCGCAACGGGCTCCGTGTAGAGCTGGCACTGGTCGGCCGCCCGTGTTCCGGCGCAAGCGACGTCGTTCGAGCTCTTCGTGCGCAGTACCCGGAAGAAGAGGTTTGTCGGCCCGGGATGCTGCGCGTGCCACGACAGGTGCACGGCGCCGTTGGCAGCGTTTGCCTGGAGCCCGACGTCTGAGGACACCGGCAGCAGGTTGTCGTCGAAGAGGACCGCCTGACGGCCGCTGTCTTTCAACACGGGCGTTGCGGCGATCACCCCGAGCGGCAGGACGGCGAAGACTGCGACCGCTGCGACGAGAGCGATGGTCGTCCGTCGTCCCGTCAGCGTGAAGGGCTCGGGAGCAGGACGCGCTCGCACGCCGGGCACGAGCAGGACAACGGAGGCGGTGAGTAGGAGGTACGCCGGGAACGAGGGCATCAGGATGCGCCAAAAGCTCGCGTCCTCGACCGACGCCGGAACGTAAGTGGCCTTGGCCACCACGAAGATCGCGAACCAGGCGCCCACGAGCAGGAAAGCGCGGCGGGAGCGCGCGAGGAGCGCGATCGTCCCCGCTACCGGCAACCACTCCATCACGCGCGCAACCCAGAAGTGCTCGCGCAACGACTGCAGCACCGTCCGAAAGTGCGCGTAGCTGTTGAGCTGCGGGTTGTGGATGCGGTCGAGCAGGCCGCCGACGCCGCTTGCTAGGCGAACCTCCTGGGCCGGCGCTGCAGCGAGCTCGCCCAGTCCTCGGTACTTCCAGATCGCCAGCGTCACCAGCGCCGGCGCGAGCCCGGCGGCGAACGTCAGCAGAGCCCGGCGTTTCTCGACGAGGAAGAGCAGCAACGGCGCCACGAGGAAGATCGAGTTCGAGGGCTTGACCGCGATCGAGTAGCCGGCCGCGAGTCCGGCGGCAACGGGCGTCATCCAGCCGGCCACTTCCAGTGCGCGCAGACAGAAGTAGGCCGACACCAGCAGCGCCACCATCGCCGGGAAGTCGGGGACGGACGCGAGCCCCAACACCTGTGGCAGCGTCAGCTCCGTGTACTTCTGGTGGTAGCCCGGCTCGACGAAGAGGATGCCGAGGTAAGGGAGCGCGATCCAGAGGGCCGCTGTGAAGTAGCCGAAGATGCGTCCTGCGATGCGCGCCGCGATCGCGTACACACAGAGGAGCGCAACCGGCAGCAACACGACGGTGTTGAAGAGGACGATCGCCGGCAGTGCGGAAGCCAGGTTCGGTCCGGCGACAGCGGCCAACGGCAGGAGCAGGATCGACCAGCCGTAGCCCACGAACGTCGCCGGCAGGTGTCCATGGGCGAGGAGATACGCGCCGGTGTAGTGCCAGAGCTGGTCGCCGCCGGCGTAATAGAGCCAGCCATTGTGCTTGACGGTCAGCGCCAGCGCGGCCACGGCGAGCCACTGCACGACGATCAGAGCTGCGAGCGCTTTGCGCGGGCTGATCGAGCCCACGAGCTCGTGCGCCCGCCGCAGACGCCGGCCGACCGCGTCGAGCGACGACGGCAGCACCGCGGCGTCCGAGCTCACGAAGGAGTGACGGTGGCGATCGCGCCGGCGTGCTCGCGATACCACGCGATCGTCCGCTCGAGCCCCTCGCGGAGCGGCGTGCGAGCCTCGAAGCCGAAGAGCTCCCGGGCGCGGCTCGCGTCGAGGCTGCGACGCGGCTGGCCGTTCGGCATCGAGCTGTCCCACTCGATCTCGCCTTCGAAGCCGGTGAGCTCAGCGATCAGCTCCGCGAGCTCTCGAATCGAGATCTCTGCGCCCGTACCCAGGTTGACCGCGTCGGCACCGTCGTAGCGGTCGGCGGCCAGCACGAGCCCCTCGACGCAGTCGTCGACGTAGAGGAACTCCCGTGTCGGCGAACCGTCGCCCCAGAGCGTGACGCGCTCCGAGTTGTCGAGCATCTTCCGGATCAGCCCGGGAATGACGTGCGACGTCTCGAGGTCGAAGTTGTCACGCGGTCCGTAGAGGTTCGCCGGCAGCAGGAAGATCGAGTCGAGGCCGTACTGTTCGCGATAGGCCTGGGCACCGACGAGGATCGACTTCTTGGCGACGCCGTAGGGCGCGTTCGTCTCTTCGGGATAGCCATCCCACAGGTCGGCCTCGCGAAACGGCACGGGGGCGAATTTCGGATAGGCGCAGACGGTGCCGGCGATGACGAGCTTGCCGACGCCGTGCTCCCGGGAGAGCTCGAGCACGTGCGCTCCCATCATCAGGTTCGCGTACCAGAAGCGTCCCGGATTGAGCCGGTTCGCGCCGATGCCGCCCACCTCGCCCGCGAGGTGGAACACCCGCTCTGGCCGCGTGTCGCGGAAGAGCCGCTCTGCCTCGTCCCAGTGCGTGAGGTCGTACTCGGCGCGACGCGCGACGACGACGTCATGGCCGTCGGTCTCGAGGCGCGCGACGAGATGCGAGCCGAGAAAGCCGCCGCCGCCCGTCACGAGCGTCTTCACGCCGGCGCCCGGGTTTGCGTGTGCCAGTCGACGCGGCCGATCCAGCGCGGTTGGTTCTCGGCATACCACGCGATCGTCTGCGCGACGCCGTCCTCCCAGGAGACGTGCGGTTCCCAGCCCGTCTCGCGGTTCAGCTTCTCGTAGCCGACGCGCAACGCCATCACTTCGCTCGCCCCGGGGCGGAAACGGTCGGCCGTCGAGACGACCTCGCGCGCATCCCAGTACCCCTGCTCCCGCCCCACCCGCAGGATCATGTCGGCCCAGTCGCGCATCGAGATGTTGTTGCCCTGCCCATACACGTAGACGTCGCCGGGGATGCCGCGTGCCGCGACCATCAGGTGTCCGCGAACGCCGTCGGTGCAGAAGCAGAAGTCGCGCAGCGGATCGAGTTGGCCCAGCTCGACCGTTTCGCGCATCAGAGCTTGCGTGATGATCGTCCCGGTCACATAG
>DATHGN010000117.1:0-13038 GCA_035317565.1 Gaiellaceae bacterium
TTCCCGGCCCATGGTCCTTCGCGCTATCGAACAGAAGATCGAGTCCCTCTTCGAGGGCATCTTCGGCCGAGCTTTCAGGACGAACGTCCAGCCGGTCGAGCTGGCGCGCAAGCTTGCCAAGGAGATGGACGAGCACAAGACGATCTCGGTCTCGCGCGTCTACGTCCCGAACGAGTACACCGTCTACCTCTCTCCTGACGACCGGGAGCAGTTCTCCGGCTACGAGGACAACCTGAAGGGCGAGCTCCAGGACTACCTCTCCGAGCACTCTCGCCGTGAGAACTACGCCTTGCTCTCGCCCGTGCGTGTCCTGATGGAGACCGACGCAGATCTCGACGTCGGTGAGTTCGGCATCGCGACGCGGATGGTGCAACCGGACCGCAGCGCCGCCGGCGAGCCTGCCGGAACCGTCGAGCCCGGGTCGACGATGATCTACAAGCCGAAGGTTCAGCCGCCGACGCAGGCGGTCAGCGCGGAGGAGCTCGGAGTCGAGGCGGAGCTCGTGACGCTGAGCTTCGACGGCACCCGTTACGAGGTGAAGCAGCGCCGCGTCGTCATCGGCCGTTCGCGCGACTGCGATATCCAGCTCTCCGACACGAACGTGTCGAGGCGTCACGCCGAGCTGCGCCAGGAGGGTGCGACCTACTGGATCGTCGACCTCGGGTCGACGAACGGCCTGGAGGTCAACGGCCGGCGAGTCAAGCGCGCAAAGCTCAGCGACGGCGACACCATCACCGTCGGGTCAACCGAGGTGACCTTCGGCCGGGAATCGGGATGATGGTCTTCGACTCGGTCGCGGTCGACGAGCTGTTGCTCGTCCTCAAGATCTCGTTCCTCGTCCTGCTCTACCTGTTCATCTGGCGGATCGTGCGAACGGCGAGCCGTGATCTGCGACTGCCGCAGGAGAGCTTCATCCTCGCTCCGTCCGCAGCTGCCGGCGTGCACGCGTCCAGACCCGGCCCGGTCACCGGCCGCCTCGTCGTCGTCAAGAGCGCGGATCTTCAGGACGGCGAGGGCTTCGAGCTCAACTCGGCGCAGCTGACGATCGGCCGCGGGAACCAGAACGACATCCCGATCGCGACCGACGAGTATGCGTCTGCGCGCCACGCGCGCTTCGAGCCGCGGCAGGACGGCGTCTGGGTCCAGGATCTCGGCTCGACGAACGGTACGTTCCTGAACGGCACGAGGCTCGACCGGCCGCGGCGCCTCGCGCAGGGCGACGTAGTCCGGGTCGGCGAGACTGACCTGAGGTACGAATAATGAGCGTCGCTCGCCTTCGGCTCGCTCCCGTGAGGGAAACCATGTTTCCCTCACGAGCTCCCTTCTTTAGGGATCGCCTCAGCCCCCGCGCCGCTGAGATCGCCGCGTGGGCCGAGGAGAACAGGAGGGGAAACCTCCCGGTTTCCCCCTTCGCCCCTTCCACCGCTCATCGAGCGGAGAGCGCCCGATGAGCTCCCTGGGCCACGTCGGTGCGGTCACCGATCCCGGTCGCAAGCGCCGTCGCAACGAGGACGCCTACGTCGTCGAGCCCCCGCTCTTCGCCGTCGCCGACGGGATGGGGGGCGCGCAGGCCGGCGAGGTTGCCTCGCGGCTCGCGGCCGCGGCACTGAAGGAGAGCGGTGCGGACAAGGGGGGAGAGCAGCGGATCGTCGCCTTGATCCAGGAGGCGAACCGGCGCGTGTACGACCGCTCCAACCGCGATCCGAGCGCCTCTGGCATGGGGACGACGATGACCGTCGCGCTCGTCGAGAACGGGCAGGTCGCCTTCGGGCATGTAGGTGACTCGCGTGCGTACCTGATCCGCGCCGGCGCGATGGAGCAGCTGACGGAGGATCACTCACTCGTCGCCGAGCTGATGCGGAGCGGCAAGCTCTCGCCCGAGGAAGCAGAGAGCCATCCCCAGCGCTCCGTGATCACGCGCGCTCTCGGCACCGATCCCGACGTGGACGTCGACACGTTCACGATCGCGGCGGAGATCGGCGACGTCTTCCTGCTCTGCTCGGACGGCCTGACGACGATGGTGTCGAACGGGGCCATCCTCGACCTCGTCAAGCGCCACCGCGGCGACATGAACAAGACCCTCCGCGCACTCGTGCAGGCGGCGAACAGGGGCGGCGGGGAGGACAACATCACCGTGGTCGCCTTCGAGATCGCCTCAGAGCCGCTGACGCACGACGGCGAGACCCGCGAGCACGTGTTCGCCGGCGCGACCCCTGACGACGAGGACACGCTCACCGAAGCGGATGCCGTTCCTGCGGTCGACACTGCAGTCATCTCCGCGGAGGAGATCCAGGCCGAGCTCAAAGCGACGGAACGTCGAGAACGCGCGGTGCGGCGCCGCCATCTTCGCCGCCGGGCCCTCGCCTGGCTCGCGCTCCTCCTGATCGCCGCGGGCATAGCGTTGGCGCTCTACCTGAGGTTCTTGCGCTGAGACTGAGCATGCGCAACAGGGAGCTCGCGTTCCTGATCGTCGTGGGCGTGCTGACGGCGATCGGTTTCGCCAGTGTCTACATCGCCAGGCAGGACGTCGTCTCCACAGCGTCACTGACGTATGCCGGTTTCTTCTTCGCGTTGTACATCGCCGCGCACCTCGTCACGCGCTACACGGTCCCGTTTGCGGATCCGTACCTGCTCCCGATCGCCGCCCTGCTGACGGCGATGGGACTGACGGAGATCTACCGGCTCAGGCCCGGCGACGCGTTCAGGCAGGCCATCTGGATTGTCGTCGCGGTCGCGCTCTTCGCGGCGACGCTCTTGCTGCTGCGACGGGACTACCGCCGCCTCGAGACCTACAAGTACCTCTTCGGCTTCACGGCGATCGGGCTGCTGCTGCTGCCGATCCTGCCGGTGCTGGGGCTGACCGTGAACGGCGCGCGCCTCTGGGTTCACTTCGGCGCACTGCGGTTCCAGCCCGGCGAGCTCGCGAAGATCATGCTGATCGTCTTTCTCGCCGGCTACATGCGCGAGAAGCGGGAGGTGCTTGCACAGGGGCGGCTGAAGGACTGGGGCCCGCTGCTCGTGATCTGGCTGCTCGCAATCCTCGTCCTGCTGGAGACCCGCGATCTCGGCGGTGGGCTTCTCTACTTCGGGATCTTTCTGGCGATGCTCTACGTTGCGACCGCGCGCATCGGCTACGTGGCCGTCGGCCTCGGCCTCTTCCTGATCGGCGCCGTCGGTGTGTGGAAGGTCACGCCCCACGTCCAGGACCGCGTGACGATCTGGCTGCACCCCTGGACGGTGCACAAGGTCTACTGCCCTCTTTCAGGGGAGCCGGCGCTGCGCCAGAACTGCCAGAGCTTCCAGCTCGTGAAGTCGCTCTACTCGATCGGCAACGGCCAGTTCGGCGGCACCGGTCTCGGCAAGGGCACGTTCGCGACGACGAGTGGCGTCCCGATCATCCCGGACCTGAACACGGACTTCATCTACTCGGCGCTTGCACAAGAGCTCGGACTGATCGGAGTCGCGGCCCTGCTGCTCGTTTACATGATCTTCGTGCTGCGCGGCATGCGGATCGCGTTGCTCGCACAGGACGGCTTCTCGAAGCTCGCCGCCGCGGGTCTGACGTTCGGCTTCGCGCTGCAGACGTTCATCATCGTCGGCGGAATCCTGCGCTTGATCCCGCTCACGGGGATAACCCTGCCGTTCGTCTCCTACGGCGGCTCGAGCGTCGTCGCCAACTTCCTGCTCTTAGCCGGGCTGCTCCTGATCTCGAACCGTGCGAACCGTGAGGCGTTGCGGTGAACAAGCAGGTCTCGCACATCGGCATCGCCGCGCTCGTCTTGCTCGCCGCGCTGATCGTCGCAACCACGTACTGGCAGACGTGGGCGAACGCGGGCCTGGCGAACCGGCAGGACAACGAGATCCAGCTCGTCGCGCAGTTCACGATCAAGCGCGGCAAGATCTACGCGTCCGACGGCCGCACGCTCCTCGCGACGAACGTGACCAGGAAGGTCGGCGGTCAGACGCTGTACTTCCGCCGCTACCCGACGGGGCCGCTCTTCTCCGACGTCGTCGGCTACTCGACGCAATCGCGGAACCGAACGGGCCTCGAGCAGTCGTACAACGACTTTCTCACCGGCTCGAACGCCAACCTCGACACGGTCTTTCGCTCCGCGCTCGACAAGCTGAAAGGCACGACCGTCACCGGGAACAACCTCGTGTTGACGATCCGGCCCGAAGCGCAGGCACTCGCATTGCGACTCCTGCGCGGCAAGTGCGGAGCCGTTGTCGCGCTGGATCCCACCACGGGGCGCGTGCTCGTGATGGCAACGAGCCCGACCTACAACCCGAACCTCGTCGAAAAGCGCTTTGGCCTCGCGACGCGGACGAACCTTCCTTGCGGCGCTCCGCTCGTGAACCGCGCGACCGCCGGCAAGTATCCCCCCGGCTCGACCTTCAAGATGGTCACTGCCGCAGCTGCGCTGGACACCGGCCGGTTCACGCCCGACTCGCCCTTCTACGATCCGGGTTACTGCGAGGAGTACGGCAAGCGGGTGCGGAACGCCGGTAACCCCGAGGCGCCCGAGACGTTCGGCAACGTGAACCTGTCGACGGGCTTCGAGCACTCGATCAACTCGGTGTTCTGCAACGTCGGCAAGACGCTCGGCGCGGGCGTCGTGCTCGACTACGCGAAGCGCTTCGGCTTCTATTCGCTGC
This sequence comes from Gaiellaceae bacterium, assembly GCA_035317565.1. GTDB lineage: Bacteria > Actinomycetota > Thermoleophilia > Gaiellales > Gaiellaceae > 3-1-20CM-4-69-9. The sequence goes on from DATHGN010000117.1 coordinate 4,657, forward strand.
CGCCGCTCGAGACGCCGGAGGGCGAACGCGTCGCGAGCGGGTTGTACGACCACGGACGACTGTTCGATCCGAAGCACCCGGACACGCAGGTCGACCCCGGCCGCCTCGCTTTCGGACAGGAACGTCTCGAGGTGACGCCGTTGCAGATGGCGATGGTCGCCGCGGCGATCGGCAATCACGGCGCGACCATGCGACCGCAGCTGATCGAGCGCGTCATCTCGCCGAGCGGCAAGACGATCACGCACCTGAAGCCCGACCAGCTCGGACGCCCGATCAAGCGGCAGACGGCCGACGAGCTCACGCGCTTGATGGAGCTCGTCGTCACCGGCGGGACCGGCACGGCAGCTCAGATCCCGGGTATCAGCGTCGCGGGGAAGACCGGCACCGCTGAGGTTGGGCGGGGCAACATCCACACGACGTGGTTCGCGGCCTTCGCGCCCTCGAATGCCCCGCGGGTCGCCATCGCCGTCGTCGTCGAGAACCAGCTGAACGGCTTCGGCGGGACGATTTCTGCGCCGATCGCCAAACAGGTGATGGAGGCGCTGCTCCGGTAGGGGCGAATCCCTACTCTGGATAGGCCCCAAATGGCGGTTTCCGACACCCTGATCAACACCCTCTTCGACGGGCGCTACCGCATCGTGCGCAAGCTTGGTATGGGCGGCATGGCGAACGTCTACCTCGCCGAGGACGAAGTCCTCGGTCGCCGAGTCGCGATCAAGATCCTGAACGACCGCCATGCGGGCGACGACCAGTTCGTCGAGCGCTTCCGCCGCGAGGCGAAGAACGCCGCCAGTCTCTCCCATCCGAACATCGTCTCGATCTACGACCGCGGCGAGGCGGAGGGCACCTACTACATCGCGATGGAGTATCTCGACGGGCGCTCCCTCAAGGAGCTGATCGTCGCGCGCGGACCGGCGCCGATCCACCTTGCAGTCGACTACGCGCGGCAGATTCTCGCTGCGCTGCGCTTCGCGCACCGGCACGGCATCGTGCACCGCGACATCAAGCCGCACAACGTGCTCGTCGACGGCGAAGGACGCCTGAAGGTGACGGACTTCGGCATCGCGCGCGCAGGCGCGAGTCAGATGACCGAGGCCGGCTCGATCATCGGGACGGCGCAATACCTGTCGCCGGAGCAGGCAAAAGGCGCATCGGTCGACCAGACCTCGGATCTCTATTCCGTCGGCGTGGTGCTCTACGAACTGCTCACCGGCGTCGTGCCGTTCAGCGGCGACACGCCTGTCGAAATCGCGATGAAGCACCTCTCGACCGTGCCGGAGCCTCCTTCGGCCAAGCGCGCGGACGTTCCGAGGGATCTGGACATGGTTGTGATGCGTGCCCTCGCGAAGGATCCCTCCGAGCGCTATCAGAGCGCCGAGGAGATGGACGCGGACCTGCGGCGAATCAACCGCGGCGTGGCGATCTCCCCGGTCACCGAGGAAGCGGCGACGGCGATCATCTCGCGCCCTCCGGCGGAGGTGACGGCGATCACGTCGCACGCGCCGCGTCCACCTGCGCCGTACGCACCACCGGCGGCGTACTACGACTACGACGAGCCGTCGCGCCGCGCGATCTGGCCCTGGCTCGTCGCGTTGCTGTTCGTCACGGCCGCGCTCGTCGGCGGGTACTTCCTCTACTCGCAGATTCAGGATCAGCTCAGCGGCTCGGAGACGGTCGCGGTCGGCAACTACGCCGGGCTCCGCGAGATCGCCGCCGTCAAGCTGATCTCTGACGCCGGCCTCCGGCCGAACCCGGTCCGGCAGCCGAATGCCGACCCTGCATACCCCGAGACGTACGTCTTTTCGCAGACGCCGAGACCTGGTGACCGAATCCAGAAGAACAACTTCGTCACGATCTACGTTTCGACCGGGCCGCCGAAGACAGCAGTGCCGAGCGTCGTGGGCGAGCAGATCGACCGAGCGTTGTCGGACCTTCAGGACGCGAAGCTCAAGGGACGGCCCGTCCAGGTTGAGTCGGACAAGCCGCAGGGCCAGGTGATCTCCCAGTCGCCGAAGGCGGGGGCTTCGGTCGCGGAAGGCACGCGTATCAGGCTGAACGTCTCGAAGGGACCCACGCCCGTCGCAGTCCCGAATGTCGTGGGCTCGACCTACGAGACCGCGAGCTCGATCCTCCAGGCGAAGGGATTCGCCGTCAGGCGGACGGACGTCAAGTCGGATCAGCCGAAGGACACGGTCATCGACATGACCCCGAGCGCGGGCACCCTGCAACCGCCGGCAGCGACGATCACTCTGACCGTCTCCAAGGGGCCGGCGACGTCCACGGTCCCGGACGTGACAACGCTCTCCCAGAACGACGCCCAGGCTCAGCTCAAGGCTTCGGGCTTCGGCGTGCACATCGTCACCCAGCCGGTGACAGACCCGAGCCAGGACGGGATCGTCCAGACCCAGGATCCACCCGGCGGAACGCAGGCAGCGCCCGGCAAGGTCGTGACGATCGCCGTCGGCAAGTTCGGCGCGCCTACGACCCCCGGCCCTCCGTAATGCCGCGCACCCGCGTCGCCATCCTGGCGGGCGGCCGCTCGTCCGAGCACGACATTTCGCTTGCCTCCGCCCGCTCGGTGCTCGAATCGCTCGATCCCGAGCGCTATGACGTCGTCACGGTGGGGATCGGTCGCGACGGCCGCTGGGAGCTCGGCGCCGGCGAGGACGGCTCGATCGCGGAGACGCTGCCCGTCCCCGCGGCGAACGCCCCGGCCACTCTCGGCGCCGTCGACGTCGTGCTGCCGATCCTGCACGGCCCATTCGGGGAGGACGGCACCGTCCAGGGACTGCTCGAGCTCGCCGGCGTCCCGTACGTGGGCGCCGGCGTTGCGGCCTCGGCTCTCTGCATGGACAAGGACCTCTTCAAGAAGGTGTTGCGGGACAGCGGGCTCCCCGTCGCGCGGCACACCGCGCTGCGCGAGGGAGATCCGGTGCAGAACCCATTCGGGTTCCCGTGCTTCGTCAAGCCGGCCCGGCTCGGCTCTTCGGTCGGGATTACGAAGGCCCACGACGAGGGCGAGCTCGCCGAAGCGGTGCTGCTGGCATTCCGCCACGACGACAAGGTGCTCGTGGAGGAGTTCCTCGACGGGATCGAGGTCGAAGTCGGCGTGCTCGGCAACCGCGAACCGATCGCATCCATCCCCGGCCAGATCGTCCCGCTCGGGCACGAGTGGTACGACTACGCGTCGAAGTACGACGAGGGCGGCATGGACCTCGTCATCCCGCCTGACCTCCCCGACAGCGTGGTCGAACAGGTGCAGCGGGTCGCGGTCGAGTCGTTTCGCGTCACGGAGTGCGAGGGAATGGCCCGCGTCGACTGCTTCGTCGTCGACGGCGATCAGGTTGTCGTCAACGAGTTGAACACCATTCCGGGTTTCACCTCGACGAGCGTCTACGCCAAGCTGTTCGACGCGTCCGGCATTCCCTACGACGAGTTGCTTCGCCGCCTGATCGAGCTCGCCCTCGAGCGGCACGAGCGCCGCGCGAAGCTCGAGTTCTAAGCCTTCGCGAAGGCGCGAACTTCGTTGACGTGCGCGAAGCCGTCGGGCGCGAGCTTCGTGACCCAGATGAGGTAGTAGCGCTTCGGCGCCGACTCGTCGATCGCGAAACGCGTCGTCCTCGCGACGACGCGCTTCTCCGAGACGAGCTGCCCCAGTGTGCCCTGGATGTTCGTCGCGCGGATCTCGGCCGTGAAGCCCGGGGTGTCGGTCACGACCGTGATGCGCGACACCTGGGTCGCAGCGTGGGCGTCGAGCACCATCCCGACGCCTTTCTTGACGCGGTCGAGCCCGCTGCTGTAGGTCTCGGTCGACCAGTAGGTCGAAGGATCGCCGTCCGTGGCGTTGATCGCGGCGGCGTCGTGCTCGACGCCGTCGCCGAACGGGTCGTACGCCCCGACGCCCGCGATCGGGATCTGTGCGCCGACGGGGATCGCGCTGCCCTTGTCGCCGAGCGTCAACAAGCCGACCACGACGGCTGCGATTGCGAGCGCTCCGAGCGACCCGATGAAGATCGGGAGACGTGAGCCGGATTTACGCCGCTTCGGCGGCCCCAAACGCTTCGCGGCGGGTATGACCATCGTCGCGTCGCCGTCTTCGCCCCGGTCGAGCTCGGTGAGACAGGCTTCGAGCTCGGCTGCGAATGCATCCATGGTCGGAAAGCGCTGTGCCGGATCCTTCTCGAGCGCCCGGTCGATCGCTGCCGCAACGCGAAGCGGCACGTCGCCGCGGACGTCCAGCACATTCGGCGGCGGCTCCTGGACGTGCTTCATCGCGACGGCGACGAAGCTTTCGCCCGGAAACGGGACGTCGCCGGTGAGCAGTTCGTAGAGCACGACTCCGAGCGAGTACACGTCGGTGTGCACGTCGACCGGCTGGCCGCTCGCCTGCTCCGGGGCGATGTAGTTCGATGTTCCGAGAACGGTCCCCGTCTGTGTGACACCGTGCTCCACGTCGAGTGAGCGCGCGATGCCAAAGTCCGTGACCTTCGCACGGCCGTCACCGTTCAGCAGCACGTTCTGCGGTTTCACGTCCCGGTGGATGAGGCCGTGCTCGTGGGCGAACGCGAGCGCACGGGCGACCTCGACGGCGATGTCGAGCGCCTCGCGCACTTCGAGACGTCCTTTGCGGACGACGAACTCCTTGAGGTTCTCGCCGTCGATGTACTCGAAGACGATGTACTGGCGGCCTTCTTCCTCACCGCGGTCGATCACCGTCACGATGCTCGGGTGCTGGAGCTGCGCCACGGAGCGAGCTTCGCGCTTGAAGCGCTCGACGAAGTCGTCGTCTTCGTTGTACTGCTCGTGCAGGATCTTCAGCGCCACGTAGCGCTCGAGGAGCGAGTCGTGAGCCCGGTAGACGCTGGACATGCCGCCGTGGCCGACGACCTCCTCCAGCTCGTAGCGTCCTGCGATCGTCTTTCCGACCACGGACGAAAGCTACCCACCCTCCGCGGCCGGCAAGCGTGGGATCAGTTGGTTCGCGCTCGGCGGAGCCGCAGGCCCACCCACAGGCCTCCGCACCAGATCGCGTAGAGCAGCGCCACGAGGCCGGCGAGGAACCAGAGCGGGACGAGCTTGTGGCCGTGCCCGTCCTCGACTTGCCGTGCGCTCAGGGCCGCAACCGAGCCCAGCGCCAGGACCACGCCTCCGGTCAACACGAGCCGTGGGCGGCCGAGGCCGCTCGCACCGAAGACAAGGGGCAACGTGAAGGCGGCGGCAGCGATCAGGTATCCGGCCATAGCGCCCTTATCGGCGCCGAGGCCTCCAAACCTGACTACCGAAGCGCCGTCCCGAGGGCGTCTTCCCAGGCGCCGAGCGCCTCGTCCAGCTCGGCGTCCGAGATCACGAGCGGTACGAGCACCCGGATGCAGTTCGAGTAGATCCCGGACTTGAGCAGCAGCAGGCCCCGCTCGGAGGCAGCCTCGACGACCTTCGTCGCCAGCTCGGGTGCCGGGTCCTTCGTGTCGCGGTCGTGGACGAGCTCGATCGCAAGCATCGCTCCCAGGCCGCGGACGTCGCCGATCGCGTCCCAGCGCTGCTGCCACGTTTGCATGCGACCCCGGATGGTGTCGCCGATCTGGCCGGCTCTTTCCACGAGGCTCTGCTCTTCGAAGACGTCGAGGACCGCGAGAGCGGCTGCCTGGGCGACGGGATTGCCGACGTACGTGCCGCCGATCGCCGAGTCGCCCGGCGCGTCCATGATCTCGGCCCTGCCGATCACGGCGGAGAGCGGGAGGCCGGCTGCGATTGACTTCGCGACGGTGATCAGATCGGGCTCGACGTCGTAATGCTCGATCCCCCACATCTTTCCGGTCCTGCCGTAGCCCGTCTGCACCTCGTCGACGACGAGCACGATGCCGTTGTCGTCGCAGATGCGGCGCACGCCTTCCAGGAACTCGGGCGGCGCGACGACGAAGCCTCCTTCACCCTGGACGGGCTCGATCACGATTGCGGCGACACTCTCGGCCGGGACGGTCGTGATCAGCGCCCGCTCGAGCGCCGCGACCGCGTCGGCGGCGCTCGGCCCGCGGTAGTCCTGGGCGAACGGAAGGCGGTAGACCTCCGGCGCGAACGGCCCGAGACCTGCCTTGTACGGATGCGTCTTCGAGGTGAGCGTCAGCGACAGCAGCGTGCGGCCATGGAAGCCGCCCTCGAAGCCGATCACTGCGGGCCGCTTCGTGTAGGCGCGCGCGAACTTGATTGCGTTCTCGACCGCCTCCGTTCCGGCGTTGAAGAAGGCCGCCTTCACCGGCCCGGAGATCGGGGCGGTGGCGACGAGCCGCTCGGAGAGGGTCACGTACACCTCGTACGGCAGGATCGTGAAGTCGGTGTGGAAGAACTTCGCCGCCTGCTCCTGTACCGCCTCGACGACGTGCGGGTGAGCGTGCCCGACGTTGAGGCAGCCGACTCCGCCGGTGAAGTCGATGAACGTGTTGCCGTCGACGTCCGTGAGAGTCGCGCCCTCGCCGCGCTCGATCACGACCGGCAGGTAGATCGAGAGGGGGTCCGCGATCACGCGGTCCTTTCGCTCGAGGATCTCCTGCGAGCGTGGGCCGGGGATCTTGGTGTGGAGCTCGATTGCCTTGGTCGCCGCCATCACGGCTGACGATAGCGCAGCGGGCGGCCGCCTTGCATAGCTGTATAGAGAGGTTTCAGGCGGCTAGCGGAAGCCGGGCGTGGAGAGCGCCTTGACCGTGTAGACGCCTTCCGCGTTCCAGAGCATGAAGCCCTTCGCGTGCTCCAGCCGGGCTGCCTGGATCTGGTCCTGGACGTCGGAGAGCCTGTAGGTCCGGCGGAGCGAGAAGTCCTGGAGCCAGGGAATCAGCTTCGTCTTACGGCCGCGCACTGCGGTGCGAAAGTCTCGGAGCGAGTAGGCCACCGTCGTCCCGGGTCGTGAATCCGGGTCGATGATGTTGTACTCGCCGGCCACGTAGTGGGACGGATAGACCATCGGGTAGATCGCGTCGACGAAGGGAGAGATCCGGCGCGGGAACTGACCGATGCCGAGGTTCCTCGTCGCGGATAGCCCGAAGACGTCGACCGAGACTCGGACACCGAGCGGCTTGAGCCGCGAGCTCGCGTACTTGGCGAACATCGGGATCGTCCAGCCCATCGGTTGCGCATGCACGCCCGGGTAGCGGATCTGAGAGAGGTCGCCGTCGCTCGGGAAGCGCACGTAGTCGAACTGGATTTCGTCGAAGCCGAGCTTGGCCGCCTGGGCGGCGATGTCGACGTTGTACTTCCAGACTCGTTTGTCGTAGGGGTTCGTCCACCCGAGCCCGGCGCTGTTCACCCAACGCGAGCCGTCTGCACGGCGGATCGCCAACTGGGGCGCGCCCGTCGAGAGGACGGGATCCTCGAAGGTGACCACACGCCCGATCAGATAGAGGCCTGCGGCATGGATCTTGGCGACGACTCGCTGAGCGTCGTAGTAGGGCCTCGCGGAGCCGACCTTCTTCGCGAGCGGAACCTTGACCGGGAACCCGACCTGGCCGTTCTCGTCCTTCACGTCGAGCTCGATCGTGTTGAGCCCCGCCGACTTCATCGCGATGTACTCGTCGATCTTGCCGGTGAGCCCGGCGAGGGCCATCGTCACGTGGACCCCGCGCACCTCCTGCGGTAGCGGCCGCGGTTGCAGCACCTGGGGCCTCGGTGCCTCCGGCGCTCTCGCGGCGGCCCGGACCGTCTTGTGCCTGTGGATGTGCGTCGCGATCACGGCCCCGACGACGCCGGACGCGATCAGTGCCAGCAGCGCGCCGACCGCGATCAGCCGCCGCCGGTGGCGCCGCTTCTGCGCTTCGGCCCGCCGAAGCTTGCGGCGTGCATTCGGATCGACAGGCTGGAGGACATACCGGGTTGGCAAGGTGTGGAAAACTAACAGAGGCTGGTCGGCCGTAGAATCGGCCCCATGGTCCTCTCAGATCGGACGATCGCCCGTTGCCTGGAGGAAGGCCGCATCGAGATCGATCCTTACGACGATTCCCTGCTCCAGCCCTCGAGCGTCGACGTCCGCGTCGACCGCTACTTCCGAGTTTTCCACAACAACCGCTACCCCTATATCGACGTGCGCGAACCGCAGGAAGACCTGACCGAGCTCGTCGAGGTCGAGAACGGAACGCCGTTCATCCTCCATCCCGGTGAGTTCGTCCTCGGCTCCACACTGGAGCGCATCCGGCTCCCGGACGATCTCGTCGCGAGACTCGAAGGGAAGAGCTCGCTCGGGCGGCTCGGCCTCCTGATCCACTCGACGGCCGGCTTCATCGACCCGGGCTGGGACGGGCATGTGACGCTCGAGCTGTCGAACGTCGCGAACCTGCCGGTGACGATCTACCCGGAGATGAAGATCGGCCAGATCTCGTTCGTCCAGCTGACAGAGGCGGC
>DATHGN010000118.1:0-3386 GCA_035317565.1 Gaiellaceae bacterium
CAACCCAACAAGCGAGCGCGCCGGAGGAGGAAAAAGCCTCGGATTGGGAGTACGTCCCGATGTCCCAATGGGACGAAGTCGAGCCCTAGCTCCCGCGCGGCCTCCGCTACACTTCACGCGCTCGCGGGCTGAAGGCCCGCACTTTCACGCCATGGCTGCCACAAAGGACTCATACGCGATCATCTCGCTCGGCGGGAAGCAGTACCGCGTCCGCGAGGGGGAGCGCCTGCTCGTCGACCGGCTCAAGACGGACGAGGGGAAGACCTTCAACCCGGATGTGCTCTTCCTTGGGGGCGACGGGGACGGCACGTTGTCGCCGCAGACGCAGGTGACCGTGAAGGTCGTCGGCCACGTGCTCGGCGACAAGATCCGGATCGGCAAGCGCCGCCCGAAGAGCGGCTACCGCAAGCAGACGGGTTTTCGCGCGTCTCTGTCGCAGATCGAGATCCAGTCGATCGGCGGCACCGCCAAGCGCACGACGGCGGCCGCGATTCCGGCCGCCCAGAAGGAGACTCCCGCACCGAAGCCGAAAGCAGAGACGCCTGCACCTCGACCTCAGGCGGCTCCCGCTGCGGCGGCTCCCGCGGCGGCGGCTCCCGCTCCGGCGTCGCCACCGCGTGGCTACGAGGACTTCACGGTCGCCGACATCTCCGAGAAGTCCAAGCGCTGGAAGGTCGAGCAGCTGGAGGCGGCACTGAAGTTCGAGAAGAAGAACGCAAACCGGAAGGGCGCGATCGCAGCAATGGAGTCCGCGCTCGCAGCGAAGCAGGAGAAGAACTAATGGCTCACAAGAAAGGTCTCGGCTCGTCGCGCAACGGGCGCGACTCGAACCCGAAGATGCTCGGCGTGAAGGTCTTCTCCGGCCAGGAAGTGAAGGCCGGGATGATCATCTTGCGCCAGCGCGGCACGAAGTTCCGCCCGGGCGACGGCACGGGCATCGGCCGCGACGACACGATCTTCGCCAAGCGGCCCGGCACGGTCTCTTTCCGCCAGAGCGGAGAGCGCCGGTTCGTCGAGGTCAGCGACTCTCAGACGTCCTAGCCGTCGCGCAGCTCCCAGTCGAGCGGGATCACGTCGGGCGCTAGCGTTCCCGCATGTTCCAGGACCGGGCGCAGATTCACGTTCAGGCCGGCCGCGGCGGTGACGGCAGCCTGCACTTCCGTCGTGAGAAGCACGTGCCGAGGGGCGGACCGGACGGCGGTGACGGCGGGCCCGGCGGCGACGTCGTCCTGGTGGCGGACCCGGACTTGCGGGATCTGTCCGCGTTTCGCGCGAAGCAGCGCTTCAAGGCGGGGAGCGGCGAGCCGGGCCGGGGTGCGCTCAAGCACGGCGCGACGGGAGAGACGGTCGAGCTGCGGGTCCCCGTCGGAACGCAGGTGCTCGACGAGGACGAGCAGGTGGTGGCAGACCTGGCGACGCCCGGTGCGAAGGTGATCGCCGCGCGCGGTGGGAGACCGGGCCGCGGCAACAAGCGCTTCGCATCGCCGACACGCCGGGCACCGCGCTTCGCGGAGACGGGCCTCCCGGGTGAGGAAACGACGCTCGACCTCCGGCTCAAGCTGCTTGCCGACGCCGCGCTCGCCGGGCTGCCGAACGCCGGCAAGTCGTCTTTGCTCGCGCGCATCTCGAATGCGAAGCCGAAGGTCGCCGACTATCCGTTCACGACGCTCGCGCCGATACTCGGCACCGTCGATGCTCCGGACGGAACCCGTCAGCTGACCGTTGCCGACGTGCCGGGCTTGATCGAGGGTGCGAGCGAAGGAGTCGGGCTCGGTCACGAATTCCTCGCGCACCTCGAGCGCGCGAGTCTTCTGTTGCACGTGATCGACTCCTCGGAGGACGATGCCGTCGAGCGTTTCGCGACGATCGATCACGAGCTCGCCGCGTACGGCGCCGAGCTCGAGAAGCGGCCACAGGCGATCGTCCTGAACAAGATCGACCTCCGCGCAGAGCCTCCGTCGTTTGAGCTCGAGGACGACCGGATCGTGCGTGTGTTTCGCGTCTCATGCGCAACGGGCGAGGGCATCGACGAGCTGAAGCGTGCGCTCTTCGAGCTCTGTCCGCCACAACAGTCTCAGGAGCCCTCGCAGGACGGGCTTGTCGACTTCCTCGTCTACCGGCCGCGTTCGAGTGGTCGCCGCTTCAGGATCCTGCGTACCGACAGCGGCTTCCGGATCTCGGGTGAGGTGCCGGAGGACGAGGAAGAGCTCGCAGCTGCACTCAAGGCGGCGGGGGCACGCAAAGGCGACGAGGTCGAAGTCGACGGCGAGGTCCTGGAGGTCCAGTGACGGGATTGCTCGGCGGCACCTTCAACCCGCCGCACAACGGGCACATCGCACTCGCCGATGCAGCTCGGCGGCACTTCGATCTCGACGAGCTCGCGATCCTGGTCGCCGTGCGGCCAGGGCACAAGGAGGTCCAGCTTGGCGCCGAGTCGCGCCTGAAGCTCGCGCAGGCTGCGTTCCCCGATTACGAAGTCGAGCTCGATCCCTACGAGCGCACCGTCGACCTGCTGAAGGAAGGACGCTGGAACGATCCGCTCTTCCTCATCGGCGCAGACCAGTTCGCAGACTTCCTCACGTGGAAGGATCCGGAAGGGGTGATCGAGCGCGCCCGCATCGGTGTCGCCACGCGTCCCGGCTACCCGCGCGAGCGGCTCGACGAGGTTCTCGGCCGGATCTCCCGCCCGGAGCGGGTGGAGCTCTTCGACATCGAGCCCGTGCCCGTCTCGTCGAGGGACATCCGCGATCGCGTCGCCCGCGGAGAGCCGATCGACGGGCTCGTGCCGTCGGACGTGGCGGCACTGATCGATTCACTCGGGCTCTACCGACGCGACGGCTACACTTCGACCGTCAACGGCACGGACTGAAATCGCACTGAACTCACTCGAGCAAGCCCAACGCATTGCCGGCCTCGCCCAGGACAAGCTGGCGCAAGACGTCGTCATCCTCGACATGCGGCCGGCTTGCTCGTACACCGACTTCTTCGTCGTCTGCACGGGACAGAACCCGCGCCAGACGGCCTCGATCTACGACGAGGTGCACAGCCGGATGAAGCAGGACGTGCGCCTTCTGCCCTCCTCGGTCGACGGACAGCGCGAGGCCTCGTGGATCGTCGCGGACTATCTGGACGTCGTGCTGCACATCTTCACTCCCGAGGCTCGGAGCTACTACCGACTCGAAGAGCTGTGGGGTGACGCACCACCCGTCGAAGTGGCAGCGGGCTAGAGGCCTGATGTGAAAATGGCCGGGCCGGATGACGCACCAGACACGGCGCCGGATCAGCACGCCCGCCCGCGGCACGTAGCGCCGCTACGCACCGCGAACGACCGCACTGCCCGGCTTGGTCTGGAGCGCCCCCGACGTCGGCCCAATTTCACATCAACC
>DATHGN010000119.1:0-14228 GCA_035317565.1 Gaiellaceae bacterium
TTCCCAGACCGTCGGCTCCGGCAGCTCGGGCGTCGCCGCGGTGGGATCCAGCGGCAGAGCAAGCTGCTTCTCCTCTCCGCCCGAGCCGGGCACGGTCTGCGAGCGCGGCACGAGGCCGAGCTGCCAGAGCAGCTGGCGGCGGGGCAGCTCGAAGCAGTCGCAGGCGCCCGCCACGATCAGCGTCTCGAGACCGTGCTCGGAGAGCTGTGTGCGCTGGGCCAGGTCGCGAACGCTGCCGAACGGTTCGCCCTGCTCTCGCTCGGCGACGACAGCGGCGGCATCTTCTGCACCGATCCCGTTCACGTAGTCGATGCCGATGCGAACCGCGCCGGCTTCGATCGCGCACTTGGCGGCGCTGACGTTCACGTCCGGCGGCCGTGTCTCGACTCCGCGCCGCTGCCCGTCGCGGACGAGCGTCGCGGGTGGGTAGAAGCCCATCGGCTGAGCGTTCAGGAGCGCGCACAGGAACTCCGCCGGGTGGTGGTGCCTCAGCCATGCCGACTGGTACGCGAGCAGTCCGAACGCTGCGGCATGTGACTTCGGAAAGCCGAAGCCCGAGAAGCCGACGAGCTTGTCGTAGACCATGTCGGCCGTCTCTGCGTCGACGCCTTGGCGGAGGGCGCCTTCGACGAAGCGCTCACGGTATGCCTCGAGCGCAGCATGGGAGCGCTTACGACTCATCGCGCGACGTAGACCTTCGGCCTCCCCCACGCTGAAGCCGGCGAGCGCGATCGCCACGTCGAGCACCTGATCCTGGAAAACGACGACGCCGAGGGTCGAGCGCAGGCAATCAGCCAGCAGCGGATGGTCGACCGGCGGAACGAACGCCGCATCCTCGCGAAGTCGCTGGCGGTGTTCGATGTACGGGTGGACAGCCTTGCCCTGGATCGGCCCGGGACGCACGAGAGCGACCTGCACAGTCAGGTCGTCGATGTTCTCCGGACGGGTGCGCAGCAGGCTCTGCATCTGCGCGCGGCTCTCGATCTGGAAGTCGCCGATCGTGTCGGCGCGCTGAATCTCCTCGTAGACGGCCTTGTCGTCGAGCGGGATCCGCGAGAGGTCGATCGGCGTGCCCTGCAGCCTTGCGATCTGGTCGACGCAGTCCTCGACCGCCGAGAGCATCCCGAGCCCGAGCAGGTCGATCTTCAGAAAGCCGGCGTCCGCGCACGAGTCCTTGTCCCACTGGCACATCTGCCGTCCGGCCATCGCGGCGGGCTGCACGGGGACGAGCTCCACGAGCGGGCGCGAGGAGATCACCATCCCGCCCGGATGCTGGGAGATGTGACGCGGCAGGCCGGCGATCTCGTGGCAGAGCTCACCGAAGGCGCGCCAGCGCGGAGAGAGCAGCTTGCGGTCTGCGTCGGGGAGCAGCTGCAGCTCCTCGGCAACACGCTTCGCGTTCCAGCCTTCCGAGACGCGGGCGATCCGCTCGAGCTCCGCATAGGGAAGGCCCAGCGCCTTGCCGACGTCGCGGATCGCGCCGCGCGAGCGATACGTCGAGAACGATGCGACGAGTGCCGCGTGCTCGCGCCCGTAGCGCCCGGTGACGGCCACGATCAGCTTCTCGCGAATGTCGCGCGGAAAGTCGAGGTCGATGTCCGGAACGGAGTCGAGCTCGCGGTTCAGGAAGCGGCCGAGCGAGAGCTCGGCGCCGACCGGATCGACATGCGAGAGGCCGGTGAGATAGCAAACGAGCGAGCCGACGGAAGAGCCGCGTCCGCGTCCCGGCGGCAATGAGTGTCGCGGGGAGTTGCGCCCGCGCACTTCGAGCGCGCATTCGCGCGCGAGCTCGAGCACGTCCCAGTGCAGCAGGAAGAAGCCTGCGAGCCCGAGCTCGTCGATCAGCTTCAGCTCCTCTTCGAGTCGCGTGCGCGCTTCGCGGCGGAGCTTGTGCCCTCTCGGATAGCGGTCCTCGAACGTGCGATTGCAAACGCGCGCGAGCTGCAAGATCGCCGGTTCGGGACTGTCGGAGAAGTCGGGGTAGCGGTAGCCGAGCTCCTCGGTCAGGTCGAACCGCAGGCGGTCGGCGAGCTCGACCGTGAGCGCGACTGCTGCCCGATTCTCCGGGAAGCGTTCGACCATCTCCGCCGGCGAGAGCAGGACGCTCTCGTGGTTGCCACGGCGCTCGGCCTCGCAGCCGTCGAGCGAGCTCCGGTGGCGGACGGCGACGAGGACGTCCTGGAGCGCTGCGCGGCGCAGATTGTGTGCGTGCACGTCTCCCGTGACGATCGTCCGGACGCCGAGTGACGAGGCGAGGTCGCGAAGACCCGCGTTCCTGCGCGCGTCCCCGCGTGCATAGGGGCGCTGGAGCTCGACGAAGAACCGTTCGCGGCCGAACGCCTGCGCGAGCCGCGCAGCGCCGTTCGGATTGCGCACCGCGAGGCCGTGGCGCGCGCAGCCGGACAGGCAGACGAGTCCCTCGTTCAGCTCCTCCAGCAGCTTCTGGTCTAGCGCAGGATCGGCCGGCGGCTGCGTTTCCTTTCCTTCCGGTCGCGTGTGAGCATGCGCGGTGGTGATCAGCCGGCAGAGGTTCGCGTAACCCTTCGCCGTCTCGACGAGGACCGTCACGTGCGAACGGTCGGCGAGCGTCAGCTCGGCACCGGTGATGGGACGCACGCCGAAGTGCTTCGCTGCGTGTGCGAACTCGAGAGAACCGTAGACCCCGTCATGGTCTGTGACTGCCAATGCTGGATAGCCGAGCTCCGCCGCGCGGATCGCCAGCTCCTCCGGCAACGAGGCGCCGTCCAGGAACGAATACGACGAGTGCGCGTGCAGCTCGACGTACGGCACCGCGGACGCCCGCTCCCGTCGAGCCCGGGCGGCAGGCGCGCGCTCGGAGCGGCTGCCTTCAAGAGGGAAGCGCTCTTTCTTGCGAGTTCGATGTGGAAACTCGGGCTGGAGCTCGATCGTCATACTCGGCCGTGATGGACGGAGTCGTACTCAGGCCGGGCGAGGGCGAATCGTTGTTCAACGGTCGGATCGTGATCAAGGCCGACTTCGAGCAGCTCTGCATCACCGAATCGGATTTCGATTCCGCGAGAGACGGAGCGAGCCCGCACTTCCACCGGCAGCACGCGGATTCGTTCTACGTCCTCGAGGGTGGGCTCGCAGTTCTGGTCGTGGACGACGAAAAGCTGCTCTCGCCGAACGCTTTCGCGTCTGCACCGCCCGAGGTCGTGCACGGCTTCAGGACAACGTCTCCCGCACGCTTCCTCAACTTCCACACTCCGGACGGCGGATTCGCAGGAAATCTGCAGGCACGAGATCGCGGAGAGCCGGGAGGCTTCGACAGCTTCGATGCGCCGGCCGGAAGCGGTCCCCCGGGAACCGACGCCGTCGTCCTCGGACCGGGCGAAGGGGAACGGCTCGAGGGGAACACGCGGATTGCGACCATCAAGGTCGGGCGCGAAGAGCTCGCCCTGATCGAGTTCGAGCTCGAGCCGGGCTTCGTGGGACCGGACCCGCACAGCCACGACGACCACATCGACTCCTTCTACGTGCTCGACGGCGAGCCCGAGTTCTTCGTCGGCGGCGAAACGCTCCGTCTCGGTGCCGGTTCTTTCGTCGCCGCGCCGCTGGGGGCCGTGCACACGTTTTCGAACCCCGGGCCGGACCGCGCACGACTGCTCAACATCCATGCCCCGAGCGTCGGCTTCCACGAGTGGCTTCGAACGGTGAGCTAAGTGGCCGAGGCCGTTTACCTCACGCTCGTGCCGACCGAATCCGAAGCGGAAATACTTTGCGCGCTCCTTCGAACCGAAGGAATCGAGTGCGAGCAGCGTCGAACCAACCTCGGTGCCGGCACGATGGACGGCATGCCGGGCGGTGGCCCACTGCAGATCTTCGTTGCGGAGCAGGACCTCGCGAGAGCGCAGGAAATTCTGGCAGCGTCTCGCACCGACTAGTCGTTCTCTAGGCTCCCCGCTGGGTGAACCAGCAGCTGCGCTCCTCGTCGCGAAAGACAACGGCGTTCTCCCCTG
This sequence comes from Gaiellaceae bacterium, assembly GCA_035317565.1. Lineage (GTDB taxonomy): Bacteria > Actinomycetota > Thermoleophilia > Gaiellales > Gaiellaceae > 3-1-20CM-4-69-9. The sequence goes on from DATHGN010000119.1 coordinate 3,981, forward strand.
ACTGCAACACCACTTCGAAGTAACGCCGGGACACCGGCTCCTCCGTCCACCACCGATCGACGACGCGCCATTCCTCACGCACGAGCTCGACCGGTAAACGGTTCACTCGTGTAGGCGTTCCGTCGACACGAGCTTCCACGACCGCCGCACGCGGCTCGTTTAGTCGTCCCGCGGCACGAACAACGCGCGCGCTTCCGGGATGCGCGACCACGGCGCGACCTCCACGACCTGGTTGACCGATCCCGAGCCGGTGCTCGCACGCACCTGGCGCAGGCCCTCCCGTAAGCGAACGTCCAGCTCGCCGCCGGCAGCGGGCAGGAGCTCGAGCTGCTCGCCGTCGTGCTCCGTCAGCTCGACGAGCTCGAGGCGAAGCTCGACCACCGGAGCCGGGAGCTCCGCGAGCTTCGGCCCGAGCGCAGCCTTGATGCGGTCGAGCTCGGTGGTTGGATCTCGCAGCGTCGCGCTGCGCCGCCACGAACCGCCACCGACGAGCCGCGCCGACAACGCAAGCTTGCGCACGAAGCGCGCTCCACGTTCAGGCCGGGCCATCAGCGTCTCGACGAGCGCGCCGAAAGCACGCCGCAGCGTCAGCTCGTTGCCGATCGCCTCGGGAAACTCGAGCGCCTCGACGATCTCTGCCGGCGGGCGCCGCCCGCGGACCCGCGACGACTTGCCGCCTCTCGCCAGGCCCCAGGCACGCCGGCCGTCCGGCCCCAATCGTTCGGCCACGGCGCCACCCGGGAGCCCAGCAAGCTGTCCGACGCGCTTCACCCCGAGCTCGTGCAGCTCCGCGCGGCGGCGGGGCTCCATCGGCACCAGCTCGAGCGGCAGCGGCGCGAGAAAGTCGCTCAAACGCTCGTCGGAGACGACCAAAATCTGCCCGGGGCGCGCGACGTTCGCCGCGGCCAAAGCTGCGAACCGGCGCTGCGCTGCGCCCGCACGTGGATCCCAGGCAGTCCCGACGGCGGCGAGGGAGCGCTTGAGCGCAGGCTCCAGACCGCCGTACAACCTCTCCACCCCACGCGTCTCGAAATAGACGGAGCCGACTCCGGCCGGCTCGACCGAGAACCCCGAGTCTTCGAGCGCGCGCAGGATGTCTTCCCAGGCCTGCTCGGCCGCTGCAGGATCCTGCTCCACGAGCACGAGCTCCGGGCAGGTCGCGAGCGCCTCACCGAGCCGCATGCCCGGCCGGACCCCGAGCCGCTCCGCCTTGGCCGTCACCGGACCGAGGACGGGCTCCGTTCCGGCCACCGGCGAGAGCGCCGCAGGCCGCAGCGCGAGCCCCGGCTGCTTGCGGAGCGCTGCCCGCAACTCGAAGCCGGGGATGAGGAGGCAGGCGACCATGGGAACGTATGTTCTACACGAACACCTGTTCCCCTGTCAAGGGTTCTCTCAAGCCCTGTCGAAGACGATCACCCCATGCGTGCCAGAGCGCTCCTTGCTCTGCCCCTGATCCTTGCCGCCGGGGCCATCACCCCCCGCGCCGTGGCGGCCGATTCGGGCGTTGCCGCCCTTCAGGTCGGCCTGCACTCGCATGGGCTCTACAAGGGTGCGATCGACGGCATCACCGGCCCGGGGACGGCCAGGGCGATCCGACTCCTGCAGAAGCGCGCGCACCTCACCGTCGACGGCGTCGTCGGGCCGAAGACGAGACGCGCGCTCGGCCGCTTCGCCAAGCATCGGCTCGGCAGCCGCAAGGTTCTGATCGGAAACAAGGGCTGGGACGTGGCGTCGCTCCAGTTCCAGCTCGCAGAGCACGGCTTTCCCTCCGGCGTCTTCGACGGGATCTTCGGCCCGCACATCGACAAAGCGTTGCGGCGCTTCCAGGACTGGGCCGGGCTGAAGACGGACGGCGTCGCCGGCCCCGCGACACTCGGCGCGCTCACCGCTCCGCCGCCCACGATCCCGCTGCCGCTCGCCTGGCCGTTGGCGGCGCCTGTGCTCGGAGATCGCTTTGGCCCGCGGGGCGATCGGTGGCATTCCGGCATCGACCTGCCGGCCGCACTCGGTACGCCTGTCTACGCGGCCCGGTCGGGTCAGGTCGTGTGGGCAGGTTGGCGGAACGGCGGCTGGGGCTTCCTCGTGATCGTCGCCCACGGACGCGGTGAGCGGTCGATGTACGCGCACCTCTCCCGCATCGACGTCCGACTCGGTGTGTGGATCGGCCAGGGAGTCCGCGTCGGCCTCATCGGCGCGACGGGTGACGCGACCGGGCCGCACCTGCACTTCGAAGTCCGCGTCCGCGGCGCCTCAGTCGATCCGTTGCGCGCGCTGCCTCTAGGAGAAGGTCACTAGAGCCGCGCGGATCCGCGCTGCGCCGGTCGTGCACGCCCGCCGCGCCGGCTCGGGACTTAGCTTCGTGCACCCTCGCTCGCGGAACGCGCCGTTCGTGACGACTGAGAGCGTCCTTCCGAGCCACTCGTAGCATCCCTCCCGCGCGTCGACCGTTATTCGTGCGCACGCGCGGATCAGCCGCAGTTGCGCCGACGCGCGACCCACTAGAGCCTGGTCGGGAACGCCCCGAAGACACGCCGACGCATCCGCCGCGCCGAGTCGCTCGCAGACGTGCATCTGGTCGAAGGGATTCGACGAGATCGTCAGAGCAGCGGCGCTGATGCACCCGGAGCGCTCGAGTGCGTGCAACCCGCGGCAGGACCGCCGGAGGTCCGCCGCGTCGCGCACGGGCAGCGCGAGCGGCTGCTCCAGGAAGTACCGGTACCAGCAGGGCCTGATGTAGGTGAGGCGACCATCGCAGAGCTTCCGCGGCGAGATCATCCGCTTCGGCGCGGTCGTGCCGTCGGCGCCCCGAAGCGAGATCCAGTAGTCGTGGAAGACGCCCTGCGCACAATCCGGTGCGTAGTCGCGCTGCAACGCCCGGCAGGCGCGCACCGCCTGGCCGAGATCGCCGTGATACGCCCGCAGCAACGCATGACCGAGACCGTGCACGCACGTGTACTGGCGGTACCTCGTCGGCAGCCGGGCGCAGGTACGCACTGCGGAAGCGCCGCCCGAGCGGATGATCTGCGGCCCGAGGTACATCACGAGCCCCATGCCGAAGCCGGCCGAGCAGTTGGGATTGTTCGAACGAGGCACGTAGCGCTGCAGGTTGCCGAGCGTGACGTGGTGGTCACGCGCGAACTCCCTCCCCACCTGGTGCATCAGCACGTGACAGCCTGCTTCTGCCGGCCCTCCGACGGAGGCGACGCGACGGTCGATGCGCGGCACCTCGCGGGCAGGATTGCCCGACGCTTCGATGTCGTTCCGAAGAAGCCTGACGTAGCAGTTGTACTGCGCCTCGACGTTGTGGATCTGGGTGCACTGCCAGAGCCAGGGCTTGCCGGCTGTGCTACTCGCTCTCGCCGGCACGATCAGGAGGACTACGAACCCGGCCATGACGAGTGCGAGCTTCACGAGTTGCGGATCTCGGCCGCGGGCCCGACCATGCCGACGAGCCGGGGCACGACGTCGAGCACGTTCTCGCGCGCGCAGAAGGCAATGTCCTCTTCGAGACCCGGCGGTCCGTACGTGCGAGCGTTGAACGCCTCGAGCGCAGTCGGGAACGCGCGTGCGATCAGCTCAGATCCGATCGCGGCGTCGGTTCGGGAGCCCTTCACGAGCTGGACGATACGCCCGGCGCAATACGCATCGTCGAGCGCGAACGCGCCCTGAAACCCTGCGCAGGCGACGACCGTGTCGCGCTCGCCCACCGCCGAGACAACTGCGTCGAGGTTGAGCAGGCTTCCGAGCACGACGTGGTCGCAATGCTTGGCCGTCTCGAGGATCGCGCGCGTCCCGTTCGTCGTCGTCAGGATCAGCGTCTCGGCGCGTGCCTCAAGGAACTCGCGGGGTGAGGCGCCGACGTCGAAGCCCTCGATCCGGACCGCCTTCCGCTCGCCGCCGACGAGCGAGCTCGGGAGCTTCGCCCTGAGCGCCCGCGCCTCCTCGATCTCGGCGCAGCAGAGGACGCGCTCGTACCCCGCCGCAAGCGCCTGCGCAATCGTCGAGGTGGCACGGATCACGTCCACCACGATCCCCAGTGGGGCAGGAGCCGTCTCGACGGGAGTGAAGGCGACGTCGATGTGCATCCAACTACGCTACTTCCGTCATGGCTGAACCCGTCGAGCGGACCTGCTACCGCCACCCCGACCGGGCCACGGGGCTCTCCTGCTCCGAGTGCGGACGCCCCATTTGCACGGAGTGCATGACGATGGCGCCCGTCGGGATTCGCTGTCCCGAGCACTCTGGCAAGCCGCAGGGCGTTCAGCGGATGACGCGCGGAATCCAGCGCGCGAGCTTCGAGGGCGCGGGCGCAAAGGCGACAAAGGCGCTGATCGGGCTCAACGTCGCCGTCTACGTCGCCGAGCTCGCCCAGGGCGGTGGCGTGTACGGCGTGCACAGCACGATCTACGAGAAGGGCTTCCTCTATGCGCCCTTCGTCGGGCAAGGCGACTGGTGGCGGCTGGTGACGGCGGCGTTCCTGCACTACGGGCCTTTTCACCTCCTCCTCAACATGCTCGGCCTCTACTGGTTCGGGTCGCTGCTCGAGCAACGGATCGGCTCGGGCCGCTACCTGCTGATCTACCTCGTCTCGGGACTCGCGGGGTCGGCCGGCGCACTCGTCCTCAGTCCCACGAGCGCGACCGTCGGCGCGTCCGGCGCGATCTTCGGGATCCTCGGCGCAGGCCTCGTCCTCGAACGGCAGCGGGACTACGTCTTCGGGGGCAGCGCGCTGGGCGTCATCGTCGCGAACCTCGTCCTCACGTTTGCATGGAGCGGAAACATCTCGGTCGGCGGCCATATCGGCGGCCTCATCGGCGGAGCCGCGGCGATGCTCGCGATGTCACGCTTCGGCCGCGGAAACGCCGCGTACGGGCGCGCTGGGCTGCTCGGGATCGCGGGGATCGTCATGGTCGGAGTGATCTCGATCGCCGTCGCATACTGGAAAGCGAAGGGCTACGCCTAACCGGGCGTGGCGGCGATGGCCACCGTCCTCGTGGATGCGGAGAACGTGCGCCGGTCGCTCTGGCCCAACATGCCCGGGGACGAGCTCGTCGAGCGAAGCAGGGCCTGGGGGGAGCAGGAGGGCCACGAGGTGCAGGTCGTCTGGGAAGGCAGCGAGTCCGGAGACGATCAGATCGCGCGTCTCGTTCGCGAGCTCGACCCGCCCGTCTGGGTCGTGACCTCTGACCGCGAGCTCCGCGAACGCGTGCACGATCGCGCCGAACGCATCATCGGCGGCGGCTCGTTCGCAAGAGAGCTGGCCGCGGACTAGTGGCCTGATGTGAAATTCGGCCGGGCCGGATGACGCACCAGACACGGCGCCGGATCAGCACGCCCGCCCGCGGCACGTAGCGCCGCTACGCACCGCGAACGACCGCACTGCCCGGCTTGGTCTGGAGCGCCCCCGGCGGCGGCCCAATTTCACATCAACCCTCTAGCGCCCTCCCTCGTTCGAGGGAACTCGTTCGAGGGAGCCTTGATCGAGGGACTCTGCCGATCCACCTTGCGTGGGTCGATCGCTCTTTGCCCTCATCGCTGTCGTCTGCGTCGCGGCAGGCGCAGCCGCGTTCGCTCCGACGACAGCCGTCGGGCGTGTTCAGCTCGACGCACCCACGAAGAGCGGCCGTTGGGCGCAGATCGGACCTCAGCGGCCCAAGCCACGCGCTCACGTCATCGTGCAGGTCCGTCCCGGTCACGCACTGGCACTGCGCAGCCGGCCGTTCGGTCCCGTCCTTGCCCGTGTGGGCTCGACGACCCAGTTCGGCTCTCCGCAGTCGTTCAGCGTCGTGGGCACGCAACGCGGCCGCTGGCTCGCGGTCACCGAAGCCGGCGTCGGCAACAACCGTGTCGTCTGGGTCGACGCACGGGCCGGTGGCCTGCGCTACCAGCGCACTCGACTGGAGCTCGACGTCGATCTTTCGGCTCGGACGCTCACCGTCAAGCGTGACGGCGCCGTTCTGCGCCGGCTCAGCGTCGGAGTCGGCCGCGCCGGATCGCCGACACCGACCGGACGCTTTGCCGTGACCGACAAGCTGAGAGGCAGCGCGTACAGCGCCGCGTACGGCTGTTGCATCCTCGCGCTCTCAGCAATCCAGCCGAATCTTCCTGCGGGCTGGAGTGGCGGCAACCGCATCGCTATCCACGGCACTCTCGCGGCCGGCGATTTCGGCCGTGCGGTCTCCGCCGGCTGTGTGCACGCACGCGACGCCGACCTGCGCTACCTGATGCGCGCAGTCCCGCTCGGCACCCCGGTCGTCATACGACCGTAAGCACCGGCTCGAGGCCGAGGAACGCACCGATGCGTTCAGCCTCGTCCGCCAGAGCCGTGCGCTCGCCTTTGTGGAGCGGTCTCATCGGGGTCACGCGCAACTCGACCTGCTTCGCCTTCTTCTTACGCTCCCAGAGCCCGGATGCGATGCCGTCGATCAGCAGAAAGCGAACTCCCGCCGGGCCCTCGTATTTTCCGCGACCGTGTGCTGCAACTTGGGCTCGCGCCTCCGCGGGCACCAAGTAGCCGCGCTCACGGAAGCCCATGATGTACGCGTCGTATTCGGGGAGAAGACGGACACTCGCCACCGGACCGGGGAAATGGGTGTCTCCCGCGGCGACGCACGCGTGGTGCCCTTCGACGTCGACCTCCTCGAGGTCGCCGAGCGACTCGAAGAGCGTGCGCGCATCCGCAGTCTTGAAGGTTGCGGAGCCGAACCACTCGCGGAACTCATTGGGTCGAGCCGGGCCGTAGGTGTGGAGGTAGCTGCGGCAGACTTCGCGGAGCGCTTCGTCGGAGTCGATCTCCTGCCAGCCTTCGATCCACTGATCGGGCCTGGCGAACCTGACCTTGTTTCCCTGGGGCGGGCCCTGGCAGACGTCGCTCAGGAAGAAGGCGAAGCCGGAGCGCAACCGCTGGCGTGCGGCAGGGCCGGTCTGCCCGGCCACCTCCTCGACGAGTTCCTCGCGCAGCAGGCAGCGCCCGTCGAGCGCAGCGCGAACCGCAGCGGCTACGGCGTCAACCTCGTCCGGTGACAGCGCCGGATGAACGACGCCCGCTGGATCGCGCCACGGCGGTAGGCCTTCCCGGTTGCCGGTGTCGATGGCATTCCGCGCCGCGTACCAGAGCGGAAGCTCAGCGGCAGGATGCAGGTGGAGCGTTCCGCGAACCGTCCACGCCTTGACCAGCGTGCGATCGCGCCACAACGCATCGCGCACGTCCTGCTGGACGATCCCGTCGACGCGGGCGTTCAGGGAGAGCTCGGCCGCGGCCTGGACCTGCGCGTGGATCCCGCACGTGCTGTGCGCAACCTCGACGACGCCTTCCGGCCCTGCCCGTTCCGTGACGAAGCTCCTGGCGAGTCGCCGCGCACGAACCTCGTTCCAGGTGATGCTCGTCAGCTAGAAGAACCGCTCACGGTCGATGAGCTTGCCGCCGGATATGAACCAGAAGGCGCCCTGCTGGAGAATCTGCACATGCGCCGCTGCGGGGTCGTCCTCTGCGTGCTCCTCGCGGTACTTCGAGATCCAGGTCCGCACTGCGTCATCGGACTTGACGCGCGCCACGCGGTCGCCGTCGACAAGGATCGCGTAGCTCATCAGCCGCCCGCCGCCGCATACGTCGCCGTCCCGCTCGAGGCGAGCGCGGCCTGAGCCGCGGCGAGCCGCGCCAGCGGCACACGGTACGGCGAGCACGAGACGTAGTCGAGACCGAGCTCGTGGCAGAACGCGACGGACTTCGGCTCCCCGCCGTGCTCCCCGCAGATGCCGAGCTTCAGATCCGGCTTGACCCCGCGTCCACGCTCGACCGCGATCCGCATCAGGTCCCCGACGCCGCCGATGTCGATCGTCTCGAACGGGTTCTTGTCCAGAATGCCGTCCTCGAGGTAGTACGTCAGGAACTTCCCCTCCGCATCGTCGCGGGAGAAACCAAGAGCGGTCTGCGTCAGGTCGTTCGTCCCGAAAGAGAAGAAGTCGGCGTGCCCGGCGATCTCGTCGGCCCGGACGCAGGCGCGCGGGAGCTCGATCATCGTCCCGCAGAGGTACTCGACCTCCGGTGCCTCCTCCTCCGCGACGCGCAGGGTTAGCTCACGCAGGCGGCGCAGCTCTTCCTCGAAGCCCACGAGCGGATGCATGATCTCGACGACAGGCGCTTCACCGGTGCGCCGTTGCACCGAACGTGCAGCGCGGATGATCGCGCGCACCTGCATCTCGTAGATCTCCGGCCACTGCAATCCAAGCCGGCAGCCGCGCGTGCCGAGCATCGGATTCGATTCCTGCAGCTGCTTGATGCGCCGGCGCATGCGTTCGTCCGTCGCCTGGTCGATCGGCGGCAGAAACTCGTGCAGCGGTGGATCGAGCAAACGAATCGTCACCGGCAGCCCTGCCATCGCCTCGAAGATCGCCTCGAAGTCGCCCTGCTGGAACGGGAGCAACTTGTCGAGCGCGGCACGCCGACCGTCTTCGCCCTCGGCGAGGATCATCTCGCGCACGACGGGCAGGCGATCCTCGGCCATGAACATGTGCTCGGTGCGGCAGAGGCCGATCCCCTGCGCGCCGAACTCGCGCGCCTTCGCGGCGTCCTCCGGCGTGTCGGCGTTCGCACGCACCTTCAGCGTGCGGTACTCGTCGCCCCAGCCGAGGATCGTCTCCAGATCGTCGTTGACCTCTGGCGCGACGAGCGGCACCTGGCCGATGATCACCGCACCGGTTCCGCCGTCGATGGTCAGCACGTCCCCCTCGGACAGCGTTTGCGTGCCAAGAGTGATCGTGCGCGCATCGAGGTCGATCGAAAGCGCATCGCAGCCGGCGACGCAGGGCTTGCCCATCCCGCGCGCCACGACTGCTGCGTGCGACGTCATGCCGCCGTGGGCCGTGAGGATCCCCGCCGCCTGGATCAGCCCGTGGATGTCGTCCGGTGTGGTCTCCCAGCGAACGAGGATGACACTCTCCCCCGCCGCGCCGCGTTCCTCGGCAGTGTCCGCGTCCAGCACGATCTTCCCGCACGCCGCGCCCGGCGAGGCGTTCAGCCCCTTGGCCGCCACCTCCCAGTCTGCCGTCGGATCGATCATTGGATGCAACAGCTGGTCGAGCTGCGCCGGGTCGATGCGCGTCACCGCCTGCTCGCGCGAGATCAATCCTTCGTCGACCATGTCGACTGCGGACTTCACCGCAGCGGCGGCCGTGCGCTTCGCCGACCGCGTCTGCAGCAGATAGAGCGCATTGTCCTCGACGGTGAACTCGATGTCCTGCATGTCGCGGTAGTGCTCCTCGAGCCGGCGCATCGTTTCGAGCAGCTGTTGGAACGCTGCCGGAAGCTGCTGCTCCATGCGCGCGAGCGGCTCCGGCGTTCGAATGCCGGCGACGACGTCTTCGCCCTGGGCGTTGGCGAGGAACTCACCGTAGAGTCCCGGCTCGCCGGTCGACGGGTCACGCGTGAACGCGACGCCCGTGCCTGACTCCTCGCCCTTGTTTCCGAAGACCATCTGCACGACGTTGACCGCCGTGCCGAGCTCGTCGGAGATGTCGTATCTGCGCCTGTAGACGATGGCACGTGGCGCGTCCCACGAATCGAAGACCGCCTCGACCGCCCGTGTCAGCTGGTCGCGCGGATCCTGCGGAAAGCCTGCACCGGTCTCCTCCTCGTAGATCTTCTTGTAGGTCGCGATCAGCTCGCCGAGATCCTCGGCGGCGAGGTCGACGTCCTGGGAGACGCCACGCGACTTCTTGAGATCGGTCAGCGCCTGCTCGAAGCGGTGCCCCGCGATTCCGTCGACCACCTCGCCGTACATCTGAATCAGGCGCCGGTAGGAATCGTTCGCGAACCGCTCGTTGGCGGTCGCGCCCGCGAGGCCCTGCACCGCCTCGTCGTTGATTCCGAGATTCAGGATCGTGTCCATCATCCCCGGCATCGAGACCGCAGCGCCCGAGCGGACCGAGACGAGCAGCGGGTCGCTCGTGTCGCCGAAACGTTTGCCCGACTTCCGCTCCAGCGCCTCGAGGTGACGGTCGATCTCGTCGGCGAGCCCATCCGGCAGCGCCTTGGCGTTCGATCTGTACGCCCGGCACGCATCGGTCGTGATCGTGAAGCCCGCGGGCACCGGAACGCCCAATTGCGTCATCTCGGCGAGCCCGACCCCCTTCCCGCCGAGGAGCTCACGGCCTCCCTCGGAAGGCTCGTCGAAGTCGTAGACGTAGCGGTGGGCCGTCAAGGCGGGGATCCTCTCACAAATGCCCTGCAATACTCGGCGTTATGCCGGA
>DATHGN010000120.1:0-9529 GCA_035317565.1 Gaiellaceae bacterium
GTTCTTCAGCCTGCGCCGGGACAAGAGCTACTTCTTCTCGCCGAGCCACAGAAGCTTCCTCGCCTACAAGGTCGTCGGCGGCTGCGCCCTCGTGAGCGGAGATCCTGTCGGCGAGCGCGCGGAGATTCCGGAGCTGCTCAGCGAGTTCCGTCGCGTGTGTCACTCGCGTGGCTGGCGGCTCGCGCTGCTGAGCGTCCGCAGCGAGTTCTTACCCGTCGCTGCCGCTCTCGGCCTGCGGGCGATCAAGATCGGGGACGAGGCGGTTGTCCGTCCTTCGGCGTTTTCGCTGGAGGGCCGGCCGATTCGCAAGGTGCGCCAGTCTGTGACCCGCCTCCAACGTGAGGGCTACCGGTTCCGAGTCGTCGCCGCAGGCGACGTCGACGCAATGCTGCGCGCCGAGCTCGAGCGAGTGTCTGCGGTCTGGCGCGGCATGAACGTCGAACGTGGCTTCTCGATGGCGATGGACGACCACTTCAGCGAGCCGGAGACATTCTTCGCACTCGCAGAATGTGACGGGTCCGTCGGCGGCTTTCTCCATCTCGTCCCGAGTGGGCAGGGCTACTCGCTCGGCGCGATGCGCCGCGACCCCGGCACCCCCAACGGTCTGATGGAATTCCTGATTGCGGAGCTCATGGACTGGGCGCGCGGCCGCGGCGCCGAGGAGATCTCGCTCAACTTCTGCGTCTTCTCCGACCTGCTCGTAGACACGCCGCGCAACCCGCTCGAGGCGCTCGCGCGCGCAGGACTGAAAGCAGGCGACCGGGTGTTCCAGCTGGAGCGGTTGCTCGTCTTCAGCCGGAAGTTCGCGCCCGAGTGGCGGCCGCGCTATCTCTGTGTCGAGCGGCTCGCGGACCTGCCGCTCGTCGGGATGGCGTATCTCCGTGTGGAGTCGCTCCTGACGCCGCCCGGCCCGTGGGCACGCCAGCGAGCCGCCGTCCCGCTCGCCCCGCGAGAGTAATCCGTCACACTGAAGCGATGGCCCAGCCGGCAACCCGCAACCTCGGCCGCCTCTCGGAGATCGCGCAGGTCGCGGTTCGCCACGGCTTCGGGTACTGGTTCGACACCCACCGCCTCACGGATCTGTTCCCGCGCCGATCGCGCCTCGAGGCCGACGATCAGCCGTCACAGCGTGGCCAGCACTTGCGCGAGATGCTCGACGAGCTCGGCCCGACGTTCGTCAAGTTCGGACAGCTCCTCTCGACGCGTCCCGACGTTCTCCCGCCCGACATCATCGCCGAGCTGCGCGGCCTCCAGGACGACGTGCGCCCCTTCCCGTTCGCCGACGTCGAGAAGGTGATCGAGGAAGACCTCGGCCTGTCGATCGACCAACTCTTCCTCGAGTTCGACGACAAGCCGATCGCTGCGGCGTCGATCGGCCAGGTCCACCGCGCGACCCTCCCGAACGGGAAACGCGTCGCGGTGAAGGTGCAGCGCCCGGGCGCGCCGCGTCAGATCGAAGCGGACGTCGCCTTGCTCTACCAGGCTGCGCGGATCGCAAAGGAGCGCGTCCGTGCGCTCGATTTCATCGACGCGCACCAGCTCGTCGACGAGTTCTCCCGGTCGATCCGGCAGGAGCTCGACTACCGCCTTGAGGCGCGTAACGCCGAGACGTTCCACCGCAACTTCGCAGGGCATCCGCACGTGCGCGTGCCGAAGGTCTTCTGGACCTACACGCGCAGCCGGGTGCTGACGCTCGAATGGATCGACGGCGTCCAGGTCGCCGACCTCGATCCAAACCAATGGTCGATCGAGGATCGTCGCGACCTCGCGTACCTGATGACGGAGACCTGGATGACGATGATCTTCCGGCACGGGTTCTTCCACGGCGATCCTCATCCCGCCAACATCCTCGTCCTCGGGCACGGCGAACAGATCGGATTGGTCGACTTCGGCGCGGTCGGCAAGCTGACCGACGACGACCTGTCGAAGCTGACGCGGATGTTCATCGACGCGGCCGCGGAGAATGTCGAGGCGTTGCCACGCAGGCTCTCTGAGCTCGGCGTGCGCTACCCAAAGGAGCGGGAGGAGGAGTTCCTCGCCGAGCTGCGCGAGATGTACTACCGCTACTACGGCGCGAGCCTGGCGGAGATCGATCCGCTGCAGGTGATCCGGGAGGCCTTCCAGCTGATCTACTCGATGAACCTCCAGCTGCCGACCCGATTCCTGCTGCTGGACAAGGCGATCGCGACGCTCGGCTCGGTCGGTGTCGACCTCTACCCGGACTTCAACGTCTTCGAGGTGGCCCGTCCGTACGCGCGTTCGTTGATGCTCGAGCGATTCACCCCGAAGCGAATGGTCGGTCAAGCGCGTAAGGAGTCGCTCAAGCTCGGTGCAATGGCGCTCGAGTTTCCGTACCAGATCCACGACATCCTGGAGGAGTTCCGGGACGGCCAGATCGAGATCGGCTTCGTCCACAAGGGCCTCGACGACCTGCTGAACCGGTTGGACGTCGTCTTCAACCGGCTCGTGATCGCGATGGTCGTCGCGGGCGGATTGATCGGGTCGAGCCTGATCGGCATCTTCGCCAAGGCCGGGCCGCACGTGCTCGGGATCAACCTCATCTCGGTGATCGGCTTCGCGCTCTCAGGACTGCTCGGCATCTGGCTCCTTTGGGGCGTTGTCCGAAGCGGTCGCCTGTAGACCTACGGTTGCCAGGCGGGCGGAGCATCGCCCAGAGGGGCGTTTTCTTCAGGTTCTCCGACGGCGAGGACCTTCGCCGGACCGCCACTGGCCGCCTGGAGATTCAACGTACCGCCGCGTGCAAAGACCAGCGTGCGACTGTCCGGTGACCAGCCCGCCAGCCCGGAGTCGTCGGCGAACCACCGTTGGAGTGTGGCCCCGAATCGCAGCAGGTACAGCGCCGAGACCTCACAGGCGACCCCCTCACATCCCCCAGGCCCCGGACGCGGACCGATCACGGCGATCGTCCTGCCGTTCGGCGCCAGCGTCCAGAAGGGCGCGCCGTTCGTCGCATCATAGGTCGGCCCGAAGTGGCGCTTCACCTTCCCGTTGCTCGCATTCACCTCGTAGAAGGACCCCTTCGACGAGATCACGATGGACTTGCCGCCGGGTAACCAGGACGGTCGCCCGGCCGGATGCGGAGCCAGCCGAAGGACGTGTTGACGGCGACCGTTCGCATTCATCACGAAGAGCTTGAAAGAGCCGCCCTTGGTCGGCGAGGACGCCGTCGGCCGAAGAAATGCGATCCTCGTGCCGTCCGGAGCCCAGACCGGAAAGTGGTCGTCGCCACCGTCGGTGAGGCGAGTGAGCCTCGTTCCGTTGGCGCGCATGACGAAGATCCCCGAGAAAGCCCGGGTGAACGCCACTCGCGTGCCGTCAGGCGAGAAGGCCGGCTCGGTTGCGGCTCGGACCCCGGTCGTGATCTGGTTCAGACCCTCGCCGGTTGTCGTGATTCGGAAGAGCTGCGAGGGCTGGGTGCCGTGTTGCGGCGAAGCCGCGAAGACGATCCATGCCGTCGACGAAGCGGTGCCATTCGAGCTTCCCGTGAGCAGTACCGCTTCGAGGACGATCGCTGCGATCCAAGCCTGTGCCTTCACGCAGGACACACATTGCCGCGCCCTTGTAAAGGAGCTCTTAACCCGCACGGCGACCACCGTCCGAAGCGGTCGGCTGTAGAAGTTTCGTCACGATTTCGCACGAAAGGACATCTGGTCGGGTCGCGAAGACGGCGCTACTTTCGTTCACATGTCGACCGCGTTGCTGCTTGCGGAATCCCAGCCCGACACGCGTGGCTTTCTCGAGCGCCATCTGCGGAACGACGGGTTCCAGGTCGTCGAGGGGGAGGCGCGACCCGACCTCGTCCTGCTCGGTGACTCCGGTGCGCTCGAGGAGTGCCGGGCCCGGCACGGCGACGTGCCCGTGATCGTCCTGGGCGGGCCCGAGTCGGACACGGTTGACCGGGTTCGCGCGCTCGACCGCGGTTGCGACGACTTCCTCGCGAAGCCGTTCGATTACGAGGAGCTGCTGGCGCGGATCCGTGCTGTCCTGCGGCGGACGTCGCCTACGGGGCACGAGACGTTGCGAGCCGGGCCGGTCGTGGCTGATCGTGCAACTCGGTGCGTCACCGTCGACGGCGTGCCGGTTGCGCTTGCAAGCAAGGAGTACGAGCTGCTGCTGAAGCTGATGACCGATCCCACGCGCGTTTTTACGAAAGAGCAGCTGTTGCGTGATGTCTGGGGATTCCGTTCCCTCGGGCGGACGCGCACGCTCGACTCGCATGCCTCTCGGCTGCGGCGCAAGCTATCGGCGGCGGCGCCTGGCGCGTTCGTCGTGAACGTGTGGGGGGTGGGGTACAGGTTGCTCGACGGGTAGGCTCGCTCCCGCATGAGTGCGTTGGGCGATCTCTCGTCGTTCGAGCTCCAGAAGATCTGGGACGGCGTGCACGCACGCGTCCTGCACGGTCAGCGCATCACGCTCGGCGTCGTCGAGCTCGATCCAGGGAGCCACGTACCGGAGCACCAGCACGAGAACGAACAGCTCGGGATCTGCTTGAGCGGCTCCCTCGTGTTCCGTGTGGGCGACGAGACTCGCGAGCTCGGGCCGGGAGGCACCTGGTCGATCCCGTCCAACGTTCCGCACGAGGTCCACGTCGGGCCGGAGGGCGCCGTCGTCCTGGACGTGTTCGTCCCGCCGCGAGACGACTGGCGTGCGGCCGAGCGCGTCGAACAGCGCGACCCGCGTTGGCCGTAGCCGGCCGTTACGTGCGCAGCGCGGCCAGGCAGGACATCATCCGGTTCGTCGACAGCTACGCCAGCCTCCTGGTGCTGCTGCTCGCAAACTTCTTCCTGCTCGAGCTCGTTGACGACCGCCGTTGGGGTGCGATCGGGAGCACCCTTCTGTCCGCGGCCGCGCTCGTCGTTGCGATCAGCGACCCGGCCTCCGGACACCGGGTGACACGACGACAGTGGATTCTCGTCGCTGCCTGCGTCGCGCTCGCTCCGATCGTGCTGATCGTCGACTCGGCCTCAGTCGTCGGGCTGACCTACCTGCTGCCGGTGGCGTTGCTCGTGACCGCGACGTTGCCGATCACGATCAACCGCGTCTTGCACCACCGGCAGGTCACGTCCGAGACGATCCTCGGAGCCCTCTGCGCCTACGTCCTCATCGGACTGCTGTTCGCGTTTCTCTTCCTGGCCGTGCACGACTTCAGGGACTCGTCCTTCTTCGCGCAGCCGGGGCCTCGCACGCAGGGCGAGTTCCTCTACTTCAGCTTCGTGGCACTGACGACGCTCGGCTTCGGCGATCTTTCCCCGGCGGTCGGGTTGCCTCAGGCGCTGACGGTGATCGAAGCCCTACTCGGCTCCGTCTTCCTCGTGACGCTGGTTGCGCGTTTGGTGACGCTCTGGGTCCGGCAGGACGACGAGCGCCAACGCGGTGGTGCCTAGCCGATGGCCAGGCTGATCTATTCGGCGCTCACGTCACTCGACGGCTACGTCGCGGATGAGGACGGCAACTTCGACTGGGCCGAACCGAGTGAGGAGGTGCACGTCTTCGTCAACGACCTGGAGCGTCCGTTCGGCACCCACCTCTACGGGCGCCGCATGTACGAGGTGATGGCGTACTGGGAGACCGCCGACACCGCTCCCGACCAGCCGCCGTTCTTCCGGGACTACGCGAAGATCTGGAAGGCGGCCGACAAGATCGTCTACTCGAGGACGCTGGCCGAGGTAGCCAGCGCCAGGACGCGCATCGAACGGGAATTCGACCTCGATGCGGTCCGGCAGCTAAAGGCGACCGCAGACCGTGACATCACCATCGGGGGTCCCGAGCTTGCTGCCCAGGCGATCAAGGCCGGCTTGGTCGACGAGCTCCACTTCTTCCTCGCTCCCGTGCTGGTCGGGGGAGGAAAACACTCCCTCCCCGAGGGTGTCCGCGTGGAGCTCGAGTTGCTCGACGAGCGCCGTTTTGCCAACGGCGTCGTTCACCTCCATTACCGCACCCAGCCATAAGGCGTTAATCGAGGATCTCTACGGTGTCACCGTCCGTGAGCTCGTGCCCGCGCCCGACCTGTTGACCCTCGAAGCGCGCTGAGGGTCCCCAGACCCGCGCTCCCGTGCAGCGTGCGCCGAGGTCGTGGTGGATCGAATCAGCGACGTCGAGGACGGTGGCCGGCGGCTGCAGCGCGATCGGATGCTGGTCGTCGCGTAGATAGACGCGCATCAGCCCGGTCAGCTGCCAGATGATCTCACGCAGCTGCTCGATGCTCGCATCGTCGAGCACGCTGACCTCGACGACCCGAAGCTCCGGGAATGCCGCTCGCAGCGCGGCGCCGTCGGCCTCGTCGCTCTTCGTCGCGGCGATCACGGCTGGGCGCTCGATCTCTGCCTCCGCCACCTCGGCCATGACAGCCCGCAGCTCTTCGACGGGCGCGCTTGCGTCGTGGCAGAAGAGAATCGCATCTGCGCCGCGCAGCACGCCGAGCAGCGGGCGTGCGCCGCCGCGGCCTTCGGACGCCCCTTCGATGAGCCCCGGAATCTCGACGAGCTGCACGAGTACGCCGCCGATCCGTGTGAGCGCGGGTACAGGGCGGGTCGTCGTGAAGGCATAGGCGCCCGTCTTGATCTGGATGTTGGAGAGCGCCTGCAGAAGCGACGACTTGCCGGCGTTCGGCGGCCCGACCAGTGCGATCTGTGCGGCGCCCTCTCGCCGGACCGCGATCGAGTCGCGATGCGTCACGCGTTTGCGCACTCTCGTCTGGTCGAGCTGCGCCTCGACCCACTTGCGGATGTCCGCATACGGGCCGTTCTTGTAACCGGGTAGTTCGCCGAGGATCGACCTCAGCTCACGCACGCGTTCCGAGCCATCCTTGCCGACGAGCCGGCGCTTGATCAGTCGCATCTGCGTGCGATGCGGCATTGGCATCGCGTCACCTTCCTCTCAGTCGTGCGGGAAGGTGCGCGAAACCGTGACGCGGGTCGGGTTCGCGCCCTGTCCCGCCGCTTCCACGGACGCTGTAGTCGGAAGCGGCGGGCTAGCCGTGCTGCGTGCAGCAGATGGCTCGCCAGCGATGCATGTGGCCGAGCCTACAGGATTGCGCCCTCGAGCCTGAGCAGCTTTTCCTTGCGGTCGAGCCCGCCGGCGTACCCGACGAGCTTGCCGTTCGCGCCGACCACGCGGTGGCATGGAAGGACGATCGGCAGTGGGTTTCTGTTCATCACCGTGCCGACGGCGCGCGCCGCGCGCGGCCGCGCCGAGCGTGCGGCCAGCTCGCCGTACGTGACGACCTCTCCGTACGGGACGCGCGCAAGCTCCCGAAGGACGCGGCGGTTGAAGTCCGCGAGCCGGGCGACGTCGATCGGAAGGTCAAAGGTGTGTCGCTTGCCCTCGAAGTACTCGTCGAGCTCGCGCCGCGCGGGATCGATCGGCTTCGCCGAGCGCAGCACGCGTACGCCGAAGTCGCGCGCGAGCTGTTCGAGCTCGCGCTCCGGGTCGGCGTCGTAGGAGATCCGGCAGAGCCCGCGCGCGCTCGTGGCGACGAGCAACGGGCCGACGGGCGAGTCGACGAAGTCGAAGGCGGCGTCGAGCAAGCCCTCCGCGGCCGCGGCATCGCGGAAGCGACGATCGAGTTCGGGGGAGACAGCGTTCACGAAAGCTCCTTCTGTCGTAGCCGGCGGATGCCGGCGGAGGCGGCCTGTCTGGCCGCCGTGGCGTTCGAGCCGAGGGCGGCTCCGATCTCCGCGTAGTCGAGGTCGTAGCCGTAGCGCAGTACGACCGCGGCGCGTTCCGTCGGAGGCAGCTGGTCGGCGAGGTGTTCGAGTTGCGCGAATGCGGGCCGTCCGTCGAGCGCTGCGAGCTCCGGCAGGTCCGCGTCCGCGCGCGGGCGGCGGTGCTCGTCGATCGCGATCCGGCTGGCAATCGTGTACGCCCACGCTCGCAGATGCTCGCCGTGCTGCAGCTTGGGATAGGCCCGCAGAGCGCGGAGAAACGTCTCCTGGAAGGCATCCTCGGCCCGCTCACTGCCGAGCCGGCGCATGAGGAATCCGAAGATCTCCTCGCGGTACTGCTCGTAGAACCTCTCGAAGGGCGGCAAGGTCATCCTCGACATCCTGAAACGCTAGTGGGGCCTCAGGTGTGAGGATCCCACCATGAAGGTCGCCGTGGTCGGGCACATCGAGTGGGTGGAGTTCGCCCGGGTGGCGACCGTGCCGCTCCCCGGGGAGATCAGCCACGCCCTCGAGACGTGGGAAGAGCCCGCGGGAGGCGGAGCGGTGGCGGCCGTCCAGCTCGCGAGGCTGGCCGGGTCGTGCGTGTTCTTCACCGCTCTCGGCTCCGACGAGCTCGGGCGCCGTTCCCGTGCGGAGCTGACCAAGCGTGGTGTCGACGTCAAGGCGATCCCCGATGCCGAGCCGACCCGCCGCGCGTTCACGTACGTCGACGACACAGGCGAGCGGACGATCACCGTACTGAGCCAGAAGCTGATCCCGCGCGGGGGCGACAGCAGGCTGCCGTGGCACGAGCTGCGGGAGATGGACGCCGTCTTCTTCGTCAGCGGCGACGCCGATGCGCTCCGGTACAGCCGCGCGGCCCGCGTTCTCGTCGCGACCTCCCGAGAGCTCGCGACTCTGAAGGAGGCGGGCGTCCAGCTCGATGCGGTGGTCGGAAGCGGGGAGGACGAGGCCGAGGTCTACCGGCCGGGCGACCTGGATCCGGCCCCGCACGTCGCGGTCACGACCGCGGGTGGGCTCGGCGGGTGGCTCCAGCCCGGCGGCCCATTCCGCTCGACGCCGCTCCCGGGCCCGGTCGTGGACACCTACGGAGCCGGCGATTGCTTCGCCTCCGGCCTGACCTTCGCCCTCGCCCGGGGGGACGCCGTCGAGGACGCGGTCCAGGTCGCCGCCCGGTGCGGCGCAGCGGTCATGACCGGCCGAGGGCCCTACCACGGCCAAATCGGGGCCGGGGACCTCTTGCCCTAGGAGCTCCGGAAATCCCCCTTCCGGGGTGGACAGGTGGGGGAGGGTGGTTTAAAGTGGGGCGAAGTGGTAATCTCCCCCAACCCCCGGCAATGCTCCTAGGCGCCTACGACCACACACTCGATGACAAGAACCGTCTCACTCTTCCGGCCAAGTTCCGAGAAGCCTTCATTGACGGTGTTGTCATCACGCGGGGGCTCGACGGCTGCCTGTACGCCTTCCGTCGTCAGGATTGGGATCGACTCGTCGACTCGCGACTGTCCACGCTGGATCCGCTCAGCCCGGAAGGCCGGCGGCTTCAGCGGCACTTCTTCTCCGGGGCGTCCGAGGCCGAGCTCGACAAACAGGGCCGCGTGATGATTCCTGCTCAGCTGATCGAGCACGCGAAGCTGAGCAAGGAGGTTGTCGTAGCGGGTGTCAACGACCGGCTCGAGGTCTGGGACCGCGCCGCCTGGCGCAAAGAGCTGGCAGAAGTCGAAGGGAGTGCGGAGGATGTTGCCGAACGTCTTGCAGACAAGCGCGACTGATCACGTCCCCGTTCTCGCCGGCGAGGTGCGCGAGCTCCTTGCGGTCCGCCCAGGCGAGACCGTCGTGGACGC
>DATHGN010000121.1:0-3663 GCA_035317565.1 Gaiellaceae bacterium
GGCGACGGCGAGGCGTCGGGAGAGATCGGTCGGCACGGCGAGGCGATTCTCCCATGACGGCGAAGTACGCTTCGCCCCCGTGGACGTGCTGACGCCCCGCAGCCTCGAAGAGGCGCTGCGCCTGAAGGCGGAGCGCCCCGAAGCCGTCCCGATCCAGGGTGGGACGGACGTCATGGTCGAGCTGAACTTCGACCGGGCCCGGCCCCCTGTTCTCCTCAACCTCAACGAGGTGGCCGAGCTCCGCGGCTGGTCGCGGGAGGACGACAAGGTCTGGCTCGGCGCCGGCCTCACCTACTCCGAGGCAATGGAGCCGCGGCTTGCCGAGGCGCTGCCTGCGCTCGCCGAGGCAGCCCGGACCGTCGGCGGCCCGCAGATCCGGAACCGCGGGACGATCGGCGGGAATCTCGGGACGTCGTCGCCTGCGGGCGACGCACTGCCGCCGCTGCTTGTGTGCGGCGCCGAAGTGAAGCTCGGAAGCCGGCGCGGCGAGCGCGTCGTCTCCCTCGAGGAGTTCCTGGTCGGGCCGAAGCAGAACGTGCTCGCGGAGGACGAGCTGATCCTCGGCGTAACCGTCGGCGGCGCCGAAGAGAGCAGGCAGACATTCATGAAGGTCGGACCGCGCAACGCGATGGTGATCGCGGTCGTCTCGCTCGCGGTGCACGTAGAGGGAGAGAGCCTGCGCGCGGCCTTCGGTTCCGCCGGGCCTGTGCCTGCTCTCGTGCATGCCGGGCTCGGCGATGCGGATTCGTTTCCGCAGCGCGTCGCCGAAGCGGCCAGCCCGATCGACGACGTCCGCGGCACCGCGGCGTACAGGCGGCACGCGCTCCGCATCCTCACGAAGCGCGCGCTCGACCGGTGTCTCGTATGAAGATCGAGCTGCGCATCAACGGCGAGTCGCACGAGGCCGACGTCTGGGAGGGTGAAAGCCTGCTCTTCGCGCTCCGCGAGCAGCTTGGCTTCCCCGGCTCGAAGAACGCCTGCGAGCAGGGGGAGTGCGGCTCGTGCTCCGTGCTGCTGGACGGCAAGCTCGTGTGCTCGTGCCTCGTGCTGGCCGCGCAGGCGGAGGGGCACGAGATCGTCACGGTCGAGGGGCTGGCCGACGACGGCCGGCTGCACAAGGTGCAGGAGGCTTTCGTTGCGGCGGGCGCGGTGCAATGCGGCTTCTGCACGCCGGGGCTCGTAGTCGCAGCCGCCGATCTCCTGAAGCGCAACGTGTATCCGAGCGACGACGACATCCGGGAGGCTCTCTCCGGCAACCTCTGTCGCTGTACGGGTTACGCGAAGATCTTCGACGCCGTGCGCATGGCGGCCGCCGCGTTGTGAGCGAGACCGCTTCACCGAGGCTTGAGCTTGGCCGTGTCGGGGACAGCACGCCCCGGGTCGACGGCGTTCCGAAAGTCACGGGCGAGTTCGCCTACTCGAGCGATCTCCAGGCGGCCGGGATGCTGTGGGGTCACACGCTGCGGAGCCCGCACGCACACGCGCGCATCGTCTCGATCGACGTTTCGCAGGCGGTCGGCATGCCCGGCGTTCACGCGGTGCTGACGCACGAGGACGTGCCGGGCGAGAAACGCTACGGCCTCGAGTTCCCCGACCAGCCCGTGCTCGCCTACGAGCGCGTGCGCTACTTCGGCGAGCCTGTCGCACTCGTTGCCGCCGAGCATCCGGAGGAGGCGCGCAGGGCGGCAGCCCGGATCCAGGTCGAGTACGAGGCGCTCGAGCCGGTGGTCGATCCCGAGCGGGCGACCGAGCAGGACCCGCTCCATCCGGACCGGCCGACGATGGGCCACGGCTATCGCGACGATGCGCGTCCGAACATCGTGCGCTCGCTCGTGATCCGGCACGGCGATCCCGAGGCGGAGGGCGACGTGACCGTCTCCGGGGTCTACGAGGTCGGGATCCAGGATCAGGCGTTCCTCGGCCCGGAGTCGGGGCTCGCGGTCCCGGATGGGGAGGGCGGCGTCGACATCTACGTCGCCACGCAATGGCTGCACGTCGACCGCGACCAGGTCGCGCCTTGCCTGAACCTGAAGCCCGAGCAGGTCCGCATCCACCTGGCCGGTGTCGGAGGCGCGTTCGGCGGCCGTGAGGATCTGTCGATGCAGCTGCACGGCGCGCTGCTGGCACTGCACACGGACCGGCCTGTGAAGATCGTCTACAACCGCGAGGAGTCGTTCGTCGGCCACATCCACCGGCATCCCGCGAAGATCTGGGCCGAGCACCGTTCGAGCCGCGACGGCAAGCTCGTCAATGTTCGCGTGCGCATTCTGCTCGACGGCGGCGCGTATGCCTCGAGCTCGACTGCGGTGACGTCGAACGCCGCGTCGTTCGCGGTCGGTCCCTACGCAGTCGACAATGCACTGATCGAGAGCACGTGCGTCTACACCAACAATCCACCGTGCGGCGCGATGCGCGGCTTCGGGGCGGTGCAGGTGTGCTTCGCGCACGAGGCGCAGATGGACAAGCTCGCGGAGGCGCTCGACATCGATCCGATCGAGCTGCGCCTGCTGAACGCGCTCGGTCCGGGCGGGTCGTTGCCGACCGGACAAAAGATCACGGGGACGCTTCCCGTCGCTGATGTGATCCGTCGCGCAGCCGCGCTCGACATCCCCGAGCAGGAAGAGCTGCCGCGAGACCCGATGCGTCTTCCCGGCGGCTCGGGGAACACGTCTCGCGGCGAAGGTGTCCGACGCGGCGTCGGCTTCGCCGTCGGGTTCAAGAACATCGGCTACTCCGAAGGCTTCGACGATTACGCGGCTGCGCGCGTGCGGCTGCACAAGGACGGGAGTGCCGAGGTGCACTGCGCCGCCGCGGAGGTGGGCCAGGGCGTGGCCAACGTGATCCTGCAGGTCGCTCGCACGGAGCTTGGCTCGACCGACGTCGTGCTCGCGCCGCACACGACCGCGACGGTCGACTCGGCCGGGTCGGCGTCGGCGTCGCGCATGACGTGGATGGCGTCCGGCGCTGTGCGCGATGCCTGCCGTGCGGCGCTCGAGGAGCGGGAACGAAACGGCGGCAAGGAGGTCGACGTCCAGCGGATCTACCGTCATCCGCGCACGACGCCGCTCGACCCGGAGACCGGGCAGATCACCGGCGAGCGGGCGCACGTCGCCTACGCGTGCGCGGCGATGCGCGTCGTTGCCGAGGTCGACGTCGAGCTCGGGCTCACGCGCGTCGTCTGGATCGGCACCGCGCAGGACGTCGGCAAGGCGGTGAACCCGCAGGCGGTCACGGGCCAGATCGAGGGCGGAACCGCGCAGGGCCTCGGGCTGGCGTTGATGGAAGAGATCCAGACGCGTGACGGGCTGATCACGAACGCGAGCTTCACCGACTATCTCATTCCGACGACGCTCGACATGCCTCCGGTCGTCTCCGTCCTGATCGAGGAGGCCGAGCCGGACGCGCCCTACGGCGTCAAGGGCGTCGGCGAGCCGCCGACCGTCGTCTCGACGGCCGCCGTTGTTGCCGCGTTGCGAGCTGCGACCGGGCGTGAGCTCAACCGAGTCCCCGTGCGCCCCGACGACATCGTCGGGCTCTGAGCGTCACCCTCGCGGTGTGGTGTCCGACACCCGGCCTTGTCGACCCCGTTGGCCTGTCACCCGCTTGTCTGCGCCGATCGAGCTGGCGCTGTGGAGCCAGCGTCACATTCCCGTCACCATGTCC
>DATHGN010000122.1:0-8198 GCA_035317565.1 Gaiellaceae bacterium
ACTCACGTTTCTCAACCGCTGATGGCCACGGCTTCGAAGACCCGGATGCTGACGATCGGGACCGTCTGCTCGCTGCTGAAGGACGACTTCCCCGACATCTCCATCTCCAAGATCCGCTACCTCGAGGACCAGGGACTGCTCGCTCCACGTCGGACGCAGGGCGGCTACCGGCTCTTCAGCGAGGACGACCTGGAGCGGCTCGAGACGATCCTGAGGCTCCAACGAGACGAGTTTCTGCCACTGCGGGTCATCCGCCAGGAGCTTGCCTCGCCTGCCGCACGTGACCGGAAGCGCAGGCGTGCCGGCCTGGGCGAGGAAGAGCCCGAGCTCGACCTGACCGAGCTCTGCGAGCGCGCGGGCATCGACACGCGGCTGGCCCGTGAGCTCGAGGAGTTCGGCCTGCTCGCGCCTCGCACCGAGGGAGGCGAGAAGCGTTACGCGGAGCTCGACGCCGACATCGCGCTTGCCTGCGGCCGTCTCGCTCAGTTCGGGATCGCCCCGCGCCATCTCCGTGGCTTCCGGACCGCCGCGGACCGGGAGGCAGGGCTCATCGAACAGGTCGTCGGCCCGTCTCTGCGTGCACGAAATCCCGAGCGCCGCCGTGCCGGCATGGAGGACCTGGAGGCGCTAGGCGAGCTCGGGCAGGGCCTGAGCCAGCTCCTCTTCTGGCGCGCGCTTCGCCGGCTTGCGTCAACATGATCGGGTGAATCTCGTCGAGAAGGTTCGTGAGATCCCCGACTGGCCGCAGCCGGGGGTCGGCTTCAAGGACATCACGCCTCTCCTCGCGGACCCGAGGGCGCTCGCATACGCGGTCGAGCAGCTCTCCGAGTGGGGGCGCGAGAAGAAGCCCGACCTCGTGGTCGGTGCCGAGGCACGCGGGTTCATCCTCGGTGCTGCGATTGCGAAGGAGATCGGCTGCGGCTTCGTCCCCGCGCGGCGTCCGGGCAAATTGCCTCCTGAGACGATCAGCGCGACGTACGCGCTCGAGTACGGGCAGAACGCACTCGAGCTCCACCCGGACATGATCCCGAAGGGGGCGCGGGTCCTCATCCACGACGACGTCCTGGCAACTGGTGGAACGGTCGAGGCGATCGCCGAGCAACTGATCGAGAAGCTCGATGGGATCGTCGTCGGCTGTTGCTTCATCATCGAGCTCGGCTTCCTGAACGGTCGCGAGCGGCTGTCGAAATACGACCTGAAGGCCCTGATCGAGTACTAACCTAGGGTCAGGTTTGACATCCGGGCTGCCGATTAGAAAGGCACCATGTATGACGCGCTGACGGGACGGTTCACGTTCCCGTGCCCCGCACGGGGAGAGGCACGCGTCACCTTGTCGTCCTTCCGCCAGCTCGAGCGCCTTCCCGGCGCCGCGCACCCCGCCGTTTACCACGTGCTCTTCGCCTGTGGCTGCGGTGACCAACACGACGGCCTCGTCAGTCACGACGACCTCGACTGGGCGCCGCTCGGTCTCCAGGGTGGCGTCTTCTACAACCTGATGACGGCCCAGCTCGACGGTGTCGCCGGAGAGCTTTCCGACGCGGCGGCGCGGCGCATCCAGGCCGGCGAGTGGCCGTGGAGCTTCTTCTGCTACCCCGAAGACAGGCCGAGGCCGGTCTTCCCCTCCTCGTTCTTCCTGCTGGCGCCGGGCGACGGCTCGCTCGGCCTCGCCGTCCGCTGCCCGACGTGCCACCGGACGTCGGTGAACCTCGTCTCGCACGAGCACGTCGACCTGCCCTTCCACAACGACCCGAAGGTCGGGGTGGTCGAGCACGTCTTCAGCGACGACCTCGCCCACACGCTCGAGGACTTCCGCGCCGAGCTCTATTCCGCCTCGTTCGACACCCGCCGCCTGAGCCTCTAAGCAGGGGGTTCTTTCTTGCCAGAGCGGGTACCACCCGGGTACCGACTAGCGAGGTGATCGAATGTACGGACTCACGAGGGCGACGACGACACTGGTGTTCTCGGCCGTCGCCGGTCTGCTGATCTGGCTCGCCACGCAGATCAGCAACGACCACGTTGGAGGGTATTGGGCCCGGGTCGGCCTCGTCGCCGGCGCGGGACTCGTCATGGCTCTCTCCCAGCTCCTCGGCGGTTGGACGAAGTGGGGGGTGCCGAGACTCTCGATTGCGGTCCTCGTCACCGCGTTCGTCCCCGTGGCGATCGTTTCATTGTGGGTCATCCTGGCCGGCGAGCCCGGTAGCGGGTGGTTCCACGATCACGTCCTGGCGTGGACGAGGGACATCCACGTGAGCGGGCTCGTGACCGACTTCCTCTACTACATCCCAGTGCTCGCTTTCGGCACCGGGCTTGTG
The DNA here is from genome assembly GCA_035317565.1 of Gaiellaceae bacterium. Classification (GTDB taxonomy): domain Bacteria; phylum Actinomycetota; class Thermoleophilia; order Gaiellales; family Gaiellaceae; genus 3-1-20CM-4-69-9. Next base: position 2,313 of record DATHGN010000122.1, read on the forward strand.
TTCGGGTTCTCCTTCGACACGGCGGGTCCGCGCGTGCGTGACCGCGAGGTGGCCGTGGATCGCGACCGCGAGGTCGTGCAGGACAACAGCCGGCGTGGCTGGTTCGGCCGGCGCCGCACGGAGACACCGCCGACGACGAGTGACGGCCGGGCGGCGGACGAGCCGCTGACGGCCGATCGGGAAGCCACGACTACGACCACGACAGACCGAACGACGGACCGCGAGACGGTCCGGTAGCTGCGCTCAAAGCCGCCCCTCGGCACGACCGGGGGGCGGCTTTAGACCTTCCTTAGGGATGGGCTCGAGGGTTCGCGGGTCGATACCTAGAGGGCCATGAAGGATCGCTCGCTACCGCAGGGCGAGAGAGGCGCGGAGCTCTTGCTCGCGCACTGTGCTCCCCTCACCGACGCCGATCTCTCCCGGCCTCCCGCGTTGCTTCGCCTCGAGGAAGCGCTGGGCGGGGAACTCGCGCGGCTGCTCGTCGGCGCCCTCGCGACGAGACGTGGCGCGCGGACGGCCGTGGTGCCTGTCTAGGCCTCTTGGTTCTCGCCGTAGATGCGCACGCAGAGAAAGAACGCTCCGAAGGAGATCAGTCCCACGACCGTCGCTGTTCCCTTGTCGACTCCGACGGCGAGCATGAAGGCCCAGAGGTAGAGCGAGAGGACGAGCGCCCAGACGAACGCCTTGATGCCTGGATCGATGGCTGGGAGTCGGAGGTGCACAGCGTCAGCCTAACGGTGACGTGAGGCCTGGTGGAACCTCCCCGGTTCCCCCAGACCCCTACCCCTGATCCGCTTCGCGGACACACGCTCCGCGTGACAACTAAACGGGACCAAAAAAATTCGCCGAGCCAGTTTCACTTTCGTCCACCGTTTCCACTGACTTTCGCCTTCCGGCTACTGCCTTTGGACTCGGTTTCGACCTACTCGCGCTCTGTGCTCGGCGCAAGGGGGAATCTAACGGTTTGGCCAACTGGGTCAAGGGGGTCGAAAAAGAACGTGGCCGCAATTTGCGAAGTTTTCCTTTTTCAATATTTCCACAGCGAATCTTCCAACTTGTGGAGACGTCTGTGGAAAGGATGAACGGCGACCTGAAAACCTCTGGAGCGACGCCGCAGTTGCGTCGGTCAACCGTCCGCCGACACTAACGCATTCGCCATACTCCCGCGCAGTGCGTCGGAGGGAGACAGTCATCGCGGTCGCCGCCGCCGCATTCGTCCTCGCGCTCGTGCTCGCGGCGTTGCGAGTAGGGGAGACCCCCGGCCGGCTCTCGGGCTGGCAGGCGCTCGTACTCGGAATCACCCAGGGCGCGACCGAGTTGCTTCCGGTCTCCTCGTCGGGCCACCTGATCCTCGTGCCGTGGGCCTTTGGCTGGCACTACCTCCAGGACCATCCAGACTTCAACAAGACGTTCGACGTAGCGCTCCACCTCGGGACGCTGCTCGCCGTCGTCATCTACTTCTGGCGCGATCTCGGCCGGTTGATCCGGGCCTTCGTCCAGAGCGTCGGGCGGCGGCGGATCGAGACTGCGGACGAGCGGATCGCCTGGTACGTCGTGATCGCGACGGTCCCGGCCGCGCTCGCCGGCGCCGCGGGGGAGAGCTTCATCGAGAAGAAGCTCGGCAACCCGTGGCAGATCGCGATCCTCCTCGCCGTGTTCGCGATCCTCCTCTGGATCGCGGATCGGGTTCCGCCCGGCCGCTCGATCGAGGACCTCGGGTTCGTCAAGGCATTCGGCGTCGGGCTCGCCCAGTGCCTCGCTCTGATGCCGGGCACTTCGCGCTCGGGGGTCACGATCACCGCGGGTCGTTTCCTGAAGCTCAACCGCGACGACGCGGCGCGCCTTTCGTTTCTTCTGCTCGTCCCGATCGTGTTCGGCGCTGCGCTTCTGAAGGGCGCCAAGGTGGCGGCCAATGGGCTCCCTGCCGGATCAGCCGGTCCATTCGTCGTCGGCATGCTCGCCGCCGCGGTCGTCGGGCTCGTGGCGATCTGGGGGCTCCTCGGTTACGTTCGCCGGCACACCTACACGATCTTCGTCGTCTACCGGCTCGCGCTCTCCGCGGCGATCCTGATCACGATCGGCGCCGGCTGGCGCGGCAAGAACTTCTAGCCGGCCGCATTACCGCCGACGGGCACGCCCGGCAGGAAGCCGAACGGGATTCCCGTTCCCGGGTCGACGTAGACCGCGCGGTAGAGCGCAGTGGGGTCGAGGCCGTCTGCCTCGAAGGACCCGTCGGCAGCGATCGGCAGCGTCGCGACGAGCTCGCGTGGAGCGTGGGGGAGCTCCCGGTAGAGCTCGACCGTGCCGCTCGTCACGCCGGGGACGCTGCCGTCGACGTGGCCGGTCTCGTCGACCTTGCCCATTCCGATCCGAACCGGCGGAAGCGCCGTCGGCGACCGGAACCATTCGAGCCCGCCCTCGCGCGAGAGGAGTAGCTGCCTCGTGCCGAGCTTGCCGATCGTGAATCCCTCGAGCCGCCCGTCGAGCTGCCAGGCCTCGGAGCCCGTGCCCCGAAGGATGAGCCCGGCGTAAACGAACCAGTCCTCGCCGAGACCGACCCAGTCGTAGGCGCCGATCTCCGGCTGCTCCTCGTCGCCGCGGGCGATCGACACGAAGATGCCGTGGGTCAGGGTCGACGTGACCTGTGTCGTTGCGCTCGAGTTCAGGAGGACGACGATGTCCCCGGGCTCTGCCTGCGGGTACACCTGGGTCCAGGCCGACCAGAGAGTGGAGGGGAGGCTCACGGCTCCGACACGTCCCTGAGGGGAGCCCAGACGGCTGAAGAAGAGGTACTGCCCTTCCCAACCGCCGTGGCCGGTCGGGCCCCAGTCGATCGCCGCCGAGGTGTAGGTCTCGACGACGTGGAGGCGTCCGCCGACAAGTACGGGGGCGGCCGCGGGGGGCAGGTCGCTCCTCGGGAAGCCCTTGAGGGTGATCGGACGCGTCTGCCGCCTCCCGTCCGCCCGGAAGGTCACGAGCCTGAGGAAGGTCTGCCCCGTTTTCCGCTGAACCGCATAGGCGATCGCAGGCCGTCCGCCTGCGTCGAGAGCGAGGCCGGCCGGACCGAAGCTACTCCCGGGCGCCGCCCGCGCGATCGTCGTCAGACGACTGCCACGGGCAAGGACGATCCAGCGGCCCTGCCCGTCCTCGACGAGAACGTTCACGTGACGATGCGGACGTTCTCCGATCTGGATCCCGGCGAGTGTGATCCCGCTGTTGGCGGGCAGGCGGCCAAGGCGGATGGCCGTCCAGCGGCCCTGGCTGCCACGGAGCGACGCGTAGAGACCACGCCCGACCGTGTACGCCACCCAGGGCGACCCGTCCGCCGCCACGGCGAGCACGCCCCGATCCGCCTTCTGGGTCACGACCTCGGCCCGGGCAGGGGAGGCGAGCGCCAGCAGGGCCAGGAGCCCGATCCACGTCGACTTGACATAACGCCGGTTTCCGTGCATTCGCATAAGAGTGTCGATCTGGGTCGGCCGGTTACGTCCTACAGGTAAGGCTGATACCAAAACGACGAAGGGAGCGACGATGAAGTTCTTGATGCTGGTGTGCTGGGACGCGGAAAAGATGGACGCGCAGACCGAGCCTGAACCGTCGAGTGACGCTGCAAACGACGAGAGCTTCCCGTGGCTGGACGATCTCCAGGCCCGGGGAATCTGGGTGACCGGCGACCAGCTGGCTCCTCCGCGCCGAGCCCGCACCGTCCGCGTCCGCGACGGGAAGACGATCGTCACCGACGGCCCGTTCGCCGAGACCAAAGAGGTGGTCGGCGGCTTCGACATCCTCGAGTGCGGCAGCCTCGAGGAGGCGGTCGAGATCGCGGCCGGCCACCCTGTGGCTCAGATGGGGACGATCGAGGTCAGGCCGCTCTGGGGGAGCTGAGCCGTGTTTTCCGCCGCATTCGTCCTGGGAAAGCCGATGCAGAGTTGACGCGGACGGCCTCGACTGAGAGCGTGCGTGTTTGGCATCGCGGGCCCAGAGGCATCAACCCCCTAGGAGATGACGGTCGAGATCGAGTCGATCCTCCAGCACGAGGACGTCCAAGGACTGCTGGAGAACGCTGAGAGCACGGGCTCGGTTCGCCAGCCCGACGTTGCCGACCTCATAGAGGCGCACCAGCTCGATGCTCTCGAGACCGACGCGATCTGGAACGAGCTCGAGCGCCGCGGGATCGAGATCACGGACACGACCGAGGAGCCCGAGAAGGAGGAGAAGAAGGAGAAGGAGCCTGCGCCTCCCCCGCTCCAGGTTTCGTACGAGACGACGACCGACGCGCTGCAGCTCTTCCTCCGGGAAGCCGGCCGGCACGCTCTGCTCACCGCAGCGCAGGAGGTCGAGCTCGCCAAGCGCATCGAGCGCGGCGACCTCGGTGCCAAGTCCCACATGATCCAGGCGAACCTGCGCCTCGTCGTCTCGATCGCGAAGAACTACCGAAACCAGGGCCTCCCTTTCCTCGACCTGATCCAGGAAGGAACGCTCGGCCTGATCCGCGCCGTCGAGAAGTTCGACTGGCGGCGGGGCTACAAGTTCTCGACCTACGCGACCTGGTGGATTCGCCAGGCGGTCGCGCGCGCGCTCGCGGACAAGGCTCGAACGATCCGGATGCCTGTGCACATCGTCGAGCGCCTGCAGAAGATGAACCGCGCGGAGCGCACGCTCTGGACACAGCTCGGCCGCGAGCCGACGCTGGAGGAGATCGCCGAGGAGGCGAGCCTGCCGATCCAGCAAGCGCACGAGGTGCGTGCTGCCGCCCGTGCGTCGGCTTCGCTCGACCAGCCCGTCGGCGAAGCAGAGGACGCGGTCTTCGGCGACTTCGTCGCGGGCGACGATCCGTTGCCGGAGGAAGAGGTCGAAGTGTCGCTGCGCTCGCAGGCGCTCAGCGCTGCGCTGCTGTCTCTGCAGGAGCGTGAACGTCAGGTGCTCGTGCTGCGTTACGGGCTCGACGACTCGGAGCCGAAGACGCTCGAGGAGATCGGGCGGCGCCTCGGGCTCACCCGCGAGCGTGTCCGGCAGATCGAGCTGGAGTCCCTCAGGCGCCTGTCGACGCTGCGCGAGATGCAGTCGGTGACTGCGTAAGCCCCAGCGCGGTCCCGTCGAACAACTTCAGAGCGTCTTCGCCGAGCCGCTGCTCGGCAAGCGTGTAGGCCTCGTCGAGCTGCGCAGGCCGAGTGGTCCGGTGACCGTCCGACGCGACCACCGTGCCGAGCCCTCGTTCGAGCAGCGACCAGCCGAGCTCTTCCGGCTCGGGCCCGTGACGGCCCAGCAGCGACGTCGCGTTCACCTGCAACGACCAGCCTCTCTCTACCAGCTGCTCCGCGACGGACGGGTCGGCGAGCACCGCCTCCGTGCGCTCCGGGTGGGCGATGATCGGACGGAGCCCCGCCTGCTCGACGTGCTCGGCGAGCGCGTAGAGCAGATCGGGCGGTCCGGAGAACGGGACCTCCATCAAGACGCAGTCGGTGCCTTCGAGGACGTAACGGTTCGGGTCCTCTTCGAGCAGCGGCGCCGCCGGCGTCAGCTCGAAGCCGAGGCGAAGCTCGAGCTCTGCCCGCGGGCGCATGCGCTCGTAGGCAGCCCGAATCTCCGCCTCCCGTTCCGAACTGAGCGTGAAGTAGGGCCAGACGTGCGGCGTCGCGAAGAGGATCCCCGTTCCATGCGCGGCGGCACTGCCGCAGAGGGCCAGGCCGTCCTCGATCGTCGCTGCGCCGTCGTCACCGGACGGGACGACGTGCGAGTGACAGTCGACGAAGCGACGGTCCACGTCCCCTAGTAGTACCTCTAACTGCGGAGGTAGAGCTCGAGGTCGGGCGCGACGGCCCGGAGCTCTCGAAGTGCGCGTGACTCGAGTTGCCGCACGCGCTCCCGTGTGATGCCGAGCCCCGC
>DATHGN010000123.1:0-11241 GCA_035317565.1 Gaiellaceae bacterium
CACGGTCATGTGCGGGTACAGCGCGTAGGACTGGAACACCATCGCGATGTTCCGGTCCTTCGAAGGAACACGGTTGACCACGCGCGCGTCGATCTTGATCTGGCCGCCCGTGATCTCCTCGAGCCCGGCGAGACAGCGCAGCGCGGTGGTCTTCCCGCACCCGGACGGGCCGACGAGGACGAGGAACTCGCCGTCCTTGATCAGCAGGTCGAGATCGTCGACCGCAACTGTGCCGTCGGCGTACGCCTTGGTGACGTGGTCGAAGGTAACGGTGGCCATGCGCCCGCCGATGCTAACCGGCGAGGGCTTCCGCGCAAAGTCGCTGGAAGTGGGCGACGAGCTGCTCGCTCTCGGAGAGGATGCGGCCCTCGGTCAGGATTCCCGAGCGAACCCCGCGCTGGACGCCCTCGACGAGCGCCCGATCCTCGGCCCCGACCTGGCTGTCGAAGGCCAGCAGCTCGTCGATCCACTCCTGGTCGACCTCGGGGGCGAAGAAGTAGTCGAGGAAGCGGCCGGTCCGCTCGGGGCCGAGCGGGAGCATCGGCCCGCAGGAGAGATTCGGATGGCCGGGGAACACGTTCAGCCCGAAGTTGGGCCAGAGAAAGTGGAACTGGCTCCGAGGGACCTCGCCGTCTGCGAGGAACGAGTTGCCGTTCTGGCGCAGCGGCCCGACCTGGCTCGAGATGAGCCCCTCCGCCGAGAGGCGGTAGGCATCAGGGGAGACATCGACTGCTGCGCTGAAGCCCGGATGCGCGACTGCGCAGTGGTAGCACTCGAGGAAGTTCTCGCAGGAGATCTTCCAGTTGGCGTCGAGCTCGAACTCTGTGCGGAAACGGAATTCCAGGGCGTTCACGTCGAGGATCTCCGCCAGTTGCGCCGGCACGTCGCCCAGCGCAGTCGCGAGGGGCGAAGCCTCCGGATCAGGGTTGACGAAGACGAACGGGCCCCACGTCTCGACCTGGATCTGCTTCAGCCCGAGCTCATCGGTATCGAACCCGGGCTCGCGATCCGAACGCGGCGCAGCCCGTAGCCGTCCGTCGAGGCCGTACGTCCACGCGTGGTAGGGACATTGGAGCGTCTCCCGCTCGCCCGAGCCGCTGGCGACGACGTGTCCGCGGTGCCGGCAGACGTTGAGGAACGCCCGCAGCTCGCCGTCGCGCGCGCGTGTAACAACTACAGGGATCTGGCCGGCCGTCGCTGCGAAGAAGCCACCGGTTTCTCCGATCTGTCCCGTGTGCCCGGCGTATTGCCACGAGCGGGCGAAGATCCGCTCGCCCTCGCGGCGCAGCACGTCGCCGTCGGCGTACCAGGCCCAGGGCAAAGACCGCTCCACGCTTGAGAACTGTAATCTCCCGGCCGTGGCCGTCACGAAAACGCGAAACCTGCCGCTCATGGAGCAGTTTTTCGCCGTCCGTCGCTTTTCGTCGGCCCTGACCTTCTCGGCAGACGGCTCTCACCTGCTGTTCGCCAGCAACATCTCCGGCCAGTTCAATCTCTGGCGGGTACCCGTGGAGGGAGGCTGGCCCGATCAGCTCACGGCGTTCACGGAAGAGACCGTTCGCGGCGCCGGCGTTTCGCCCCGTGACGGCAGCATCCTGCTTTGCGCCGATCACGACGGTGACGAGTTCCACCAGCTCTATCTGCTCGATTCGGAGCGTGGCTGGCCGGAGAAGTTGACCAACGAGCCCCAGGTGCAGCACTACGTCGGCAACTCCGCGTGGTCGCCGGACGGCACGAAGTTCGCGTACGCCGCGAATGCGCGCAAGCCGTCCGACATGGAGTGCTGGGTTCGCGACGCAGACTCTGGTGAGTCGCGACCGGTCTTCGGTGAGGACATGTTCTCCTTTCCAGGCCCATGGTCGCCCGACGGCACGAAGCTGCTCGCGATCGAGGCCCGGAACAACAGCGATACCTCCATCCACCTCATCGACGTGGAGGGGGGCGGCTCACGTGAGCTGACGCCGCACGACGAGGACGGCATCTTCGCGCCGGGACCATGGACGCGCGACGGCTCGGGTTTTTACCTGATCGCCGATGCGGGTAGCGAGTTCCGCGGGCTCGCCCTCTACGACCTCGCGTCGGATCGCTACGAGTGGGTCGAGGAGCCGACCCAGGACATCGACGACGCCGCGGTTTCCAACGACGGACGAGTGCTCGCCTGGCTCGTCAACGACAAGGGCTACGACCGTCTGCGACTGCGCGATCTCGACAGCGGAGAGGATCTGCCTGAGCCGGAGTTGCCTGCAGGTGCGCGTCCGCACCTGACCGGCGCGGAGCCGCCGTTGGCGTTGTCGCCGGACGGCTCTCACGCGGCTTTGATCGTCTCGAGCCCGCGCCGTCCGCCCGAAGCCTGGGTCGTCGAGACCGCGACCGGGCGCGCACGGCCGGTCACCGACAGCCGGATCGGCGGCCTCCAGGAGGAGGATCTCGTCGACGTCGAGCTCGTGAGCTATCCGACCTTCGACGGCCGCGAGATTCCGGCGTGGCTCTACCGGCCCGACGTCGAGGGCAAGGTTCCCGTCGTCCTTTCGATCCACGGCGGCCCGGAGGCGCAGGAGCGGCCGGTCTACCAGCCGCTTTACCAGTACCTCCTGTCGCGCGGCATCGCCGTGCTCGCGACGAACATCCGCGGCTCGACCGGGTACGGCAAGTCGTACCAGCGGCTCGTCCAGCGCGACTGGGGCGGCGGCGACATGCAGGACTGGGAGCACGCGGCCAAATGGCTGCGCGAACAGGACTGGGTGGAGTCCGGCAAGATCGGCGTCTACGGCGGTTCGTACGGCGGCTTCGCCGTGCTGACATGCGTGACGCGTCTGCCGCAGTACTGGGCGGCTGCGGTCGACATCTTCGGTCCGTCGAACCTGGTTACGTTCGCGAAGGCAGTGCCCCCGACGTGGAAGCGATTCATCGCGCGCTTCGTCGGTGACCCCGAGACGGAGGCGGACTTCTTGATGGAGCGCTCGCCGATCACCTACGTCGACAACGTCCGGACGCCACTGCTCGTGATCCAGGGAGCGACCGATCCGCGCGTCGTGAAGGGCGAGTCGGACCAGCTGGTGGACAAGCTGAAGTCACTGGGTCGAGAGGTCGAGTACGTTGTGTTCGACGACGAAGGCCACGGCTTCACCAAGCGGACGAACGAGCTGAAGGCGTACGGCCTCGCCGCCGAGTGGCTCGAGCAGCACCTGCGCGCCTAGACCTCGCGGTACCTCGCCTGGATCAGGCAAAAGAGGCCGAAGGCGAAGAGGCCCGCTGCGACGATGCTCAACAGCACGGTGCCGTACGGCGCGTTCGCGAGCTTCCGGAGCGCGCCGTCGAGGCCGCGCGCCTTCTTCGCGTCGTAATCGGCGGCAGCTTTGAAGAAGAACCAGGAGATCAGACCGAAGACGACGGCGCGTGACGTCAAGCCGACGAACGCGACCCGCGTCGTCCACTTCAGCTCGCTCGCACTCATCTGTTCCTTCTTGAGCGAATCCTTGTACTTTCCGGAGACCGCGCGGTAGAGGTTCCAAAGAGCAACTCCGGCGATTGCAATCGCTATCGCGAAGACGATCCAGCGGCCGCCGGGCCAGCCGAGGATGCCCTTCGTCGCCTCTTGCTCCTTCCGACCGCCTCCACCGTGCTTCCCGAGCGCGATCGAGAAAGCAGCCCAGCAGAGGCCGCCGTAGAGCGCGGCTTTGCCGAGCGAGGAAAGCCGTTTCCCCCACTTCTCTCTGCCGCCTTCCTCCTCGACGTCGTGGCCGAGGAAGACCTGCGCAAGGCGCCATAGTGCGTACGCGCCGAAACCGAAGGCCAGAACGAATACCGTGACGCGTCCGATCCCGCTGTGCGCGATCGTCTGCAACGCGCCTTCGCGGTCCGTTGCCTTGCCGCCCTGGCCAAGGGCGAGCTCGATCGCCAGGACGGCGACGAGGCCGAACGAGATTCCCTGGGCTACGAGCCCGAAGCGCGCAAGCTTCTCCATCGCGGGACGTTGTGCGCGTCGGCGCGCTTCTGAAACTCAGGACGAGCTGGAGACTGCGGCGGCGAGCGCCTCGACGACGACAGGGTCGAAGTCGGTCCCCGAGCAGCGTTGCAGCTCGGCGATTGCTTCTTCCGCCGGCCGCGCTTTGCGATAGGAGCGATCGGTGGTCATCGCACTGAATGCGTCACAGGCCCTGACGATTCGGGCCACCAGCGGGATCTCCTCAGCCGACAACCCGTCCGGATAGCCCGTCCCATCCCAGTCCTCGTGGCAGGAACGAACGATCTTGCCGACATTGCCGAGGATCCCGCCGACCTGCGAAAGGAGGCGTTCGCCTTCGACGGTGTGCGTCTTCATGATGTCCCACTCTTCATCCGTCAGCTTGCCGGGCTTGTTGATGATCTCGCCGGGAACCTTGATCTTTCCGATGTCGTGCAGGAGAGCTGCGAACTCCGCGTCTCTCCGCGCGCTGGTGTCCAATCCCATCCGGGTGGCAACGTCCAGCACAAGGGTCACCACGTCGCGGCTGTGGCTCCCCGTATAGGCGTCGTCGGCCTCGACGACGTCTCCGAGCAGCATGGCGGTGCCTCGGTATGCATGGCCGAGCTCCAGCGCGTGGTCGATTCGCACCTGCCGCTCGCGCGCGAAATACGCGAGAAGCCCGATCAGCGGCAAGGAGACAACGACCAGCGAGGGATGAGCCCCACATCCGAGTGCAGCGAGGACCGAGATGGGTGTCAAGGCCGAGTCGACGGCCCAGATCCACACCATGAAGCGCAGAAGGCTCCACGGTGAGACGCCGAGGCCGAGGCGGTCGCGCAGTGCCGTGCTTCCGAAGTCGAAGGCGAACTGTGCGAGCAGAGCCAGCGCGTAGATCGGGAGGTTGTGGGGTGTTGGCGCGGGCTGACCAGCCGCGATCAGGACGAGAGCGGGGCCGACCGCGTGCCAGGAATTCACGAGCCGCAGGAGGCTGCGGTCGACCGGGACACGCCCGCGCGCATATTCGGGCAGTCCGCCGAGGAGCAAAGCTGCTGCGACGCACAGCGGCACGTACTGAACCGGAAGGAGGGCGAGCATCGGCACGAGCACGAGTTGCGTTGGCACAGCCGAGCCGGTGCCGATCTCGAAGTCGATCCGCGAGGCGAGGGCGTAAGACGCCACGAAGACCACAAGCGTCAAGAACCCGACTTGCCGAGTGGAGTCAGCGAGGACCGCGAGCGCGATCGCAACCACCAGGAACGAGCTGCCGAGCAGGAGCGAGGCGAGACGGTCGCGATCGCCGAGGGGCGTGGCAGCCAGTTGCCGCGAGCGCTCGATCAGGGCATCTGCGTCGACATCCACGCCGCTGGAAAGCGCGCCGCTTTCGGGCAAGGGGGATCCAGTCGCGACGGATGTCGCCATTTCCGCGGTATCGGCGCACCGCTGCGATTTCTTGACCCGCCGCCAAATCACCCCATAGGGGGAAGTCGGTACGCCGGACTTGGAGAAAGTGAGCACAGCAAGTTTCTGCGGTTATCTGAGGGAGTGAATTCTGTGGCGATGAATCCTTTTGTCCGACGCGTGAGAGCGGTCGTTGTTCTCGGTCTCGTCGGCGGCACGATTGCAATGGCGATGGGCGCCGCGCCGGCCTCCGCCGGCCTCGGCCTTGCCTGTCCCTCTCCGACCTCAACGCCCTTCGCGGCCTGGTCGGACTACTCGCACTACGCATTCGCCCCTGACGGAGGCTTTGAGTCGGGCGCTAGCGGTTGGAGCTTGAGCGGCGGCGCCCGTGCAGCCTCCGGCAACGAGTCGTTCTACGTGCACAGCAATACGGACAAGACCTCGCTATCGCTGCCGGCTGGCGCGTCAGCGACGAGTCCGGGGATGTGCATCTCCCTCCTCTCGAGCAAGATGCGGTTTGTCGCGCGTGGCGACTCCGGCTCGAAGGTAAAGGTTCAGATCGTCTATCGAGGACTACTCTCGAGCGTGCTCGGGATCCTGGACGGTGGCACCTACACGGTGGGTAGCGGCTGGAAGCCTTCGCCGGAGATCGGAATGCTGGGCGGGGTCCTTCCCCTCCTGACCTCGTCGGTGTCATTCCGCTTCACCGCAGTCGGCGCCGCCGCGGCGATCGACGACGTGTATCTCGACCCGATGAAGTCCTCGTAACCTTGTTCGGCTTCCGGTTCTCTTCAATGAGTGAGCGTGATCTTCGTCAAACCGGCCGGGCTGTCCACGTCGGCGCCTTGCAGGGTGGCGAGGCGCACAGCGGCAACCTGTCCCGGTACCACGGTGAGGAGCGGGCTCAACCACTCCGGGACACCGGCCACGAGCGGGAAGGCCGTATCGGCCGCAGCGAGGAAGTCATGGTCGTCACTGATCGCCATTACTTCGGATCCACGCTTACGCACGTCTTCCACGGCCGCGGCCATGCTGGCCAGCGTCCGGCCTGACGGCGCGATTACGATCGCGGGCCGCCCCGACTTGACGGCCGCAATGGGGCCGTGCAGCAGGTCCGCCGACGAGAACGCTTCGAACTGCGCGCCCGAGAGCTCGCGGATCTTGAGCGCGATCTCGAACGCCGTCCCGTAGTTCACGCCGCGGGCGATCACACTGCCGCCTTCGACGTCGCGGTAGGGCTCGAGCGCATCGGGCGCCTCGAGAGACCGGTCGATCTGCTCCGACAGCTTGCCGGGCATCGCGTGCAGCTCGGCCAGCCGTCCGCGGTCGCCCGCCGCAGAGAGGAGCGCGATCGCTCCGATCGAGTTCAGGTACGTCTTCGTTGCTGCGACGGCGTGCTCCTTGCCTGCGTGCAGCGGGAGAATCCAGTCGGCGGCCCGTGCGAGGGGAGACGCCGGGTCGTTGGTGATCGCAAGCGTCGGCCGCTGCTGGCGGCGCGCCTCGTCGAGCACGGCGACCACGTCGGGCGAGGCACCGGACTGCGAGATCCCGATGACGGCGGCCGGGCCGAGCTGCGGCGGTGTGTCGTAGACGGTGTAGAGCGACGGGGTTGCGAATGCGACCGGCAGCTGATTGGCAGCACCGAAGAGGTACTGCATGTAGCGGGCCACGTTGCTCGAGCTCCCGCGCGAGACGATCAGGAGGTAACGGACGTCCTCGCGTAGGAGGTCACGCACGATGCCCGACGCGTTTGCCGACTCGGCTGCGAGGAACCGCTCGAGCGCCACCGGCTGCTCTCGGAGCTCCGCTTCAACCCACGACATCGGACACCGCCTCGCGGACGACACCGCGCGCAGCGGTCAGCCGGGACCGTGCGGTCTCGGCGTCGACACCCGCAAGCAGCGACACGATGGCGACCTTCGTATCCCCGTCTGCCGCCACGATCGCCTCGGCGACCTCCTTGTCGGGAGCAGCTGTCGCGATCGCGACCGCCCGCTCTGCCCGCGCGCGCAGCTTGTCGTTCGACGCCTGCACGTCGACCATGAGGTTCCCGAAGGTCTTGCCCAGCTTCACCATCGCGATCGTCGAGATCGCGTTCAGCACCAGCTTTTGAGCTGTGCCCGCCTTGAGCCGCGTGGACCCTGCGATCACTTCCGGACCGACGTCGATCTCGATCGAGAGCCCGGCTCGGCGCGCGAGCTCCGAACCTTGGACGCAGGCAAGGCCGATCGTGAGCGCGCCTGCTTTCGAGGCGTGTTCGATGGCGGCGAGGGTGTAGGGCGTGCGACCGCTCGCGCTGACGCCGAGCACGACTTCGCGGGGACCCACGTTCAGCCGCACGAGCTCGCGGACGGCCGCCTCGCCGTCGTCCTCGGCTGCCTCCTCGGCGCTCGTCACCGCCACGATCTGGTCCGTCGAGAAGGTCGGCCCGCACTCGGCCGCGTCGGCCTCGGCCGCCCGGCCTGACGATCCTGCGCCGACGTACACGAGCCTCCCGCCCGCGTCGAGACGCTCGACGATCGCGTCGATCGCCGCCGCGATCGCATCGGCTCCACCTGCGACCGCGCTCGAGACCGTGCGGTCCTCGTCGTTGATCAAGCGCACGAGCTCCGCCGTCGGGCGGAGATCGAGGTCGTGCAGCTCGACACGGTGCCGCTCGGTGGTTCGGACTCCACCCGTCAGCGCCTTCGTCACTGCCTCCCAGACGAGCGGCGCGTCGGGGGTCGCGAGCTTCGTCATGTGTCCACACGCTTCGTAGCCCCACGTCCAGACGTCGTCGATTCCGGCAGCACGGGTCGCAGCGATCGCCGACTCCAACTCGGGTATCTCCTGGCGCGTGAGCCCGAAGCTCGGCAACCACATCTGAGCGTCGACGCCGTGACGGGCTGCCGTCTCGCCGAGCAGCCGGGCGAAGCGTCCGACGAAGGACTCGGCCGACTCGTCGAAGTTCTTCCAGTACGGATCGGTGGCCAGCACGGAGAGGTGGGCCAGCGAGCCAACCGCGTCCCAGTCGCTGACGCCGTGAGGCCCGTCGGTCAGCGGGAGCAGGCAGATCGTGTTCTTCGCACCGCTCGCTGCGACGTGGACGAGCATCTCACCGAGGAATTCCACGACTGACCTTTCACGGAATGCCTGGACCTCCGCTGTCAAACCAACGGCCAGATCCAGTCCAGAGAGCTCCCGGCAGACGTCGCAGCAGCAGGCCCAGCGCTCGGGATCGTCGACGCCGACGTGCTCGGGCACTGTCCAGTGCGGCTCATCCCAGAAGACGTAGTCGGTCCCCGCCTCGACCGCTGCGTCGGCCCACTCCTTGCAGAACGCGCGGTACACCGGGTTGTTGAGGCACCCGGTAGCGACGCGACGTCCGTTGTCGAGTACCTGGCAGGCCTCCGGGTGAAAGGTCACCCAACGGCTCTCGGCCTCGCCGCCGAATGTGCGGCCGACGCCCCACGGACACATCTGAACCTCGAGCCCGAGCTCGTGCGAAGCCGCGACGATCTCCGCCATCGTCCCGCGGTAGTAGGCGAGGTCGTTCTCCGAGAAGGTGTGCAGCACCGCTGTGTACCCGCGCCCGGCGATGTCCTCGAGATCGCGTCGTGCATGACGGGGAATGCGGACGCCGAAGTACGAGACGCCCGTGCGCGTCATGCTGGGTCTGCGACGAGTGCGACCGCCGTTGCCGGCCGGTCGCGGCGTTGCGAGAGCTCGGCGACGAGCCGGTAGCGGTCGCCTCGGTACAGCGAGCGTACGAACTCGACGGTCTCGCCCCCCGCAGTGCGCGACGTCCGCTCGAAGAGAAAAGCGGGGGAGTGGAGAGGCACACCCAGGAGCTCCGATTCCTCTTCGTTCGTCACGGTGGGCTCGATCGACTGCATCCCGCTCTCGATCACCACGCCGTACTCCTTCTCGAGCAGCTCGTAGAACGATGCATTCTCCAACGCTTCGCGTGACAGTCCCGGGACGAGAGCCGCGGGAACGTGCAGAGTTTCGAGCGCCATTGGATCGCCGTCCGCGAGCCGCAAGCGGCGGATGAGCACCACGCGGTCGTCCGGAGAGAGCTTCAGCGCGCGGCCGACGGCCGCCCCGGCGTGTGTCTCCTTCAGCTCGATCGTCCGGCTGCCGGCGGTCATGCCGCGGCGGCGCATGTCCTCGCTAAACGACGTCAGGGTCAGCTGCTGGGCGATCTTCGGCTCGCTGACGAAGGTGCCGCTGCCGTGGCGCCGCTCGAGGTACCCGTCGCGGACGAGGTCGTCGAGCGCGGCTCGGAGGGTCAGGCGTGAGATGCCGAGGTCGCTGCTGAGCCGCCGCTCGGGCGGGATGGCTTCTCCCACCTGGAGCTGGTCGATGAGCTCGAGCACGCGCTGCCTGGTCAAGACCTGTTTGCTCATCCGACCCCTATGGAAGCACAGGGGTACGGACATGGTCAAGACCACTCTCTGCAAGAAGCGCGGAATTCACCCTCTTGACACGATGATTGGTCTGTGCCAATCTCCCGCTCGTGGTTGGTGGTCTAAACCAATCGGGGAAGCCAGCGTGGCTCCCCATGCTCCGGGAGGCGACATGAAAGTTCGATTCCTCGTGGCGGCGGTCCTCGCTGCCATGCTCGCCGTTGCGGCAACGACCGCAAGTGGCGGGACTTCGAAGGCCCAGGCCGGCAAGATCGTGGTCTGGCTGCAGAACGACGCTCAGAACGGTTGGCCTGAGGCTGTTGCCCTCGCCAACAGGAACTTCAAGGCCCAGCATCCGGACGTCGACGTCGATGTCCAGTACCAGACGTGGGGCAACCATCTCCAGAAGTTCGACGCCGGGCTAGCCGGTGGCGACGCGCCCGATGTGATCGAGCTCGGCAACACGGAGATGACGAAGTACATGGCAGCCGGCGCCTTCAAGACGCTGACGCAGTCGGCATTTCCGAACAACAAGACCTGGCTGCAGGGCCTCAAGAACTCGGCCCAGTACAACGGCAAGCTCTACGGCGTTCCGTACTACGCAGGTGCCCGCGCGGTGATCTACCGCAAGGATCAGTACAAGGGTGCCGGCATCAAGTCGACGCCCAAGAGCCTCGCGCAGTTCGTGGCCGACGGGAAGAAGCTGATGAAGAAGTACGGGAAGGACAGCGGCTACTCGGCTGTCTACTTCCCCGGTAAGTACTGGTACTACGCGATGTCCTTCGTCTACGACTACGGCGGGAAGATCGCGATTCGCTCGGGTGGCAAGTGGAAGGGGACGCTGAACTCCCCGAAGGCACTCGCGGCGCTGAACCAGGTCGCGTCGATCGCGAAGTCGATGTCGCGGGCGAGCAAGACGACCGATGAGGCAAACCCGCAGCAGGCGCTCGTCTTTGCGAAGGGCAAGGTCGGATCGTTCGTCGGCAACGGCTGGGAATGGCCGTACGCGCTCGACGCGAAGGTCGGCAACCCGGCTCTCGACCCGGTGGTCGGGGCCTACCCGATGCCGAGCCACATCCCGGGCAAGTTCATGCCCACGTTCCTCGGCGGCTCGGATCTCGCCGTCCCGGTGACGACGAAGAACCAGAGCCTCGCCGTCGACTGGATCAAGGCGTTCACGAGCACGGCCTCGGAGAGCGAGATCGCCAAGGCCGGCAACATCGCCAACACGACGAAGCTCCTCGCCTTCAACGCGTCGAACCCGAAGCTGGCTCCGTTCGCCCGCGCGGCGAAGTTCAGCTGGTTCGTCCCCACGAGCCCCAACTGGGCGAACGTGGAGAATGCGAACGTGCTCCAGAACATGCTCGTCAAGATCTTCACCGGCCGGGCATCGGTGAAGGCAGCTGCAACCAGTGCAAGTAGTCAGATCACGAGGATCCTGAACACAGGCGCGTGAGTCGCCTCGCGCCCGAAGGAGCAGCCCTGTCGTCCGTCGCCGAGAGCGAGTTC
>DATHGN010000124.1:0-4321 GCA_035317565.1 Gaiellaceae bacterium
ACCGTCGACCACGACCATCTCCTGCTCGGCGATGTACTGGTCCTGGCGGTCGGCCCACCTTGCCGCGTCCTCCGTCGAGACGGCCTGGTTCTGGCCGTCGGGATCGTCCGTGACGAGGAACGTCGAGCCCTTCGAGCGTGCGAGCACGTTCGTCTGGACGTTGAGGTTCCCGTACTTCGTCGGACGCGCGGTCGGCATCTTCGAGGTGAGCGCCTTGACCTCCTCAGGGGTCGGGTTCTCGATCACCCGCTTCGCCTGCGGCAGCCGGAACAGCATCTTCGCCACGTGTAGTCGCTCCTCTTTCGACGGCTAGGACTCGGGGATCTTACCCGGGACGCGGCCCGGTTAGAGGTGGTGATAGGCGCCAGATGCGGCCTCTGCCGCTGGTCCTCGTTTCCGAATCAATCCGGGGCGGGCCTCTTCGGAGTGCCCGCCGCTTCTCGCAACCGCCGTAGCGAAGTCGGCAGGCGCCGTGCATTCGATAGCTTCCTCCATGGTGGAGGCCAAGCACGATGTCCTCATCGTCGGTGCCGGCTGCGCAGGAATGCGCGCGGCCATCGAGGCGCACGATGCGGGCGCCGATGTCGCGCTGCTCTCCAAGATCCATCCGGTGCGCAGCCATTCAGGTGCGGCCGAGGGCGGGATCAACGCGGCGCTCGGCAATGCGTCCGACGATTCCCCCGAGGAGCACGCGTACGACACGGTGAAGGGGTCCGACTACCTGGGCGACCAGGATGCGATCGAGGTCCTGTGTAACGAGGCGCCCGCCGACGTGTACCAGCTGGAACACTGGGGCGCGGTCTTCTCGCGCACTGACGACGGGCGCATCGCGCAGCGACCCTTCGGCGCCGCAGGTGCGCCGCGCACGGCTTATGCGGCCGACATCACCGGGCACGTACTGGTGCACGTGCTCTACGAGCAGGTGATGAAGCGCGAGATTCCGACGTACGAGGAGTTCTTTGCTTGGAAGCTCGTCATGAACGACGACCGCTGCCAGGGTGTGATCGCCTGGGATCTCCTGGACGGCGGGCTGAAATCCATCGGAGCGAAGACGGTCATCCTCGCGACCGGCGGCGCCGGCAGGCTCTACGTCGGTACGACCAATGCTTACGCCTGCACAGGTGACGGCATGGCTCTCGCGCTTCGCGTCGGCATCCCGCTGAAGGACATGGAGATGATGCAGTTCCATCCCACGACGCTCTCTCCGACCGGCGTCCTCATCACCGAGGGCACCCGAGGCGAGGGTGCGTACCTGCTCAACTCGGAGGGCGAGCGGTTCCTCAAGCGCTATGCGCCGAATGCGATGGAGCTCGCGTCGCGCGACGTCATCTCGCGCGCGGAGCAGACCGAGATCGACGAAGGGCGCGGCATCAACGGCAACGTGATGCTCGACCTACGCCATCTCGGAGCGGAGAAGATCCTCGAGCGGCTGCACGGCACGCGGGAGCTCTCGATGACCTTCGCAGGCGTCGACCCGATCTACGAGCCGATCCCCGTCAGACCCGGATCGCACTACCACATGGGTGGCGTCGACACGGATACCTGGGGCCTTACCTCCGTCGAAGGTCTCTACGCCGCTGGTGAGTGCGCCTGCGTCTCGGTACACGGAGCGAATCGCCTCGGCGGCAACGCGTTGATGGAGACGATCACGTACGGCAAGCGAGTCGGGCGTCACGCGGCCGACTGGGCGCTCGCGAACACGACGGTCGAGGTCCCGCAATCGGTCGAAGCGGATGCGGAGCGGGAGCTCAAGGAGTTGCTCGACCGCAAGGAAGGAGAGCGGCCATGGTCGATCCGCGACGAGCTCGCCTCTTCGATGCACGAGAACTTCGGCGTGTTTCGGCGCGAGGATCAGATGCGGAAGCAGGGCGAGATCGTCGAGGGCCTGCGGGAGCGGTACGAGCGGGTGATCGTCGACGACAAGGGTGACGTCTTCAACACCGACCTGACGCAGGCACTCGAGCTCGGCTTTCTGCTCGAGCTAGCCGCTTGCATGGTTCCTTGCGGCCTCGAACGGAAAGAGAGCCGGGGTGCACACGCACGTCCCTACGACTACCCCGACCGAGACGACGAGCAGTATCTGCGGCATACGCTGGTCACCATGCGCGACGGGACGCCGCAGGTGGACTGGAAGCCCGTGACCATGACCAAGTGGCAACCCCAGGAAAGGACCTATTAGTGCACACGGACCTGGCCCCGGCACCGGGCTCCACCACGATCGAGATCGCGCTGAAGATCTGGCGCTACGACGCCGTGACGGGCGACAAGGAGCTGAAGCGGTACGAGGTCGAGGCGCCGGACTGGGTGACTCTCCTCGACGTCCTCGACATCATCAAAGACAAGCACGACGGCACGCTCGCGTACCGCAAGAGCTGCCGGATGATGATCTGCGGCTCATGCGGCATGCGTATGGACGGTGCCGCCGTCCTTGCCTGCAAGACGCGCATGTACGACATCGCGAAGTCCGGTCACGTGCCCGTGATCGCGCCGATGGGGAATCTCCCTGTGCGCAAGGACCTGGTCGTCGACATGGATCCGTTCTGGAACAAGATCCGCCGGATGAAGCCGTGGCTCGACCCCGGCTACGAGGAGCCGCCCGAAAAAGAGTGGCGCGTCTCGCAGGAGAAGATGAACGTCATCCACAAGGAGGCGCTCTGCATCATGTGCGGCTGCTGCGTCTCCGAGTGCAACTCGATGGAGTCGGACCCCGAGTTCTTCGGGCCTGCGGCACTCGCCAAGGGCATGCGCTTCGTCGGCGACGCGCGCGACCAGGCGAACGTGACCCGCCTCGAGGACTACAACGACGAGCACGGCATCTGGGACTGCACGCGCTGCTACTTCTGCAATGAACGCTGCCCGAAGGGAGTCGATCCGCGCGACGCGATCGCCAAGCTCGGCGCCGAGTCGATCAAGGAAGGGATCGACCACGATATGGGCGCGAAGCACGCGAACTGGTTCGTGACCTCCGCCAGGACGACAGGCTGGCTGCGCGAGACCGAGCTCGTGCCGAAGACGCAGGGAATCGTCGAGGCGATCAGGCAGACGAAGTTCGCGATCAACCTGGCGAAGCACGGCAAGGTGCCGCTGCCGGTCCCGCCGCATGTCGCCGAGCGGGTGAACGAGTCGCGCTTGCTCTACTCGCTCGTGAAGGAGCAGGGACGCGACGGCGCGCTCGGGATCGTGCAGGGCGAGCACGCGCTCGGCCGGATCGAGTTCACCGAGCAGGCCGGCGTGAAGACGAGCGATCCCGAAGTGCAACCGGGGGTTGAGCCGCCTCCCGCAGAAGGATGAAAAGGGTCGCGTACTACAAGGGGTGTCTCGCCTCGCTCTCGGCGAAGGAGCTCGACTCGTCGACGAAGGCGCTAGCTCCGAAGGTCGGCCTGGAGCTCGTCGAGCTCGAAACGGTGACGTGCTGCGGCGCGGGCGACATCCACGAGGCGGAGCCGGACTACTACCTCCACCTGAACGCCCGCATCCTCGCGTACGCGGAGGCGGCCGGCTGCGACGAGCTGCTGACCGTGTGCAACGTCTGCACCCTGAATCTCAGGCAGGCGAACTGGCAGCTGAAGAACGACGACGGCCTGCGCGAGCGCGTGAGCAACAACCTCGAACGCGTCGGCGTCCCCCCGTACAGCGGCAACGTGGAAGTTCGGCACCTGCTCTGGGAGATCGCCGAGGGCGAGGGGTACGAGCTGCTGAAGCAGTCGGCGCACAAGGGCCTGAAGGGCCTGAAGATCGCGCCGTTCTACGGCTGCCAGATCCTGCGGCCGTCGAAGCTCCTCGGCTTCGAGGATCCGGATCGGCCGTGGTCGCTCGAACGGATCATCGAGGCATGCGGTGGAACGGCGATCGACTACCCGGCAAAGATCAAGTGCTGCGGCTTTCCGATCATCCAGGCGCGTGAGGAGACTGCGCTCGGCGAGCTGATCCAGCCGATCGAACAGGCGAAGGAGGCCGGTGCCGACGCGATCGTGACCCCGTGCCCGCTCTGTCATCTTTCGCTCGACGCGTGGCAGTCGAAGCTGAAGGAGTCGACCGGCAAGGACTTCGCGATGCCGATCCTCCACCTCTCGCAGCTCGTCGGTGTCGCGGCCGGGCTCGAGGAGTCGGAGCTGAAGTTCAAGCGCCACGTCGTACCGGTCACGCCGGTACTCGAGAAGCTCGAAGTCTGACCGGCGTCCAGGCGCGATGATGAAGACGGCGCGGGCCGGGACGCTGCTCGGCGGGGTCGCCGGGGCTGCCGTCGGGTGGGGTTGGTTCGAGGCCGGCTGGGTGCGGCTGCGAACGCTCGACGTGTCTCTGCCACGGCTTCCAGAGGAGC
>DATHGN010000125.1:0-10704 GCA_035317565.1 Gaiellaceae bacterium
CGGCGAGAGCTCGGTGAACTTCGGCGGATCGCGGTGAATCGACCAGCGCTCCGTGTCCTTCGGGACATCCGGCTTCTCGTCGACCGGCTCGCCGATCACGTTCCAGATGCGGCCGAGCGTCAGGTCGCCGACCGGCACCGAGATCGGGCCGCCGGTGTCTTCTACTTCGAGCCCGCGCGCGAGGCCGTCGGTCGAGTCCATCGCGACGGCGCGGACCCGGTCGTCGCCCAGATGCTGCTGAACCTCGGCGATGATCGAGCGCGCCTCCTGCCCGTCCTGCTCAGGGATGTCGATGCGCAGTGCGTTGTAGATCTCGGGGAGGCCTTCCGGGAAGACGACGTCGATCACGACGCCCTTGATCTCGACGATCCGGCCGGGCTTCTGGGCGCTCTGTTCGGGCATGGGTCTCCTGGCGACGTGTTTGAAGAGGATGAAGCGGAAGCCGAAGGGCTCCCTGCAGGGAAAGTCTATCGGGACTCGAGAGGTTCTAGAGCGCCTGGCGCACGCGGAAGGCGGGCTTGGAACGGGGCTCGGTCGCCCGCTCCAGCATCTTCAGCTCTGCCTCGGGATTGCGAAGTGCGACGGGCTCCGAGGTACCCGCAAGCGCCTGCGCGTCGGAAGACGACGTCCGCGCCGATCCGAGCGTCCCGACGACGGCGCTGAGGCCGACGGTCGCTGCGATCGCAGCGGCTGCTGCTGCGACCTGCACCTTGTGCGCGAGTGCGTACCGGCGGGCCGGCAGGGCGATCGTGAAGCCGAGCTCCTCGCGTGGGGCACTCCGCAGTAGGCGGGCGGTCTCAACCGAGCCGGCTGCGTACAACCGGCAGGACTCGCATGAAGCCAGATGCGCTTCGAGCCCTGCGGCCTCGACCTGCGAGAGCTCGCCGTCCACGGACGCCGAGACAGACTCGCGTACGCGCTCACAGTCGAGGATGGAAACAATCTGCCCCATAGCGTCTCTCACTTCAATTCTGACGGCTTGACCTAGGAGAAGTTAGCCATTTCTTCGTCTTATCGCCTAAAAGCTTTAGCTAAAGCTGACCAGGGCATCGTTCATACGCCGCGCTCCAGCCAGGCAGGGGGCGCGGGCCGCCGGACTGATGAAGGGGCAGGCACGGTCTGCGAAGCGGCCGTTGGTGACCACTGCCAGCGCCGTCCCGAGCCACTCGTAGCAGGGATTGCGGCCCTTGGCCGTGAGTTTCGAACAGCCCTCGATCAGCTTGACCCGGCTGGCTCCGGGGGCTTCAGCCAGGTTCTGGACGTTGACCCCGTAGAGACAGCTCACGCTGTCGGCACCGCGAAGCCGCGCGCAGATGCGCAGCTGGGTGAACGGATCCGGAGATGTGATGAGCGATGCGGCGGCGATGCAGCCGACCCGCTGCTCGCCGGAGAGTCCTGCGCACAGCCCGCGGACGCCGGCAGCGTTTTCGGGCGCCTTCTTTGGCGGCAGCTCGAGGAAGTAGCGATACCAGCACGGTCTGACGAAACTGGAGATCGCACGGCTGCAAAGCACCCGTGCCGTGGTGACGGCGTTGCGTTGCCGTTTTGCACTGTCGCGCCCGGCGATCCCGAGCCAGTAGTCGTGGTAGGCCCCCTGGGCACAGTCGGGTGCCTGCTGCGCAGGAAGGGCGCGACAGGCCTGGATGCCGAACTTCAACTGCTCGTGGTACAGCCGCATGTACGCGTGACCCAGCGTGTGAATACAGGTGTACGACCGGAAGCGCGTCGGCGCGCGTAGGCACAGCTGCACTGCGCCGTCCGGCCCCAGCCGCCCGATCTGCGCACCGAGTGTCATCACCATCCCCATGCCGAAGCCGGCCGAGCAGCCCGGGTCGTTCGACCGCGGCAGGTAGCGCTGGAGGTTCGCCAACGTCACGTGGTGAGCGCGCGCGTACATACGGCCGACGACGTGCATCATCATGTGGCAGTTGCCCATGAGATAGCCGCCGCCCGCGCGCACCTTCTTGTCGATCCGCGGCAACTCGTGCGCCGGGTCCTTGGATTTCTCGACGTCGGCGAACAGGCGGGTGACGTAGCAATTCCAGATCACCTCCTTGCGCAGGAGGCTGCAGCGCGAGAGATACGTCGTCGACTGCCCGTAGCTTTCGTCCAGCCGAATCCCGCCCGGCGGCGGCCCGGCGGCGGCCGGCGAAGGAAGTAGGAGCAGCAGGAAAGCTGCCGCGATCAGCAAGAGGCGAATCCGCATGTGCACGTAGTTGGACGCCTTTTCCCGCTTGCAGTTGGGGTTACTGGGTTTCGATGCGGCGGACGGCGGGACGGCTCCGGTTGCCGGCCCGGTCGACCGCGACCACTCTGACGGTGTGCTGCCCCGGCAGTGCTCTCCCCACGACGATCGGCTCCTGGGTCAGGTCGGCACCGAAGCGGACCGCTGCGCCGCCGTCGACCCTGACGTCGTAGTGAGCGACGCCGCTCCCGGTCTCGACCGCGTCCTCCCAGGTGACGCGAACCCTGCCGTCGACGATCGCGGCCGAGAACCGTGGCGCTTTCGGCGGGACCGTGTCGGTCCACGCAAACCGGAAGCGCGCTCCGGCCGAGGAGGGTTTGAGCACGGTCAACCTGAACGCACCGGGATAGACGAACCGGTCGCCGGGGCGAAGCTCGGGGTGGCCACGCTTCGCCGGATTCCTGATGAGGAGGTTCCGCGGAAAGTCGGAAGCAGGTCCACCCCGAAGGTCCGGGCTCGCGCTCAGGTGCAGGATCACCCCGGCGCCTGCGACCTGAGCGCCTGCTTCGTTCAGTGCCGGCTTGCTGCGGTCCTCGATCCAGTACTGGTCACTGGCGGTCGTGACGACGAATACCTGACGACGAGTCGAGGGTGTCTCGAGCGGAGCGAGTGTGTAGACGCCGTTGGCACCCGGCCTGCCGATGCGCTTGACCCAGCCCAGGTCGACCTTGGCCTTCGCACTGAAGTCACCGACGCCGCTCCCCATCGTGTCGTAGGGGTCTCCGTACTCGAGAGCGTCGCACCCCACCGAGTGGCGGCGGCAGTCGGTCGCATTCGCGTGCGGCAGGCCGAAGCTGTGACCGAGCTCGTGCGCGATGATGCGGGGCGAGATCACGCCGTTCAGCACCACGCTTCGCGCGAACGTGGCACCCGACCACGGGCAACCCGCACTCGGATGGACATAGATCACGCGGTCGTAGGACGACACCACGAAGCCGGCACGTCTCGCCGCGGCATCGGCAGCCGTCCGGATCGCCGGCACCGAGCAGGTCACCGGGCCGGTGAAGGCCTGTAGCCAGGGGGTCACCGTGCCCGTCAGCCATGCCGTCCCGTACGACTCGGACCGGTAGAAGCCGTCCGTCTGCTCGAACACGGCGGCCTGGACCTCGGCTCGCGTGAACGGCTGCGGTCCCCAGGTGCCGAGGATAACCAGGACGTGCTGGGGTCCCGCTACCGGTTCTGCGTACCCATTCGGCGTCAGTGCGAGGCTCGACCCGAGAAGCGCGACCAGAAGAAGTCCGCGCCTCACCGGGCCTATCTCAGCTCGCCGCGGGGATAATGTCGAGCGGCTTGTCGATCTCGGCGAAGTGGCAGGCGCTCGGATGCCCCTGCCCCCGGTCGATCAGCGCGGGCTCCTCCTCGGCGCAGATCGACTGTGCCTTCCAGCAGCGTGTTCGGAACCGGCAGCCGGAAGGTGGGTTCGCCGGGTTCGGAACGTCGCCCTCGAGCACGATGCGCTTTCGCCTGCCGCGGTGAGCCGGATCTTCGATCGGGATCGCCGAAAGCAGCGCCTGTGTGTACGGGTGCGAGGGGCGCTCGAAGATGTCGTCCCTCGTCCCGATCTCGACGACCTTTCCGAGGTACATCACCGCGACGCGGTCGGAGATGTGGCGGACGAGCGAGAGGTCGTGGGCGATGAAGAGATACGTGAGACCGAAGTCGCGCTGCAACGACTCGAGCAGGTTGACGACCTGCGCGCGGATCGACACGTCCAGTGCAGAGACGGGCTCGTCGAGGATCACCATCTGAGGGTTGAGGGCGAGCGCACGGGCGAAGCCGATGCGCTGACGCTGCCCGCCGGAGAACTCGTGGGGGAACCGGTTCGCGTGCTCGGGGCTCAGGCCCACCGTGCGCAGGAGCTCGTCGATCCGACGGCGGCCCTCACGCCCCTTGTAGAGATTGTGCACGCGCAGCGGCTCCGCCACGATCTCACGCACCGTCATCCGCGGATTGAGCGACGCGTACGGATCCTGGAAGACGATCTGCAGCTCGCGGCGCACGTCGCGCATGCGCCGACGACTCCAATCCGTGATCTCCTGGCCGTTGAAGATGATCTTGCCGTCGGTCGGGGGAAGCAGCTTGATCACGGTCCGCCCGAGCGTGGTCTTGCCGCATCCGGATTCGCCGACGAGGCCGAGCGTCTCCCCCGCACGCAACGAGAGATCGACGCCGTCGACTGCATGAACCTGGCCGACGCGGCGCTTGAAGATTCCAGCGGTGATTGGGAAGTGCTTGACGAGACCCTCGATGCGGAGGATCTCGCGGCCCTCCTCGGCTCGCTCGTGGACCGCTTCCGTGACGACTGCTTCGCTCAGCTCAGACCCCCGCGCCCACGGGCTCGACCAGCGGCCCGGTGTGGCCCTCGAGCTCCTCGGCGAAATGACATGCGGTCAGATGCGACGAGCCGCCGATCGGTCGCAGCGGCGGTTCCTCTTCACGGCAGCGGATGCGTCCTTGCGAGAGGAAGCACCGCGGGTGGAAGGGGCAGCCCGGGGGTCGGCTGATCAGGCTCGGCGGCTGGCCGGGAATCGGCCGGAGCCAGTCGTCGTCCGCGTTCAGCTTCGGCAAGCTCTCCATCAGGCCGACGGTGTACGGGTGGCGTGGTGACTCGAAGATCGTGTGCACCTCTCCGAGCTCCACGATCTTGCCCGCGTACATGACGACCACGCGGTCTGCGAGCTCCGCGATCAGGCCGAGGTCGTGCGTGATCAGGATCGTCGCGGCGTGCGTCTCGTCTTGAGCCTTCTTCAGCACCTGGAGGATCTGCGCCTGAATCGTCACATCGAGCGCCGTCGTCGGCTCGTCGGCGATCAGCACCGACGGAGAGTTGGCGATCGACATCGCGATCATCGCGCGTTGGCGCATGCCGCCGGAGAACTCGTGGGGGTATTGCTCGTAACGGCGGTCCGGATTCGGCACGCCGACCGTCCGTAGCAGCTCGATGCCGCGCTCCTTGATCCGGTCGTCCTTCTCGTCAGGATGATGCGTCCTGATCGCCTCGCCGATCTGCGCCCCGATCTTCAGCACGGGGTTCAGCGAGGTCATCGGATCCTGGAAGATGAGGGCGATCTCGTTGCCGCGGATGTGCCGGAGCTCCTTCTTCGAGATCTTGAGGAGGTCGGTCCCCTTGTAGAAGGCTTCGCCGCGAACGACCTTCCCTGGCGGCTGGGGAATGAGCCCGAGAAGGGACATGGTGCTGACGCTCTTGCCGGAGCCCGACTCCCCGACGATTCCGAGCGTCTCTCCGGGATAGAGGTCGTAGCTGATCCCGTCGACGGCCTGGACGACGCCGTCCTCCGTGGAGAACTCGACGACCAGGTCCCTGATCGAGAGAACCGGCTCAGGCACGGACGCGGCGCTGGGTGGGATCGAGGGCGTCGCGGAGCCCGTCGCCGATGAAGTTGATGCAGAGGATGATGAGCACGATCAGGAGGCCCGGGTAGGTGACGAGCCACCACTTGTCGAGCCCCGCCTCCTGACCCTCGTCGAGCAGGGCGCCGAGTGCCGGCGTGGGCGGGCGGATGCCGAAGCCGAGGAACGAGAGCGTCGCCTCGAGCGCGATCGCGGTTCCGATCGTGAGCGTCGCCGCCACCACGATCGGCCCGACCGAGTTCGGGATCATGTGGCGAAGCATGATCCGGAGGTCGCCGGCCCCGGCCGCGCGCGCGGCCTCGACGTATTCCTTCTCGCGCAGGGACAGGAACACACCGCGAACGATGCGCGCGATACTGGTCCAGATCAGACAGGCTATGAGGATCGCGAGCGTGGTCGGCGTGCTGCTGTCGAGGAACTTCGACGCGGTCAGCAAGACCGCCAGCAGGGGTAAGGTCAGGAAGAGGTCGGTCATCCGCATCAGCAGGTTGTCGGACCAGCCGCCGTAGAAGCCTGCGAGCCCGCCGATGATCGTGCCGATCAGCGTCGAGAGCAGGCCGACGAAGATGCCGACGCGCGCCGATGTGCGAATGCCGTACAACGTCCGGCTGAAGGTGTCGCGACCGGCCGAGTCCGTCCCGAACAGGTGCTGCCGGCTCGGGTGAGCAAGGATCTGGCTGGTGTCGATCACGCTCGTCCCCGCGATGGTGATGTACGGGATCTCCTTGTACGAATAGGGCGCGATGTAGTTGGCGAAGATGCCGGCTGCGAAGATGCCCGTCAGGACGACGACGCTGACGACCGCCAGGCGGTGACGCATGAACCGGCGGCGCGCATAGCCCCACTGACTGCGCGCCTCGATCTCTAGCCCGTACTCGTAGGTGAGCCCGCTCGAATCCGTCGGCACCGCGCGGTCGAACATCTGGCCTCCCCCGGCGGGCACGTCGACCTCGACATCGGGGCCTAGCACAAGCCCGCCGGGAACTTTCGGGTCGTGGACGCGCGGTTGATCAGTCATAACGGATCCTCGGGTCGAAGACGCCGTACAGGATGTCGGCGATGAGGTTGAAGACGATCACCATCGTGGCGACGACCATCAGCCAGGCCATGACCGGATACGGATCGCTCGCCTGGAGGGCGTTGATGAAGTAGAAGCCCATGCCGTCTAGGGTGAAGATCGTCTCGGTCACGATCGCGCCGGCGAAGATCGCGCCGAAGTCGAGCGCCACCAGCGTGATCAGGGGGATCAGCGCGTTGCGAAACGCATGCTTCATGATCACGCGGCGCTCGATGAGGCCTTTCGCACGTGCCGTGCGGACGAAATCGGAGTTCAGGACCTCGAGCATCGAGGCGCGCATGTAGCGGCTGTAACCGGCGACGCCGAGGATGCAGAGCGCGATCACCGGAAGAGCGAGATGCTGAACGCGGTCGATGAACCAGTGGATGCCATGACCCGGGAACGGCGACGAAAGGCCGGATGTGTAGAAGACACGCACGTGCCATTTCAGGAAGATGTTGACGACCACCACCTGCAACATCAGCGCGAGCCAGAACACCGGGGTCGCGAAGCCGACGAAGCTGATTGTCGTCGTTGCGTAGTCGAACGCGGAGTACTGGCGTAAGGCCGAATAGACGCCGATCGAGACGCCGATGATGACGGAGAGAATAATCGCCGTCAGGACGAACTGCAGCGTGTGTCCCATCACCCGCCTCAGATCCGGCCAGATCTTTCGCTGGCCGAACAGTGTCGTCCCGAACTGATTCGTGACGGCATCCTTCACCCAGTACCCGTAGCGCACGACGATCGGCCGGTCGAGGTTCTTGCTGTGCTCGATCGAGTGGAACTGCTGCTGCGTGATGTTCGGGTTCGCCCGGAGCCGGCCAAGGGGGTCTCCGCTGATCGAGACGAACGTGAAGATCAGGAAGCTCGTCGCCACGAGCACGGGGATGCTGTAGAGAACCCGTCTAATGATGTAAGTCAGCATCTGGTCGCCTCATTATGAACGGGTCCCGCCCCATTTTCATGGGGCGGGACCCGGTGATTCAGAACGCTTCTAGCTTCCTTGCGTTCCCTCTAGCCCTTCGACCAAGCCTCGGCATTCCAGCTCGGACCCTGCGAGCTGGCGTTGTCGACCATGCCCTTGACGTTGGACTTGTAGACGAAGTAGGTCGCCCGCTGGAACAGCGGGATCTGCGGTACGTCGTTGGCCATGATGGTATCGGCCTTGTTGATCAGTTTCACGCGCTTTGCGTCGTTCAGCTCCTGATCTGATTGCGTCAGCAGCTTCGTGACGTTGCGGTTGCAGTACTCCCCGTAGTTGCCGGGGCTGCCGCACGAGAAGATGCTCACGTTGTAGTGCGGATCGACCGCGAGCACGTACGTGAACATCGCGAGGTCGAAGTTGTGCTCCGGCAGGTGGCTACCGAACAGCGTGCCCGCTGGCACGAAACCGTTCTTCAGCTGGATGCCTGCTTTCGCCGCCTGATCCTGGAAGATCGTGAAGGCGAGCTCGCGGAGCTTGTTGCCTACCGTCGACTCGAACAGGAACGACACCTTGGTGCCGTTGCACGAGTAGATGCCGTCGCTGCCCTTGGTGCAGTTGTGGGCCTTCATCAACGCGGCAACCTTGTTGACGTTGTAGTTCCACTTCTTGAAGTGCGGTGTGTAGCCCGGCTCGTTCGTGAGGCGAACGAGGCTGTTCAGCGCGCCGATCTTCGAGTTCAGCGTGCCGTACAGGGCCTTGGCCGCAGCGGTGCGGTTGAGCGCGGTGATCAGGGCCTGGCGGAGCCATGTCTGCTTCGCCAGCGGATTGCCCTTCGCACCCTGCTGGATCTCGATGTGCTCCTCCTGCAGGCCTAGATGCGTCTGGATCCGCAGACCGGCCTGACCCTTCAGGTCGGCGAGAGCCAGCTGCGGCTGCGGATAGATCGCGTCTACCTCGCCGCCACGGATCGCCTGGATCTCGGAGTTCGTGTTCGTGATGAAGCGGAACACGACCGAGCTCAGCTTGGCCGGCTTGCCGTACCAACCATGCGTGTTCTTCTCGAGCGTGATGCCCGAACCGCGATCGAACTTGGTCAGCAGGAACGGCCCGTCACCGATCGGAGCGTTGCCCTTCTTCGGATTGCAGATGCAGTCGTTCCAGACCGTCAGCATGTCCGTGCCCTGCAGCGCGTGCTGCGGGAGGACGTAGCCGAAGAGGGTCTTCCACGGTGCGTAGTTCTTCTTGAACGTGACGGTCACGACCTTGCCGTTCCCGCTCACGCTCCTGATGTCTTCCCACCCGAGTGGGTCGATGTGATCCTTGTTCTTCGGGTTAAGTGCTGTCGCCCAGGTAAACCGGAAGTCCTTGCCGGTCACCTGCACGCCGTCGCTCCACTTTGCCTTCGCCCGGATGTAATAGGTGATGCGCTGCGGATTCCTCTTCAGCACGTACCTACTAATCAGGTCGGGCTTGTACTTGAACGTCGGCGTGAACAGGAAGGCGCCTCGAATGACCGGCGTCTGGAACACGACGTTCCAGAACGCGTTGCAGTCGATGTCGAGGATCAGGTTCAGACACCAGTCTGGACCGCCACCCTGCTCGGCTCCCCAGACCAGCGTGCCAGCCTTGCTCGAATCGTGGCTCGCTGGTCCATTAACCCTCGCTGAACCGGTGGCCGCGAGCGCGAGCGCCGCGAGCACCACTCCAGCCAAGAGCCAGAGCTTACGTCGATGCATCTACTCCCTCCGTTCTTTGTGGGGCTGCACCCCGCAGTCCCCGCATTCGCCCCACCCCCTTGCAGGGGCGGGCCGCGCATTCTGTCACAGGAAGGAGGTTTCCCTCCTGCGGCTACTTTGACGCCCGTCAGTGCGCTTTTGTTAGGGCTTTGGGGCTAGCCGGAGAGGGCGTCCGCCCCCCCGACGACTTCGAGGATCTCCTGGGTGATTTCGGCCTGCCGGGCCCTGTTCATGGCCAGGGTCAGGTCGTCGATCAGCTCCTCAGCGTTCTTCGAGGCGTTCCGCATCGCCGTCATCCGGGCGCCGTGCTCGGAGGCGGCCGATTCCAGCAGGGCGCGGTACACCTCGGTCTCGACGTACACCGGGAGCAGCCGCTCGAGGATTTGCTCCGGCTCCGGCTCGAAGATGAAGTCGCCGCGCATGGCGTCCTCCTCACGCTCCGTGTCGTCCGTCTCCAAGAGGTCCTCCGACAGCGGGAGGACCTGCTGGACGGTCACCCTCTGGACGAGCGCCGATTCGAACGCGTTGTAGACGAGAACGACCCGGTCGACCTCCTCGTTCGTGTAGAGCTCGGCGACCCGGTGCGCGATCGCCTTCGCATCCGGGTAACGCGGCTGGTCGGTGAAGCCGGTGAACTCCCCGGAGAGCTCGAAGCGCCTGAAGCGCAGCGAGCCGACTCCGCGCCGCCCGACGCCGACCCAGCGCACCTGCTTGCCCTCGCCCCGAAGCTCGCGCTCGAGCGCCAGAGCCCGACGCAGGATCTGGGAGTTGAACGCCCCGGCGAGGCCGCGGTCACCCGTCAAAGGCACGATGGCAACCGCCAGCTCGGTCTCGCGCTTTTGCAAGAGCGGCAGCCCGCGCACCGAGGAGCTTGCGCGTGCGGTTCCGGCCATCAACTCGAGCATGCGGTCGGCATACGGTCGCATGTCCTCGATGCGGGTCTGCGCGCGTTTCAGCTTCGCCGCGGCGACGAGCTCCAGCGCGCGCGTGATCTTCCGCGTGTTGCGGACCGATCTGACCCGCCGCTTGATGTCCTGGACAGTGGCCATCGCTAGCCGACGAGCGAGTCGTCCTCCTCGACGTGGAAGGACTGCAGGACCTTCTTGAGCTCCGCGTCGAGCTTCGCCGCGAGCTCGTCAGGAAGATCGCCGCTCTCCCGGATCTCTTCGAGGACCGTGCCTTCGGCGCGCAGGTGCTCGATCAGTTCCTCCGCGAAGCGCGGCACGTCGGTGACGGGAATCTCGTCGAGGAAGCCGTTCACGCCTGCATAGAGCACTGCAACCTGTTCCTCCGTCGGAACCGGCTGGTACTGCGGCTGGTTGAGGAGGGCGACCATCCGCTCACCGCGGGCGAGGGCGTTCCTGGT
>DATHGN010000126.1:0-22560 GCA_035317565.1 Gaiellaceae bacterium
GCAACGCTGACGTGTGGGAAATGCAGCGCAATTTCCCTCTCTTCAGGCGTGAGCTTCACTGTGAGCGTTACCGAAGCATCTCCGTCCGACATTGCTGCGAACATCTTGTTGTCGCCAACCTTGAAAACCGGATGTCCCCAAGGCGAGTCCTCATATGTCTCCGGATACGACAATGCGCGATCGCGGATACGTTGTCCGTACGACATGTGTTGTATTTTCACCGTTTGGTAGGGAATCGCGCGGGGTACGCAACGCGCGATTCCAATTGCTAGGAGGAGAGATGCCTCAAAACATAAGAGACGTCATGACCTCCAATCCGTGCACCATCGACGCAGACAGATCCGTTGCGTACGCCGCGAAGATGATGCTGGAGGAGGATGTCGGCCTCGCACCGATTGTCGAGGGCGGCAAGTTGATCGGGATGCTGACCGACCGCGATATCGCGACCCGGGTTGCAGCAGATGGGAGAGATCCCGATCAGGTGAAGGTTCGCGACGTGGCGTCGACGCAGCTCTTCACGATCGGTCCACGGCAGGATCTGGATGAAGCGCTGCGAATGATGGCCAAGCATCAAGTCCGCCGTCTACCAGTGGTTGAGGCAGACGGTCGGCTCGTCGGAGTCGTAGCCCAAGCGGACATCGCGCGGGAAGGAAACGACACACAGACGGGTCAGCTCGTAGAAGAAATATCCGAATCAGGAGGGCAGATGTCGAGTATCGAAGAAGGGCAGTTCCCAGTGCAGTTCCCCCGGCAGATAGAAGAGCAGCCGGAGACCCTGGTCGGCGAAGAGCCCCAGGTCGAAGAGCAACGTGAAGAGGAAGCCGTCTCGAAGGTCCAGGCTGCCTCGAGCCGTGGCCGCCGCAAGCGGTCGACGGCAAAGCGCAAGACGGCGACCCGCAAGCGCTCCACCGGCAAGCGCAAGACTGCGGCCAAGAAGTCCACGGGGACCCGCAAGCGTAAGACCGCTTCGCGGAAGCGAAGCACGGCTAAGCGGACCACCGCGAAGCGCCGCAGCACCGCAAAGCGGGCCGGCACGAAGCGCCGGAGCACGGCGAAGAAGCGTGGCACCGCGAAGAAGCGGACCACCGCGAAGCGCCGGACCACCGCGAAGCGCCGCAGCACCGGCAAGAAGCGGAGCACCGCGAAGAAGCGGAGCACGACGAAGCGCCGCAGCACGGCGAAGAAGCGCGGCACCGCGAAGAAGCGGAGCACCGCCAAGAAGCGGAGCACGGCCAAGCGCAAGACCGCCGGTCGCAAGGCCGCCGCGACGCGCAAGCGGAAGACCGCGACGCGTAAGACCGCCGGTCGCAAGGCCGCGGGTACGCGCAAGCGGCGCACCACTCGCCGCAAGACCCGCTAACGCGGAAGCGACAGCAACAGACGAAGAGGGCCCCGTAAAAAACGGGGCCCTCTTCTTATCTCAGCTTGCCTAGGGCCGGGCCAGCGTGATCGGTGGTGTCGTGAAGGTCTCCCAGTCCGCCGCGTTACTCGCATTGCCGAGGGCCTTCAGGACGCTCAGCTTCAGCACGTAGCGACCGTTCGGCACGACCTTGCGATGGTCGCCGTTTCCGCCGCCGTTGTCCTGCGTGCGGGTGCCGTCCCAGTCGAACTCGAAGAAGCTCCCCGCCGCGGAGTTACGGCCGAGGAAGTCGTCCTGCGACACGTAGTTGAACACCGGGTGGACGGGGGAGCCATCGGCCTTGTAGACCTGGATGTTCAGCTTCCGCACCTGGTGATTCAGGTGGAAGAGCAGGATCGGGAAGTCGGCGCCTTGAAGGGTGAATGTCGCTCCCGCGGCACCGAGACGTGAGACTCCGTTGCCGACGCAGTCCGTGCCGCCGGCGGTCACCTTGAAGACGGCCGGCAGTCCGCAGCCGGCGCCGGTCAGGACCGGCAGCGACTGGTAGTCGCCCATGAAGCCGACGTACGGGACGCGAAGGGTGATGCCGCCGCCCTGCGGCGTCAGAACGACGTAGCCGCCGTACAGGCTCTTGTCGGGCCAGGCGCCCGCCTGAATCGTCACACGAACCGAGGCGGTGCGACCTGCCGGAACCGTAATGCTCGGCGAGCTGAACGTCGCGGTGTTGGATCCGAGCAGGTACGAGAAGTTGAACGGGTAGACCGCGCCCGCGGCCGTGGGCGGGCCCGTGCCGACGGTGGTCAGCGCGGACAGGTCGTAGGTGATCGGGGCGGACGAGGTGTTGCTGACGGTCAGGTTCGACGAGCCGCCGTTGCCCTCGCCGAGCGAGATCTTCGCCGGTGTCACCGACGCGGGCGTGGTGACCGCCTCCACGATCTGTGCGAGTCCTGCGCCCTGGCGCCAGGTCGGCTCGAGACCGGCCCCGGGGGCGATGTTCACTCCTTTCGGCAGTGCGGTGTTCATCAGCAGTGTCTGCACCATCGCGGGCGAGATGCTGTTGTGCTTCGCCTGGAGCAGCAGCGCCGCGAGCCCGGCAACGTGGGGCGACGACATCGAGGTGCCGCTGATCGTGTTGTGGCCGCCGAACTGCTGATGGGGCCAGGTCGAGTAGATCTGCCCGCCGGGACCGCCGAGGTCCGGCTTCAGCCCGAGCTCGGCGTCGGTGCCGAAGGAGCTGAAGTCGGAGATAAGGCCTGCGGTCGCGAGCGGCGTCTCGAGAACCTGGTCGGTCCACGTGAGTGTGTGATCAGTCGCGAGGTTGTTGAAGATCGCCGCTCCGTCAGCTGCAGTGATTGCAGCAACCGGAATGTTGACCGGGGGAGCACCGGCAGGAACCGGCGCAACGGTCGGGTTGAGTGCTCCTGTCACGTTGTTGTAGATGACGACGCCGATCGCGCCGGCGTTCTGGGCGTTGATCGCCTTGTTGTAGAAGCCGCAGGTCGGCGCGGGCGGTGCCGCGCTGCCTCTGCGGATCAGGGCGATCTTTCCGAACAGCGAGCCCGGAGCCGGCGCGTTGACGCAGCCGTCGCCGACCGTGGCCGGGGTGCCAGTCGCGACGATCTCGCCCCCACCGGAGAGCGGCACGGTCGCGAGCGAGCCGGCCGCGCGGTTGTACGTCACCATCCGGGTCCCGACGCGGAATGCCGGGAGGGTTGCCTTGCGGTTGTCGAAGGATGCGACGCCGATGACCTTGCGTCCAACACCCGGCGCTCCCGCCGACCAGAGCTGTCCGCCGTTGAGGCCGCTGTTTCCGATCGACGTGACGACGGTGACTCCGGCGTCGACGAGGTTGTCTGCCGCGACCGCGGTCGGGTACTGCGGCCAGTTGTTGAAGGCCGCGCCAATGCTCATATTCACGACGTTTGCATGGTCTGCGAGCGCAAGCTCCATTGCGTGGATGAGGACGTCGCTGTCCGTGCCGCCGTTGCAGCCGAAGACGCGGTAGGCCAGAAGCTTTGCGCCCGGAGCCACGCCGACGACCTGGCCGTCGTCCACGTGCCCACGGCCGTCAGCAGCGGCGATGCCCGCGACGTGCGTGCCGTGCGCTGCGTCCGAGGTTCCGGCACCGAGGACCTCGGCGCGGTCAGCGGCGTCGGGGTCACACGGCAGGGGATCACCATCGGGATGAGGCGTCGAATCGAAAGCCGGGCCAGGAGTGGCGTTGTAGGAATCGCCCACGAGGTCGAAGCCGCCGCGCACCTTGCAGCCGGCGCCGAAGCAACCGCCGAACTCGGGCAGCGTGTAGTCGAGGCCGCTGTCGATGATCGCGATCGTCTCGCCCGAGCCGTCCAGGCCGAGCTCGTTTTGGGCGATGTCCGCGCCCGTGAGGCCGAGCGCGTTCTTCAAGTCGATGTCCGAGGTTCCGCCGTTCTCCGAGCGGAGATCCGGAAGGGAGACGGTCTCGACCGGGAAAACCGCTTCGACGCCGGGGACGGAGCGGAGGGTCGCAACCTGCGAAGGCGCGACGGATACCGACATGCCGTTCCAGAGGGAGTCGTAGGCGTAGCCCTCGGTGAGCTTGACGCCTTCAGCCGCCGCGCCGGACTTGAACGCGTCGCGCTCGGCCTTCAGAGCCGCCTTGCTGGTCCCTTTTGAGGCAGGCGGACTGGCGAGCTCGACGAACCACTTCGTCGCTGTCTCGTTGGCCGCGCCGCCGATTCGTGCAGGGCTGGATCCTCCTGCCGCACCCGCAGGCGCGACCGCCAGTCCTGCAACGCAAAGAAGTGTGACCGCAAGCCGCAGACTCCTTGTCAGCATTCCCTCCCCTTCCATATTTCGATCAGTGTCAGAGCCCTGCCGAGACCCCCCTCGGTGATCGAATCGTTGGCGATATCCAAGTTGATGTCAAGAAAGGCTCTACCCCTTTCGGGGCCACGAAGATCCGACGGGAAAGCCACTTCCGAGATCGCCGCCGATGCCGGCTCAGCCGGCGTCGGCCACTGCGGCATCGAATCGAAACAAGCCGATCGAAATCAGCGTGGCCTGCGAAAGCAGGCCGGATTTCGATCGGCGATGGGCGGTACTGGGCTCGAACCAGTGACCCCCAGCTTGTCGAGCTGGTGCTCTCCCAACTGAGCTAACCGCCCTTGCGGCCGGGCAGTTTAGCCGACGATGAGCAGGGAGGGATCGATCGGAATGGCGCGGTAGCGAAGCTCGAAGTGCAGGTGCGTGCCGGTGCACCAGCCCGTGCAGCCCGCCAGGGCGATGCGCTCCGCCTGCCAAACGTGCTCTCCGACCTGGACGAGCGGTCGCGACAGGTGTGCGTAGAGCGTCGAGTACCCGTCGCCGTGGCGGACCAGAACGACGCTGCCGTAGCCCTCGTAGCCGCGCACGAAGCCGACCTGCGTGACGACACCTTCCGCGGCGGCACGAACGTCGAGAGAGCGCAGGATCCCGATGTCGAGCCCCGGATGCCAGCGGGCGCCGTCGTGGCCGAAGGGCGAAGTGATCGTGCCGTCGGCCGGCCAGCGAAAGGCCAGCTGCCAGCCCGCATCGGTGTGCGCGGATGCAGCAGCCGGAAAGAGAAGCGCCGAGAGGATGGCGCAGAGACCCCGCCTCATCGGCCGCGGAGCCTAGCAGCCGGTCCTGATCAGCTCAGAAGATCTCGGGACACCAGGGATGGCGATCCCAGCGGAAGAGCGAGTCCCCACGCGCGATTGCGCCGTCCTTCACCTCTGCGAGCCGGCCCGCACGGCGAAGGGAAGCGAACGAGACGCCGCCGAGCAGAGCGGAGCCGAGTGATTGCACGGGCAAGCGCAGATCCGGTTCGTCCTTGGTGCGTTCGGCCCGGCCGCCCTCGAGCTTCCAGCGGCCCTCGTTCCAGGGACAGAACTCGTCCGCGACCTCGAACACGATGGGGCCGTCTCCCTGGTAGACACGTCCGGAGAGCGCGGCCCCCACGTCGAGCACACGCACCCAGAGCCCGTCACCCATGCGATAGCGCGCGCGCCGCGGTGTCGCGAGCAGCATGAAGAGCGCATGATCGGGTGGAAGGAGAAACGACTTGGTGGTCGCGATCCAGTCGATCGCGAGCAGGTACGCCCAGACGTCGCGCAGCGCTTCAGGCGTCGTGCCGAAGGCCTCGAGAACCCGTAGCTCCGCATTCGTGGTCCCTGCCTCGAAGCCCGGCTTGTGCCGGTACACCGCGTACCCCTCCAGACTGCCGTCGCGCTCGTAGGCCACCCAGCGCTTGGGACCCGCGCCATCGCGGCGCTCCTCCGGGTCGGCGATCTCGCGGTTCTCCCACCACAGGCGATTCCGCGAGAACATGCCGGGCCACTCCGGCCGGATGCGCTCGAAGACCGGCGGGATCGCCTCGAGTGCGTCGTCAGCGTCGATCAGTCGCAGTGTCCCTTGCGGCTCGAACGGCTGCGCGAACGAGTTGTGCTCGTGCGCAAGCGTGATCTCGCCGCAGAACGACGCAAGCCCGTAGCCGAAGCGGCCGTAGATCGTCTCCTCGGACGCCCAGAGCGCCGCGAGCGGCTCGCCGCGTTCGTACGCGTCGTCGAGTTGGGCGCGCATCAGCGCACGCAGAATTCCTCGTCGACGATGAGTGGGGAGCACGCCGACGACCGTGACGCCCGCAGTACGCAGGTCCCCGCCGGGAACGGTGAGGGTGAAGTCGAACGCTCCCGCGCCGCCGGCAACCGTCCCATCGGACCAGGCGGCGTGCATGCGCTCGAGGGTCATCTGGTCGGCGAAGCGCTGCATGCGTTCTTCGTTCGCGACCATCCCGAAGTACTGGCCGATCGCGAGCACGCCTTCCGTGAACTCCGCGACGTCCTTGACCGGTCGGACTTCGAGCGCCATCAGAAGTCCTCCGAACAGAACGGAGGCCGCGTCGTGCGGAAGAGAGTCGTAGCCCGCTCGAGGGCGCCCGGCACGAGCTCACGCACGCGCTCCGCCTCGGCCAGGCGGTGGAAATCGAACGCACCGAGATAGGCAGAGGCCAGGTCGGCGGAATCGAGCTCGAGCTCCGCCGCGTCGTCCGTCCTCCCCACCTCCTGTCCAACGCGCCAGCGGCCCTCGTTCCACGGGCAGAACGAGTCACGTACCTCGATGACGACCGTGTCGTCGCCGTGGTACGCCCGTCCGGCCAGTGCGGTCTCGAGATCGACGAACCGGAGCCAGAGGCCTTCGGAGACCCTGAGGTGGAGGCTGCGAGGATCCGTCATCAGCAGGAACAGCGGTGAGGCCGGGTCGTACTTGCCGCGGATCCGCACGATCAGGTCGATGCCGAAGACGAAGCGCCAGAGCTCCCGTGCCGCGACCGGAGTCGCCGCGAGCGTTTCGAGTAGCCGGACCTGGCTCTGCGAGTAGCCGTCCTCCCAGTCGAGCTTGATCCGGTAGATCGCATAGGCGACCGGCTCGTCGTCGATCTCGAACAGAGCGCAGAACTTCGGGCCGGCGCCCCGACGCCAGTGTTCCGGATCGGCGAGGCGATACTGCTCCCACCAGTCGGCGCTGCGTTCGACGAACCCGGGAATCTCTCGCCAGACCTTGTCGTAGACGCGTGGCAGCAACTGCTTCGCCTCGTCGGGATCGACGATCCTGACCGTCCCCACCGGGCCGGGATCCTCGCGGAAGGCAAACCTCGACTGCTCGGCATTCATCTCGGTCAACGGCGCGGCGATCCCGTAGCCGAAACGGCCGTAGATCGCGGCTTCCGATGCCCAGAGGATCGCGAGCGGCTCGCCGCGCTGGCGGAGATCGTC
This sequence comes from Gaiellaceae bacterium, assembly GCA_035317565.1. Classification (GTDB taxonomy): domain Bacteria; phylum Actinomycetota; class Thermoleophilia; order Gaiellales; family Gaiellaceae; genus 3-1-20CM-4-69-9. Next base: position 7,135 of record DATHGN010000126.1, read on the forward strand.
GAGTTGGCTTCGCATGAGTTGCCGCAGGATCCCGCGGCGCCGATGGCTCGGCAGCACCCCGACCCAGGTCACACCACCCGTGGCGAGCTCACCGCCCGGCACCGCCAGCCGGAACGGAAACGAGGCAGCTGTCCCGACCGGTCGTTCGCCGTCGTAGGCCGCGAAGAAACGATCGCGCGGAAGCATCTTCCTGTGGCGCTCGAAGTCCTCGTCTTTCTGCTCCTCGCCGAATGCGGACTCGGTGACCCGCATCGCAGCCCGGAGCTCCTCTTCGGTCGGATTTCGGATCTCCATCGGCAGGCGTTCTTTTGTGATCACGTTAGATGTCCACCTCCCTTCTCTCCCTCTACGGAATGCGCTCGAGAGGTGCGTAGTCGAGCATCAGCCGCCGCTCGCTTCCATCCGCAAAGCGAACCGTGACGACCCCGCCGGTCTCGATCTGCGTCACGACTCCCTCGCCGAGCGTTCCATGCCGCACAGAGTCACCGGTCGAAAGGCTCGGCACGTCTTCGCGGGGCGCGACGCCTTCGGCGCCGTACGACGACCATGACGCCGGTCGCAGCCGTTCGCGCTCCACCGACGGCGGCAGCTCGTCGAGGAAGCGGGACGGCATGTTGTAGCCCCGTGAGCCCCACAGCGAGCGCGAGGACGCGTGCGTCAGGTTGAGCAGCTCGCGTGCACGGGTCATGCCGACGTAGGCCAGCCTGCGCTCCTCCTCGACTCCCTGCTCCTCGATCGAGCGGGAGTGCGGGAAGATCCCTTCCTCCATACCGATCAGGTACACGGCTCGGAATTCGAGACCCTTGGCATTGTGCAGCGTCATCAGCGTGACGAGACTTTCCTCGCCGCTGATCGCGTCCTGGTCGGAGTAGAGCGAGATCTCCTGCAGGAAGTGAGACAGGGACGGCTCCTCGGCGGTTTCCTGGTACTCCCGCGCAACGCCGATCAGCTCCTGCAGGTTCTCCATCCGACCCTGCGCCTCGATGGTCCGCTCCGCTTCGAGCGCTTCGAGGTAGCCGCTCTGCTCGAAGACACGCTCGAGCAGCTCGGACACCGGGAACTCGAGCGCGCCGGACTGCAGCGATTGCATCAACGTGCGGAATCCCTGCACTGCTCTGAGCGGCGCTGCTCCGACACCCGCCTCCTCGGCGAACTCGAGTGCCTCCCAAAGCGAGCGTCCCTGCGCGTCGGCCCAGCTCTGCAGGCGCGCGAGGCTCGAATCGCCGATGCCGCGACGTGGTCTGTTGGCGATCCGTTGCAGCGAGACGGCGTCGTACGGGTTGTCGATCGCCTGTAGGTACGCGATCGCATCCTTGATCTCGGCGCGTTCGTAGAAGCGCGGGCCTCCGATCACCTGGTACGCCACACCCTGGCGGACGAGGACGTCCTCGAGCACGCGTGACTGCGCATTCGTCCGGTAGAAGATCGCGATCTCGTCTCCCGCGAAGCCCTGCTCGACGAGCGACGCGATTCCGGCCGCGACGAACCGTGCTTCGGCATGCTCGTCCTCCACCTCGACGACACGGACCGGCTCGCCGTCGCCGAGGTCGGACCAGAGCTCCTTGGGCTTTCGCTCGCGGTTGTTCGTGATCACCGCGTTGGCGGCGTCGAGGATCGAGTTGGTCGAGCGGTAGTTCTGCTCCAGCGCGATCGTGCGTGTGCCGGGAAAGTCCCGCTCGAAGTCGAGGATGTTGGTGATGTCGGCGCCGCGGAACGCGTAGATGGACTGGTCCGGATCGCCGACCGCCATCAGGTTACGGTGCTTCTCCGCGAGCAGTTGCAGCAACCGGTACTGAGCGTGGTTCGTGTCCTGGTACTCGTCGACGAGGATGTAGCGAAACGCTTTCTGCCACTTCTCGCGCACGTCGGGGAAGCGCTCGAGGACGTCGACCGTGAGCATCAGCAGGTCGTCGAAGTCGACGGCGTTCGACGTGAAGAGCCGCCGCTGGTACAGCTGGTAGACGTCGGCGACGGTCTGGTCGTAGAACGACTGCACCTGGTTCGAGTACTCGTCGGGCGAGATCAGCCGGTTCTTGGCATGGGAGATCTGGTTGTGGATCCCACGCGGGGTGAAGCGCTTCGGGTCGCGTTCGAGCTCCTCGAGGCACTGCTTCACGAGCCGGATCTGGTCGGCCTGGTCGTAGATGGTGAAGTTCGAGCGATAGCCGAGCCGCTCGGCCTCACGGCGGAGGATCCTGCCGCAGGCGGCGTGGAACGTGAGGATCCAGAGACCCTGCCCGGTCCTGCCGAGGAGACGCTGCAGGCGGTCCCTCATCTCCCCGGCCGCCTTGTTCGTGAAGGTGATGGCGAGGATCTCGTTCGGCTTCGCACCGACCGCGTTGATCAGATGGGCGACGCGGTAGGTGAGGACGCGCGTCTTGCCAGAACCTGCACCCGCGATCACCAGCAGCGGCCCTTCCGTTGTCAGAACGGCCTCCCGCTGAGCGGGATTCAGATCTGCGAGGTACTGCTCGGGCGAGGCGACGGCCATGGGTCGATGCTAGCGAGGCCTTTCGCTGTCAGCCCAGGCGCGGCCTAACTCTCCCTGTCCTCCCGAGCCACGACGGGGACTGTCCCCGACATGTCCCCGTCGGCCACCGGCCAAACTGTCTGAAACGGCCCTGGAGTTCGTGTCGAAAGTGTGACTTTTCTTCTACACACCGACGGTTCGGCCACCACTAGGCTTCCGCCTCGTGCGCCTCGCACTCATGATCGAGGGACAGGAGGGTGTGACCTGGGACGACTGGGTGGCGCTTGCCGCAGCCTGCGAGGACCACGGCGTCGAGGCGCTCTTTCGCTCCGACCACTACATCTCGGGATTCGACGAGAACCGGCCGGTGCTCGACGCCTGGGCGACGATCGCCGGGCTCGCGGCCCGGACGACGAAGCTCGAGCTGGGCACGCTCGTCTCCCCGGCGACGTTCCGTCACCCGTCGGTGCTCACACGCTCCGCCGCGACGGCGGACGAGATCTCCGGCGGACGCATCACGCTCGGGATGGGCGCCGGCTGGATGGAGCGCGAACACGAGGCATATGGGTTCCCGTTCGACACGGCGCGTGAGCGAATCGAGCGGCTCGCCGAGCAGGTCGAGATCGCCCACGGTCTCCTGCACGAGCAGCGCTTCGACTTCGAAGGCTCGTATTACCAACTCCGCGACGCTCCGGGGCTTGGCCGGCCGGACCTGCCGATCCTCGTCGGCGGAAGCGCGAAGCCGGGCACGACGGGACCGGCCGTCCGCTTCGCGGACGAGTACAACACGCTCTTCGGAACGCTCGACGAAGTGCGCGAGCGCAAGCAGGCTCTCGACGCAGCCTGCGAGCAAGGGGGCCGCGACCCCGCGACACTCCGCTACTCACTCATGGCGCCATGCGTTCTCGGCCGTGACGAGCGTGAGGTCAACGAGTCTGCCGGCCGCATCGGCGCGCGCTTCGGCCGCGATCCGAAGGACGTGCTCCTACGCTATGGCGAGCGCGGCCCGGTCGGAACCGTCGACCGGGCAATTGAGCACCTGAAGCAGATCGAAGAGCTCGGCTACGAGCGGGTCATGCTCCAGCATCTCGCCCACCGCGACCTCGACACCGTTGCACTGATCGGTCGCGAGCTCGCGCCGGCCGTCGCGTAACCGTCCCTTGCGCGGCCCCGTCGAACGGTTCTTCCCGAATCTCTCGCACGGTCAGAAAGTCGTGCTCGACTGGGTGCTCACGATCGTGGGCGCAATCGCGATCGTGCTCGGTGTAAAGGCGTGGATCGTCAACCCGTACCGGATCCCGTCGTCGTCGATGGAGCCAACGCTGCATTGCGCCCGTCCGGAGGACGGGTGCGAGGCCTCGAGCTCGGACCGCATCCTCGCGAATCGCTTCATCTACCACTTCCGCGATCCCAGGCGCGGCGAGATCGTCGTGTTTCATGCGCCCGCCGCCGCAGCGCGCGAGTGCATCGGCGGGATCTTCGTCAAGCGCATCATCGGCCTACCGGGCGAACAGTGGGCCGAGCGCAGGGGCGTCACCTACATCAACGGCCGTCGTCTGTCGGAGCCGTACATCCGGCCGGGCCGCCGCGACCAGGACACGAAGACGCTGCTCGACATCCCGCCGACCGGAAAGCTGAGACGCATCCCGGCCGGGATGTACCTGATGGAGGGTGACAACCGCGCGCACTCCTGCGACTCGCGCGTCTGGGGACTCGTGCCACGCAAGAACATCATCGGCAAGGTGTTTCTGACCTACTGGCCGCTCAACCGCGTCGGCATCCCCTGAAACGACGAGAGCCCCGCCGAAGCGGGGCTCTCGAGGCACGCAGGGCGCCGATGCTTCTAGTAGTCCTCGCGGACGACGGTGCGGCGACGACCCTCTGACGGACCGCCGATTCCGCCCCAGCTCGACCAGAAGATGAGCGAGAAGAGCGCGCCGATGGCGCCGACGGCGAGGAGGATCCACCCGATGGTGTGGATCTCGATGCCGCTGACCGTCGCGTTGACGGCCCAGACCAGGACCGCTCCGACGGCGATGAGAAAAAGGCTGACTCCCATACCCATTGTTTGTCTCCTTTCAAATGACGCGGAGAGGAACTCTCCGTGTCTGCAGGGAAAACGCGGAAACCCGCTGCGAAGATACGGGCGATGCAGGACCTCCAGGAGCAGCGCGCCTACCTGTGCAGGCTTATCCCGGACCGGGCGCTCGAATCACTCGAGGAAGCACACGAGTTCCTGAGGGACCGCGGCCTGCTCACGCGGACCGCGGACTCGGCGTTGCCGAGCCTCTTCGGGGCGTGCCACGAGGAGCCGTATGCCCCCGGCGGCCGCGGCTTCGGCTCCTGGCCGGCGACGAAGTACCCCTGGTTCTCCGAGCTCGCGGCGAGGCCCGATGTGCACGAGCTCAAGATCCACAACGGCAAGTCGATCCTGCTCACCGACGAGAGCCTCGGCCTCGTCGATTCGATCTGCCGCTCCGAGCTTTTACGGATGGAGGGCGAGCCGGAATGGGCGCCGTTCCTCCAGCACCTCGCGGCAGCCGGTCCGTCGACCCTCGACGATCTGCAAACCGAGTTGGGGCTCAAACCGAGGGAGCTGAAGTCGTTGCGCACGCCGCTCGAACGCTGCGGGGCGCTGGTCGCTCGCAGCCTGCGCGTGCGCCTGGCCGACGGCGGCCACACGCACACGAGCGAGCTCCTGCGTTACGACCACGCCTATCCCGATCCGCGCGGCGCAAACGACATCGACGAGCTCGTCGCCGCCGGGGTGCGCGCGGCCGTCGTCACGCCGGAGCGCGAGATCGCCCGTGGTTGGTTCAGCTGGCGGTGGCTCTTCGACGATGGGCTCGTCGACCGGCTCGTCAGCGAGGGACGGCTCGAGCGGATCGAACCGGGCTTGGTGACAGCTCCAGCGTCCGAGTAGCGCGGAAGCCGGCAAGGAAACGCCGGTCGTGCGTGACGAGCAGCACGGTCCCGGAGAAACCCTCGAGCGCACGCTCGAGCTCCTCGATCGCCGCGACGTCCAGGTGGTTCGTCGGCTCGTCGAGCACGAGACAATTCACGCCGCGGGCGGCCAGGAGGGCGATCAGCACACGCGTGTGCTCGCCGGGCGAGAGCGAAGCTGGGTCGCGCAGGACGTGGTCGGCGCCGAGCCCGAACTTCGCCAGCAGGGTGCGTGCCGCTTCTTCGTTCACGCCCGCGGCCTTCGTGAACGCCGGCAGCAGGGAGCCTGACGCGAGCTCCTCGCGCTGCTGTGCAACTTCGCCGAGCACCACGCCCGCGCCGATCACGCGTGTGCCTGCGACGAGCGGCACTCGCGCGAGGATCGCGTCGAGCAGCGTCGTCTTCCCGCTTCCGTTCGGACCGATGATTGCGAGCCGGTCGGCCCACGAGAGCTCGAGGTCGAGCGGGCCGAGTCGGAACGAGCCGCGCTCCACGACCGCCTGCTGAAGCCGCACGACGACATCGCCGCTGCGCTTCTCCGGCACAAGCTCGAGCCGAAGCTCCCACGGCTCGTACGGTTTGTCGACCGTCCCGAGCCGGTCGATGCGGCCGCCGATCGACTTCCTCACGTCCTTCGTCTTCTTCTTCTTGCGACCCTGTCCGTAGCCGCGCTCTTCCCACTGCTGCATCCGCCGCAACTGCTCGTCGAGCCGGGCCTTCTCAGCCTCGTAGGCGCCGTAGGCCTCCGTCTGGCGACGCAGGGCCGCGGCCCGGGCCTGCTCGTACGCGCTCCAGCCGCCGGCGAATTCGGTCGCACGATGGGTCCACTCGTCGAGCTCGACGATCCGCTCGACCGTCCGGTCGAGGAAGTCACGGTCGTGTGACACGACGACGACGGAGCCTGAGAGATTCCTGACGAACCGTTCCAGGCGGTCGAGGCCTGCGAAGTCGAGATCGTTCGTCGGCTCGTCGAGGAGAAAGACGTCGAAACGCGAGAGGAGCAGCGCAGCCAACTGCGCGCGTGCCGCCTCGCCTCCGGACAGCGCACCGAGCGCTGCTTCCAGCGGTGCACGCAGGCCCACCTCCGCACAGACCGTGCGGGCACGCGCGTCGAGATCGCCACCGCCGAGCAGCAGGAACCGGTCGAGGGCTTTCGCGTGCCGCTCCGCCAGTGCCGGTTCTGCGCCGAGCCGTCCGGCTAGCTCGTCCAGCTCCACGCCTGCGGCCGCGACGCCCGTCCGGCGGGCGAGGTAGGCACCGAGGGACTCGGCGGGATCGGCATCGTGCTCCTGGGGCAGATAGCCGACTGCGAGCCCCGGCGGCAACCTGCGCACCGTTCCTTTGTCGGGCTCCTCGAGCCCGGCGAGGATGCGAAGGAGCGTCGACTTGCCGGCACCGTTCGGCCCGACCAGGCCGATGCGACTGGCCGGCGGCACGACCAGCGTGACGTCGTGCAAGACGAGTTGCGCGGCGTGGTGCTTCGTGATGTTTGCGGCGGCGAGAGTGCCACCCGTGGGTTGCAAGAGAGGACCTCCTCTGAAAGGCGGAACGAAAGGTGTGTGTGTCTCGCCTAGGCCCTCATAGAACGGCGCAGTGCGCCGCGGCGGATCCTATCGGAGCGGAAATGGCTTACGAGCGATCGCCAGGAGAGCCTGGGACGTAACCCACAGCGGCGTCGCGGCGTAACGAACGTTGTAGCGATAGCTGCCGTCGGTACGCCGGAGCTTCGCGAGATAGCGGAATGCAGCAGGCGGAGGCTTCGAGCCGGCAGCCACCAGACCCTGGATTGCCACCGCGGTCGACTGAGCGTCGGATCCCCTTCCCTTCGACAGCTCGAAGCCACCGTCTCGACGCTGGAACTTCCGCAGAAAGGCGACCGCCCGGATCATCGGCTTGCCCCGTACGCCGGCGGCGCGCAGGGCCTGGATGGCGAATGCCGTGTCGTTGGAGTCGGGACGCACACCGCGCGCCCACGCGAAGCCGCCGCTCGAGGCCTGCGAGCTCACGAGGTAGGTGACGATGGGCCTCGGCAGAGGACGACGGGCCTGCCGGAGGGCGAGGATGTCCCAGATCGCCTCGTTCACCGCCCGCGGCCTGGCCGGCAGCCGCGTGAGCAGACCACCCGGATCGTGACCGAGCGCGCCCTCCGCCAATGCAACGAGCGCCAGCGAGGTCGGGCTCGAGAGCTCACGCTCGTGGGCGACGAGATACGACAGGGCATTTCCGGTTTCCGCACCGCCGGCGCGCAGGCCGAGAGCGGCCCACGCAGTGAGCTCGGGGCTCGGTACGCCGCCGGTTTCCGCGAATGCACCGTCGGCCTGCTGTCGCGACTGGACGTACGAAGCAGGGCTCGCGGCGATCGCGGCAGCGGCAAGGAGAACCGCTATGCCCACACGATCTCCGTGTGCAGCCGGCGCCGGTAACGGTCGAGGAGCCGCCGCAGCTCCGGCCCGGCGACGAGGGCGATGACGACATTGCCAAGCGCATGCGCCAGATCGAACGGAAGGCCGCGCACGTGAACAGCCGCGAACGTCTGCCAGGTGTGCTCGTCGTAGAAAGCGAGCCAGTTCCAGACGTCCATGAAGGCGCTGAAGCCCATGCCGAGGACGAAGCAGAAGACCGCGAGCGGGACGCGGCGCCTGATCATTCCTGCCGCGAGCGCGGCGGCGACACCGCATGCACCCCAGGCGAGCATCTGCCAGGGCGTCCATACACCCTGGCCGAGGAAGAAGTTCGAGACGAACGCTGCGATTGCACCGACGGCGAATCCGCTCCGCGCGCCGAGAGCCGCTCCCGCAACGACGGTGATCACGGTCACCGGCTGCACGCCGGGGATCGCAGCGAACAGCACGCGACCGGCGGCCGCGGCGGCGGCGAGCGTCGCGATCAGCGCCACCTCTTTCGCCGAGTCCGGCCTGCGTTCGAGCCAGGAAGCGCCGACGGCCAGCAACGCGAAGGCGACGAGCAAAAGCGACAGCCCGTCGTGTGAGCTGTCGAGAGCGGCCCAGACAGCCGCCGCGAAGGCCACCGTGCCGGCCGCGAAGAGTGTCGTTCTAGACAAGAACCGGCTCCTTGCCCACCACGACGACACGATCCGCAACCGCGGCCGCGAACTCCTCGTCGTGCGTCACGATCAGCGTTGCACGCCTCTCGGCTTCAACGCGGAGGAGCGCCGCGAGCTCGGCTTTGCGCATCGGGTCGACACCGCGCGTCGGTTCGTCGAGAACGAGCAGATCCGGCTCGACGACGAGGACAGAAGCGAGAGCGAGCCGCTCGCGCTCGCCGCTCGAGAGATCACGAGGGTGACGGGCCTCGATCCCTTCGAGACCGACGGATCGGAGCGCGCGAGAAGCCCGGGCGAGATCGCCGTGCACCCCGCGGGCAACCTCGTCGCCGGCGCGCTCGGACAGGCAATACCTGCCGGGGTCCTGCAAGAGCATCGCCGCGCGGCCGCGCAGCTCGACGACGCCGCCGTCGGGCTGCAGCAGTCCCGAGGCGAGCTTTGCAACGGTCGTCTTTCCAGAGCCGTTCGGACCTGCGAGCGCGACGATCTCGCCACGGCGCAGCTCGAGGTTCACCCCGTCGACGACAGGCCGTCCCGGCTGATACGAGAAGCTGAGGTCACGCAAACGGCAGACCGGGTCCCCTGCTGTCGCTGCGTGACGGTGCTCTCCGAGGCCGAGCCAGTGTGGGCGGTGATCTGCCAACCACTCCTCTGCCTCCGAGGCGGCTGCGTCGAAGAGCACACGGCCGTTCTCGAGGAAGAGCACCCGGTCCGCGTGTTCGAGCACGCGACGCGGACGTTGCTCCGCAATCACGACGGCGATGCCCAGCTCAGCAACGAGCTCGAGGAATGACTCTGCGGCAGCGGGGTCGAGCTGCGAGGTCGGCTCGTCCAGCAGGAGTAGCCTCGGTCGCAACGCAAGCGCCGAGGCCAGGGCCACACGCTGCAACTCGCCGCCTGAAAGCTCCGACACTGGACGATCGACGAGCGGCAGCGCACCGACGGTCGCCAGTGCATGGTGCGCCCGCGGCAGGATCTCGTTCGGAGGAGTGCCGAGGTTCTCCAGTCCGAAAGCGACCTCGCGTGCGACGTGCGTGAGCACGATCTGCTCCTCGGGATCCTGAAAGACGGTCGCGACGGTTCCGGTGAGCTCGGCCGGCCTGACGGTGCGCGTATCGCTGCCGGAGACCTCGACGCGACCTTCGAAGCGGCCACCGTGGAAGTGCGGAACAAGCCCCGACAGTGACCGCAGCAACGTTGACTTGCCCGACCCGGACGTGCCGAACACGGCTACCAGCTCTCCCGCTTCGATCTCGATCGAGACGTCGTGCAGTGCCGGCGAACCGGAATCCGGATACGTGAACGTCAACCGTTCCACGTGAGCTAGAGCCACAGGACCCCCACGACCACGATCGAAACCGCCAGCGCGACCGCAGCCGTATCCCGCGCGCGCCAGGGCGGCCGGGGAACGCTGGTCCGCCCCGCCCTGCCGTAGCCACGCGCCTCCATCGCCTCCGCGAGGTTGAGCCCTCTCTCGAGCGAGCTTGCGAGCAGAGGTGAGAGGAGCATCGCGTGACCCCGCACACCGGTGACGGCGATCCCCCTGCCGCGCAGAGACTCGACGAAGCCTGTCGCATCCCGCTCGAGTGTCGGCAAGAGGCGCGTCGCAAGAGCTGCCGTTCGCGCGAAGCGGACCGAACGTAGGACCCGGTCGTGGTCGAGCAACAGAGCGTAAGCCGCGAATGCGAAACCCACCGCAGCAAGTCTCAGCGCATTCAGCGCAGCGCTACTGATCTCCTCGCGCGTGATGTCGAGCTGGCCCAGAACCGGGATGATCGGACCGGTCCAGACCGGATGCGAACCGATCGTCTCGACGAAGGGCGTCACTATGAACAACGCGCCGGCGGAAAGCAGCGTCCCGATCAGGTAGAAGCGCCGACGCGAACGCGGGCCGCGCAGGCAGACGAGGATCAGCACGAGCGCGATCACTCCCACAGACCAGACGCGCTCGGCGAGGAGCGCCGCCGCGGCGAGCGCGGCGAGCAGGCCGATTGCCGCCGCGGGCCTCAGGGTCGCACCTCGTAGTGGTACCGCCCAATCGGTGGGGCTTTCAGCAGGAGCCCGGGATCGCCGCGGTAGACGAAGACCACCGCGCTACCCGGCCTGGTGCTCTGACTCGCAACGGCGGTGAGCGAAGGTTGCTTCGACGGGCCCTCGAGAACCAGCGTGTTGGCCGTGACGTCGCGTGGAAGGGAACGCGCGTAGATCGCCCGTCCGCGAACCAGCTTCGCCACACGCTTCGCGACGGCGCGCTGAGCGGGCTCGGAGTACAGCACTCGAGCCGGCAGCGTCTTGCCGCCGTAGCCGTGGAGAAACGGCTCCGGAAACGCTCCGACCACCACCGGCACGTGCATCCGCCCCGCCCAGGAACGGAAGTCCCACCACTCCACGTCACCGTCGTGCAGACGGTATTCCGCCGCGCTTCGATCTCCCTCGTAACCGTTGACGAAGTAGAACCAGTCGCGCCGGGCCGTCACCGAGCCGTCGATCCCGTCGATCGACTGGACGAATCGCCCCGCATACCGCGTCTTGATGTTGGCGACGCGGTCGAGCGCCTGCATCGCCGTCAACCCGGCAGGTACCGAACGGCTCAGCAAGACGTGCGTGCCCTCATCACGGGTGACCCATATGGTCGCGGTTCCGTGCTCTCCGCCGCCGCAGCCCGCGAGGGCCGCGACGGCGAGGACGAGGGCGAGACGTTTCATGCAAGAGCATTCGAGCGCACTGCCCCACCGAGCACTCCGCGAACGAGCACACCCTTGTGCGGGCCGATGCACGCCCGCCCGTTTCGTGTCTGCACCGTGCGCTTGGAGCCGATCTTGAGCTCCGCACCGTTCGCGCGTGACGTTGCACCTGTGTCGTCCTGCTGCAGCACCGTGTAGCACCGGCCCTGTCGCTGCAGGACGAGCGTTTTCGGCCCACCGGCGACTCCGAACTGCGCCCAGTACCAGAGCACGGTGTCACCGTCCTTCAGACGCACCTCGTTCGCGCCCACAGGCGGCGACACGCCGTTCAGCTTGAACACCCACCCGGTCTGCCCGAGTGCCGGATAGCGGCCCACCTGGTCGATATAGGGCCCGAAGCTCGTGGGCGTCACGTGGTAGTAGAACTCGCCGAGCACGCTCGCCGACTCGAGCGCGTCGAGTGCGCTCTCAGGAAGCGCGTCGGCGCGAGGCGAGGTGACGTCGATGAGCGGCGCGGTCGCACCGAAGATCGTCCGTTCTTTGCCTTCGACGCGAACGTGGACCTTGACCGCGAGTGCCGCGGGAACAACGAGCAGAGCCGTGACGAGCACCGCCACGACCATCGAGAGTCGGTGAAACACGAATCCTCCTTCCGCGAGGGGTTCGAATTTGCCGGCGGCGGAGGTCTTCTGACTCGGGGCGCCCTCCCTACGCCGCCTTCCCAGCCCTGCGGGCCAGTGGCACGTGACGCGGGAGCGTCTCCCCTTACAGCGGCGGGACCGTTCCGGATTCGCACCGGATTCCCTTGCCGCTCGCCGGTTGTGAGCCGGAGACTAGCATCGGCCGCGATGACTCGATCGCGCGTCCTCACTCTCTGGCTGCCTGTGTTCGCGTGGGCGGCCGTGATCTTCGCTTTCTCTTCGATTCCCAGCCTCTCGACCGGGCTCGGGACGTGGGACACCGTCCTACGCAAGGGCGCACACGTCGCCGAGTATGCGATCCTCGGTGCGCTCATCTACCGGGCACTCGGGCGTGAGGCGCTTGGGCTCGCCGTCGGGATCGCCTACGCGGTGACCGACGAGTTTCACCAGCGTTTCGTGCTCGGCCGGCATGCCTCACCGGTCGACGTCGCGATCGACGCGGTCGGTCTGGCGCTGGGGATGCTCGTCTGGCTCCGGCTGCGCGAGCGATGAAGGCCGTCGCGATCGACCTCTCTGCGCTCGGGGACCCGGATCCCCTCTGGAACGACTGGCTCGAGGATGCGCACCGGCGCTTTCGTGTCGACGTCGCGGCGCTCGACGAAGAGTTGCCGAACTGGCGGCAGCTGCTCGAGCGCTTCGCGGAGGAACGCGCGCCCGTCTACTTCAGAAGGGACGGAGACGTCAGCGCGACGCTACGGCAGCTGCGCGCAGGCGGCACACGCATCGGCGTCTTCACCGACGCGCCGCTCGAGCTCGCGCGGATCGCGCTTTCTCACCTCGGTGCGGAACGACACGTCGAGATACTGGAGACCGGCGCAGGAGCCCAAGCGCGCGTCTCCGCCACCCTGGGTGAAGATGCGCGAGTCGTCAGCACACGCGCCGAGCTGCTCGCCGTAACATGAAGCTCGTGGAGAGCAAAGATCTCGGCGACCGTCAGCTCGACGCGCTGCTCGAGCGGCTCGATCGTCTTTGCGACGAGGTGCACACGCTCAACCGACGGCTGGACTCGGGCGACCATCTGCTTCGCATCTCACACGAGCTCGCGACGTTGAACGAGTCCCTGCAGGCGCTCGCGTACGCCGCGCTCGGTACGCAGGCGCCGACGGTGCGCCGCCGCCGAACAGGTTAACGCGCGAGCTTGTAGATCCGGCCGTCCCCGGTCGCGAGGTAGAGCTCGCCGGCAGCGTCCACGCCGAAAGACGTCAGCGACTGGACGTCGAAGGGCTCGCGACGGACGTCGGTTGCACGACCGCCGTCCACCTTGAGGCTCCAAACATTCCCGGAGCAGTAGTCGCCGTAGAAGTACCGGCCCGCTGCGGCCGGCACGGCTTTACCGCGGTAGACGTAGCCGCCGCTCACGGAGCAGCCCTCGTCGTGGCTGTACACCTGGATCGGCATCACGAGCTGTCCCGGCCCGAGCGGCGTGTTTGCGAAGCGCGTTCGTCCTTCGTAGACGTGCCAGCCGTAGTTCGCGAGGGTGGAGATCTGAGCCTGCGGCCGGTAGTCGATCTCTTCCCAGGCGTTCTGGCCCACGTCACCGATGTAGAGGTCGCCGTTTGCGCGGTCGAACGAGAAGCGCCACGGGTTCCTGAGGCCGAGCCCGACGATCTTCCAGCTCGCGCCGCGACGAAGCGGATCGATCCGCAACAGCTTTCCGAGCTTCTCGCTCATGCGCTGCGCGCGGTTGCCCGGATCACCCCCCGAGCCGCCGTCGCCCATCCCCACGTAGAGCAGCCCCTTCGAGTCGAACTGCAGCTCGCCGCCGTTGTGGTTCGCGTACGGCTGACGCACGAACAGCAGCTGCCGCGCGGACGACTTGATCGCGCGACCGTTGCGGGACCGGAACTCGACGACGCGCGTATTCCCGTTGCGATCGGTGTAGTCCACGTAGAAGCGATGGTTCTTCGCGTAGTTGGGATGGAACGCAACGGAGAGCAGCCCTCGCTCGCCGCCGCTCGAGACGCGGCTCCTGATGTCCAGAAACGTGCCGCGTAGCTTGCCGTTCACGAAGTAGCGAATTCGCCCGACCTGCTCGACCGCATAGAGGCGCCGGGGTTCCGCCGGGGTCGAGGCGATGGCAGTGAGCGCCGAGAGCCCCTGTGCGAACGGTCGGATTGAAAGTTGCTGCGCCTGCGAGGCAGGGAGTGCGAGGGCGGCGACTGCGAGGACGTGGGCGAGCACTCACCGAAACGTAGTCACGCCGAGACCCGGCGGTTCGAGTCTTTACCTACTTCTTAAGAAGGATCCGGCGGAGCTCGTCTTCCTTGCCCGGCTGCAGGATCGCCAGTACCTGGTCACCCGGCCTGAGCTCGGTCGACCCGACCGCGATCTCCGCGGTGCCGTCGCGCATGACCGAGATGAGCCGAGAGCCTTCCGGCAGCCTCAGCTTCTCGACAGTCTTGCCCGCGGAGGGCGACTCCTTGTCGATCTGGACCTCGACGATCTCGAGGTTCTCCTGCCGCAGCTCGAGCAGATGGACGAGGTCGTGCTCGGGGACCTCGTGCTCGACAAGCCCGAGAATGCTCGAGGTCGCGCACACTGTCGGCGAGATCCCGAGCAGGTCGAAGTGCGGCTGGTTCCGAGGATCGTTGACGCGCGCGATGATCTTCTGGACGCCGTACTTCTCCTTCGCGAGTTGCGAGATCACGAGGTTGTCCTCGTCGTCTCCGGTCAGGGCGAGGACGAGATCCGGGGGACGCTTGATCCCTGCCTTCTCGAGGGTGTAGAGCTCCGTCGCGTCGCCCTGCATCGCCTGGTGCTCGAATTCGGACTCGAGCCGCTCGAACCGGTCGCGCTTCTGCTCGATGATGGTCGCCTCGTGGCCGTGGCGTAGCAGCGTGCGCATGACGTTCGCGCCCGCCTTGCCGCCGCCTGCGATCAGGACATACATATTTAGGCCTTGACCTCCTCGCGTACTGTCGGAATGTCGCACGAGCGCACAGCCTCGGTGAGCGAGTCGATCGCCGTCGAGGTCGGGCAGATCGTGCGGAGCCCGCGCTCGCGATAGAAGTCGGCGCGGGCGGGATCCAGGATCCGCACGACGGTGCACTCGATCCCGAAGCGCTTCTGTGCGACCTGCCCGATGACGAGGTTCGTGTTGTCGCCGTCGGTGGAGACGACGACGGCGTCGGCCTCCTCGATCCCGGCCTCGCGCAGCACGGCCGTCTCCATGCCGTGGCCGACGATGAACCCTCCGGTCCAGTTCTCTCCAAGGCGGCTGAGAGCAGACTCGTTCTCGTCTACTGCGGTCACGTTCCACCCTTCGGAGGCGAACCGCTTGGCGATGGTCGAGCCCACCCGGCCGCAGCCGATAACGATGAGCTTCACGCACTCAGCGTAGCTCGGCAGTCAACCCTGGTGTTGGTCGCCGTCCTCTTCCAGGACCCCCTGGGGAAACGCGACGATCAGCACTTCGCTCGGGGCCTTCTTGAGCACGTAGTCCACCGTCGGAGAGAAGAAGCGGGACTGGCGCCTCCAGCGCGGCGCCGAGCCGAGAACGATCAGGTCGGCCTCCTGAGCCTGGGCCTCCTGGACGATCGCCTGCCCGATCGAGCGGGCACGGAC
>DATHGN010000127.1:0-13063 GCA_035317565.1 Gaiellaceae bacterium
TCCGCGGCCGAGCTCTACGAGAACCCTCTGCACCCGTACACGATCTCGCTCCTGTCGGCGGTGCCGATTCCCGATCCCGTCATCGAGAAGCAGCGCAGACCACTCCTCCTTGCCGGCGATCTGCCGAGCCCGGCGAATCCACCGGCGGCGTGCAGGTTCCACACGCGTTGTCCCTTCGTGCAGCCGACCCGCTGCCGGGAGGACGTGCCGCCGCTCCGCAAGTTCTCGACCGGCCACGAGGTCGCGTGCCACTGGGCCGAGGAGATCAAGGAAGGGCGGCTCAAGCCGCACGAGCGGCCGGTTGTGTTCGAGGCTCCCCTCCCAGAGCCCGTGGAAGAGCCGCCGCCAGACTGAGAATCGCGTCGCGCTCGAGGGGAGCAACGCGGAGCTCCGGCGGAGGTCGCCGCAGGAAGGTGCCGACGAGCAGGAGCTCGTCGAGCGACTCGGCTGCGAGGTGCTCGGGAGTCTCGAGTCGCGTCTCCGCCAACCCCGCGTCGACCTCGAGCTCCGCGCCGGCGCCCACGGGCACCGTGCGCAGGGCCGCGATGCGTCCACCGGCGACGAAGACGGCGCGCACGAAGCCCGCCTCCGCCGCGGGCGCAAGCAGGCAGCAGCGGGCCCGGCGCAGCTGGTCGATGCGGCGAAAGGCGCGCACGATGCTCTCGAGCGCTTCGATGCGGTCGCGCAACCGGGCCGCGTCCTCGTAGCGGCGGCACTCGGCGAGGTCGCGTAGGCGTGCGCGCAACCGCGGCAGCGCCAGCTCGGGTCGTTGCAGCTCTTCCGCTGTTGCTCCGTCGAGCGCTCGGCAGGCCAGTCGCGCGCGGGCACGGCTTCGCAACGGCCCGAGCGGCGTCGGCGTCTGTGAGCAGACGAGGCTGTCGCCGCGCCGTCGGAGATAGACGTAGCGGTCCGGCCGGGCATTGCGCGCGTTCGCGACGGGACGAAGCTCACGCAGCAGCCGGAGCTCCTCGAGCGCCGCCTCTAGCTCGGAGCCGGTGACGCGCCATTCGATCCGCTCGAGGGCCGCGAGCGCCGCTTCGACCGCGGGACGCTGCCGGTCCGTCCTGAAGTAGGACCGGAGGCGCGCGCGGAGGTCACGCGCACGTCCTACGTAGAGGACCTGGTCGTGGCGATCGCGGAACAGATAGACGCCTGGCGACGTCGGCGCGCCGAAGGCAAGACTCCGCTTCGCGTACACCTTCCGTACGCGCGGCGCAGCGAGGTCGACGAGATCTGCGACGGTGCGCGCTCCACGTTCCTGCGCGAGCCCGATCAGCTGAACGAGGATCTCCGCAGTCGCCTGTGCGTCCGGCAATGCGCGGTGGCAGGGACGGGCTGCGGTTCCGAGGAAGTTCGAAAGCGATGCGAGCCCAGCGCGACGGGTACGACCTTCGAGGAGCCGGCGTGCGAGCCCCACGGTGTCGACGACAGGCCCAGCGAGCTTTGCGCCGGTCAACCGCTCCGTTTCGTGGTCGAGGAAGCCGAGGTCGAAGCGTGCGTTGTGCGCGACGAGGACGGCATCGCCGGCGAACTCGAGAAAGCGCCGCACCGCGATTCCCGGATGCGGCTGACCGCGCAGCTCTGAGTCGTGGAGTCCGGTGAGTGCGCTGATCGTCGGTCCCAGTGGGACCCCCGGATCGACGAGCAGCTCGAACTCCTCGGCCAGCTCGAACTCACGCACCCGCACGGCGCCGATCTCGCAGATGCGCGAGCTGCCGGGCCGCAGCCCGGTCGTCTCGAGATCGACGACGACAAAGGTCGCGTGCTCGAGCAAGAGCTCGGCCCCCGGAGGATCGGCGAGCCCCACGGCATCGCCGCGCCACGCCAGGCGTGTGTCTTCGACGACGATCTCGTCGAGGAGGGAGCGAGCGAGACCGACCGGCGCGTGGCGGAGCGCGAAGAGCCGCCGGGCGGCCTCCTCGGCGTAGACCGGCCCGCGCCGTTCTTCGACGAGCTCGACGAGACGGTCGGCGGCATCGAGGCGGAGCTGCACCGCAGGGAGCGTAAGCGAACATACGTTCGTCTGCAAGGATCGCGGCCGGATGACCCTGGCCCAGCTCGCCCTCACAGTCCTCCTGCTCGGCGTCCTGGGCGTCGGAGCGCACTGGGCGGGCATCTCGGCGATCCCGGCCTATCTCCTGGCGGGCATCCTCCTGGGGCCGAACGAGCCCCACGTGACCAGCCTCATCCAGCCCTCGGAGGTGACGGAGTTCGTGGCCGAGCTCGGGCTCGTCTTCCTGCTCTTCTTCCTCGGGCTCGAATTCAGCCTCGACCGGCTGAGACGCACCGGCCGACATGTCGGGCTGGGTGGGTCGGTCGACCTCGTGGTGAACGGAGCGATCGGCGTTCTCGTCGGGGTCGTGGCGTTCGGCTTCAGCTTCGGCGCGCTCGTGCTCGCCGCGGCGATCTACGTGTCCTCGAGCGCCATCACGGTCAAGGGGTTGATCGACTTTCGTCGCCTCGCGGACGACGAGACCGACCTCGTTCTGGCGATCTTGCTCTTCGAGGACCTTGCGGTCGCCTTCGTCCTCGGGTTCGCGGCGACCGGCGGCGGGTCTGCGGCCGGCACCCTGGGGACGTTCGCCAAGGCGTTCGGGTTCATCGCCGCTTCACTTGCGGCCTCGCGCTGGCTTGCGCGCCCACTCGACCGGCTGCTCGACCGGTTGCCACGCGAGTTCTTCCTGCTCTTCACGTTCGCGCTCCTCATCGGCATGGCGGCGCTCGCGAAGAAGCTCGGCATGTCGGAGGCGATCGGTGCGCTCATGGCGGGTGTCGTCCTCTCCGAGACGAGCGTGCGCGAGGAGATCGAGGAACGGTTCTTCAGCTTCCGGGATCTCTTCGCCGCGCTTTTCTTCTTCGTGTTCGGACTATCGATCGACGTCGGAGCCCTCGGTCGGCTCGCCTGGCTCCTCGTTCTCGCGGTGCCGCTCACGATCGCCGGCAAGACCGTCGCTGGTTACGCCGCGGGCCGCGTCGGCGGCTTCACCAAGCGTCAGAGCTTCAACTCGGGCGCAGCACTGATCGCACACGGTGAGTTCACGATCATCATCGCGCAGCTCGCGGCCGGCAACTCGCGCCTGAGCGATGCCGTTCGCTCCGACCTGACCGCGTTCGCAGGTCTCTACGTTCTCGCCACCGCAACGATTGGAGTCATCGTGATGAAGGAGTCGAAGTGGATCGGCCGCAGGTTGATCCCGGTCCCTAGACTGGCCGAGGAGTAACGATGCCTGTCGATCTGAGAGAAACCCGGCTGCCCGGTGTCGGGGTCAAGTACGGCTTTCGCACGTCCGAGGGCGGACGGCTGGCGATCGTCTTGCACAACGACGGGATGCGGGAGATCTACTTCTTCCGCCACGAGCACGACGACGAGCCCTCAGCGGTCATCCGCTTGGACGACGACGAGGCGCGTCAGCTCGGTGCGGTGATCGGCGGCGCCTACGAGCGCCCCAAGATCGTCGAGGATCTCGAGTTCGCCCTGGGTGAGCTGACGATCGAATGGGTCCCGGTTCCCGACGACAGTCCGCTGCTCGGAAAGACGCTTGCCGAGTGTGGGTTCAGGGCCAAGACGGGGATCACCGTCATCGCGATCCTGCGCGACCCGGAGCCCGTGGCCGGCGCACAGCCGACGGACGTCGTCCAGAAGGGCGACACGCTCGTGACCGTCGGAAAGCTCGGCCAGTACGCGGCGTTCCGAAAGCTGCTGGCCGAGGGCACGCTCTAATCCGCGTGGACGTTCTCTGTTCGGTTTCCGTCGCTGCCGTCCGGGCCGAGCCCAACGACGATGCCGAGCGGGTGACGGAGCTCCTTCAGGGTGAGCCGGTCGAGGTGGAGGAGCGCCGGGACGGCTGGGCCCGGATCCGGACCGTCTACGACTATCCCGGCTGGGTGCGCGAAGATGCCGTGGCCGGTCTGGACGGCGACGTCGTCGAGCAGGCACGCCGCTATCTCGGGACGCCCTATCTGTGGGGCGGCATGACGGAGAGAGGAATCGACTGCTCCGGCCTGGTCCACATGAGCTATCGCTGGCTCGGGAGGCTGGTACCGCGCGATGCCGACCAGCAGGAGGCAGCCGGGGCTCCCGTCGAGGAGAGCGAGCTCGAGCGAGGCGATCTGATCACGTACGGGAACGACACGGCGACGCACATCGCTTTCTGGTTGAGGGACGGTCGGATCCTCCACTCGACTGAGCGGGAAGGCGTCGATGGCGTGGTCGAGGAGGCTGAGCCGGACGATCTGCGCACCCAGCGCCGGCGGCTAATCCGCCTGTAAATGCCGCACGTACTAACGGCATAGCCCAAAAGACGTCTGTAAGAATCGAGCGATCCGCGAGCGGGCGAGGGGGTAATCCCGTCCGCCCGTGGGAGACCAACGGGAGGAGTTCCATAGTGAGAAGCAGATTGAAGTTGTTCCGGGCGTTCGGAATGTTGACGCTCGTGGCTGCTCTTGCCGTCGTCGCCGCCGGGTGCGGCGGAGGCGGGAAGAAGTCATCCTCGGGCGACAACGGGAACGCCGGTAGCAGTGGCAAGACCTATCCGCTGCTGAAGGTCATTTGGGATGCGCCTGACTACATGGACCCGGCGCTTGCCTACACGGTGGCCGCCTGGCAGATCAACTGGTACGTCTACGAGGGCCTGCTGGGGTACAAGCACGTCTCCGGCGCTGACGGCGCAACGCTCGAGCCGTATCTCGCAGAGAGCATGCCGAAGGTTTCCGCCGACGGCACGAAGCTGAGCTTCACGCTTCGTGACGGCCTGAAGTACTCGGACGGCACCGCGGTCAAGGCAAGCGACTTCAAGGCCTCGATCGAGCGCCTGTTCAAGGTCGACTCGCCGGGCGTCGGTTTCTTCGGCGTCATCAAGGGCGTCAGCGGACCCGGCGGCTTCGCCGAGACGAAGAAGGGGCACATCAGCGGGATCGTGACGAACGACTCCGCGCGGACGATCGACATCACGCTCGATCATCCGGAGGGCGACATCCTCTACATCCTGTCGACGCAGTTCGCTTCGATTCTTCCGGCCAACACGCCGGCAAGCGACCAGTCGACGAAGGGGATCCCCTCGACCGGCCCGTACATGATCCAGAACTACGTGCCGAGCCGCAGCTTCACGGTCGTGCGGAACCCGAACTACAACGACCAGATCCCGACGATGCCGAGCGGCAATCCGGACAAGGTCACGGGCAAGATCATCACCGACCCTGTTGCCGCATATCAGCAGGTCGTTAGCGACGCGTCCGACTACGACTTCCAGGTGGTCCCGAACGACCGCTTGCCGGAGGCGCAGTCGAAGTACAAGGACCGGCTGAAGTTCTACACGTCACCCAACACGTACTACTACTTCCTGAACAACAAGCTGCCGCCGTTCAACAATCTGAAGGCGCGG
This sequence comes from Gaiellaceae bacterium, assembly GCA_035317565.1. Classification (GTDB taxonomy): domain Bacteria; phylum Actinomycetota; class Thermoleophilia; order Gaiellales; family Gaiellaceae; genus 3-1-20CM-4-69-9. The sequence continues at coordinate 5,382 of DATHGN010000127.1, forward strand.
CAGGCGGTCAACTACGCAATCGACCGCAACGCGATCATCTCGGGCGTGTACGGCGGCCTCGGCCGGCCGACGCAGAACTTCCTGCCGCCCGACTACCCGCAGTACAAGAAGCTCAGCGCCTTTACGTTCGACATCGCGAAGGCGAAGCAACTTGTCCAGCAGTCCGGAACTGCGGGAGCATCGGTTGACGTCTACGGACCGAACGAGGATCCGTCCAAGGCGTCGACCGAGTACCTGGCGAGCCAGCTGTCGAAGATCGGCTACAAGCCGAAGCTGCACCTGCTGAGCCACCAGGTCTACTTCACGACGATCGGGAACCAGGCGACGAAGGCCCAGGCGGGCTTCACCGACTGGTACCAGGACTACCCGCACCCGATCGATTGGTTCGACGTACTCCTGAACGGCGACCGGATCACGCAGACCCACAACAACAACCCGGGGAACGTGGACGTCGCGTCAGTGAACAAGGAGATCAACGCTCTGAAGAAGATCACCGAGCTCACGCCGGAGGTCAACGCCCGCTGGGCGAAGGTCGACCAGGACCTGATGGTCACGTACGCGACCACGGTCCCGTACATGAACCGGTCTCAGACCGACTTCTTCAGCACCAGGCAGGACCTCAGTTGCTATTCGTTCCATGTGCTTGGGCAATGGGATTGGGGTATTAGCTGCCAGAAGTAAGAAGCACTTCGGGGGAGGGCGCCGACCGCCGGCGCCCTCCTTCGGCATCGGTTTCCGAACGGTAGGGAAGAGGGAAGGAACGGCGGGTGGCGACTGACACCTCCACCGATTTCACGCTCGACTCCGCGGCGCTGCTCGCCGAGGACGAAGGTGGGCCGATCGAAGGCAAGAGCCCGTGGCTTTTGGCCTGGAGGCGCTTGCGCAGGAACTACGTCGCTCTCGGCTTTCTCCTGCTCTTCGTCGTGATCGTCGTGGCGTGCATGCTCGCCGGGCCATACGCCAGGCATGTCGCGCACACGACGCCGAACGTGAATCACCTCGGCGAGACTTTCACCAAGGACGGCAAGCAGGTGGAGATCGTCTCGAAGGGCGGCTTCACCGGCAATACGTTCCAGGCCGGCGGCATCCCCGTCGGCCCGCAGCTCTGGCACGCCGGCGGACGCTACGTTCTCGGCGCCGATACGCAGGGCCGTGACGTCGCCGTTCGGCTCCTCTACGGGGGGCAGAACTCGCTCAAGGTCGGGATCGGCTCGGCGCTCATCTGCACGGTCTTTGCCCTCTTCTTTGCTCTGTTAGCCGGCTACTACGGGGGCTCGGTCGACTGGGTCCTGTCGCGCTTCTTCGACCTGATCTGGGCCTTCCCGGTCTTGCTGCTTGCGATCGCGCTCGGCACCGCGCTCTCGATCAACGGCTTCCATCACTTTGGCATCAGCATCCCGGCTGGAAGCCTCTGGATCCCGACCCTGGTCCTCTCGTTCGTCCTGATCCCGTACATCGCGCGACCGCTCCGGGGGCAGATCCTCTCGTTGCGGGAGAAGGAGTTCATCGAGGCGGCGACGGCGCAGGGCTCGAGCTCAATGCGCGTGATGGGCAGCGAGCTGTTGCCGAACATCGCATCTTCGGTGCTCGTGTTCTTCACACTGGTCATCGCAACCAACATCCTCACGGAGGCGGGCCTTTCGTTTCTCGGGGCCGGGGTGCAGCCGCCGAATCCGTCCTGGGGGACGCTGATCGCCGACGGACAAGAGCGGATCGCGACGGCACCGTGGCTCGCGATCATCCCCGGCATCGCGATCGTCCTGACGGTGCTTTCGCTCAACATCTTCGGGGACGGGCTGCGTGACGCGCTCGACCCACGCTCGAAGGTCAGGATCGAACACTAATGCTCGCCTTCGTCATCCGGCGGCTGCTCGGGGCGTTCCTCGTCCTCGTCGCGGTCAGCTTCATCACGTATCTGATCTTCGTGAAGATCCCGGGCGGCGACCCGGCGCAACGCATCGCGGGCAAGCTGGCGACCGATCAGAACATCGCCGACATCCGCCAGAAGCTCCACCTGGACGACCCGTTCTACGCGCAGTACTGGGGGATGATGCAGTCGCTCTTCTCGGGGAGCCTCGTGTCTTACTCGAGCCAGCTGAACGTCGTCAACGAGATCAAGAAGGGGATTCCGGCGACCTTCTCGCTCTGCATCGGCGCAGCGATCATCTGGCTCAGCTTCGGCATCCTCGTCGGCGTCATCTCGGCGATCTATGCGGGGAGGTTCTCCGACCGGTTAATCACCGTCTTCGCACTGATCGGGATTTCGATGCCGGTCTTCTGGCTCGGGCTGATGTCCCGTTACCTCTTTGCGGAGGGCCATCCGTTCAGCATCTTCCCTGACGGCGAATACGTTCCATTAACCGTGAACCCCTGGCAGTGGTTCGTGCATCTGCTGATGCCGTGGTGGGTGCTCGCCGTGCTGTTCATCGGCTTCTACGGCCGCGTGCTGCGGGGCAACATCCTCGACACGATCAACGAGGACTACGTCCGCACCGCCAAAGCCAAGGGACTCCCGGCGAAGCGGGTGATGGTCAAACACGTCCTGCGGAACTCCCTGATCCCGATCGTCACGCTCTTCGGTCTCGACTTTGCGGCCGTGCTCGGCGGGAGCGCGATCTTGACGGAGACGGTCTTCAATCTGAAGGGAGTGGGGCAGTACGCTGCCGACTCCGTGCAGAGCCTCGACCTGCCGCCGATCATGGGCGTGACGATCTACGCCACGTTCTTCATCGTCCTCTTCAGCGTCTTCGTCGACCTCTTATATGCGTGGCTCGACCCCAGGATCAGACCTACCTAGATGGCCGAGCGACTCATAGAAGTCAAAGACCTCGAGGTCAAGTTCCACACAGAAGATGGTGTGGTCAACGCGGTCGACGGTGTCAGCTTCGAGCTGCAGCGCGGCCAGGTGCTCGGCATCGTGGGAGAGTCTGGCTCGGGGAAGAGCGTCACCGCGATGACGCTGCTCGGCCTGACGCGAGACAGCAACACGAGCTTCGGTGGCGAGGTGATCTACAAAGGTCGAAACGTGCTCGACATGAACGAGGACGAGCTGCAGGACGTTCGCGGCAACGAGATGTCGATGATCTTCCAGGACCCGATGACCTCGCTGAACCCCGTGTACTCCATCGGGATGCAGATCGGCGAGGCGATTCGAGTGCACCAGCGGGCCGACAAGGCGCAGGCGCGCCGGCGCGCAATCGACCTGCTGAGGCAGGTCGGCATTCCGAATGCGGAGTCGCGCGTCGACAACTATCCACACGAGTTCTCGGGCGGGATGCGCCAGCGCGCGATGATCGCGATGGCACTCGCGTGCAACCCTGACGTGCTGATCGCGGACGAGCCGACGACCGCACTCGACGTGACGATCCAGGCGCAGATCATCGAGTTGATCGACCGGCTGAAGGACGAGTTCAACTCGGCGGTGATCCTGATCACGCACGACCTGGGAGTCGTTGCGGACGTCGCGGACGAGATCATCGTCATGTACGCGGGCCGCGTGGTCGAGCGAGCCGCGAAGCGTCCGCTCTTCTACGACCCGCAGCACCCGTACACCTGGGGCCTGCTCGGGTCGATCCCGCGCCTCGACCGTCCGAAGCAGGAGCGTCTGCACTCGATCAAGGGGACGCCGCCGTCGTTGATCAGGACGCCGAAGGGCTGCAAGTTCCGGCCGCGCTGTCCGCACGCCTTCGACAAGTGCCTGGAGGAGCCGCGGCTCGAGAACCGCGTGGAGGAGCCCGGCCATCTCGACCGTTGCTGGCTGTCGGTCGACGAGAAGCGGCGGCTCCGCGTGCCGACCCTCGAAGGCACCGAGGAGGCCGCGTGAGCTCAGCCGGGAACGGCGACGCGCCGCTCGTCGAGGTTCAGAACGTCAAGAAGTACTTCCCGATCCGGAAAGGCGTGCTGGGGCGAGAGGTCGGGGCCGTGCACGCCGTCGACGACGTCACGTTCGCTGTGAGGGAGGGGGAGACCCTCGGGCTCGTGGGCGAGTCCGGCTGTGGCAAGTCGACGCTTGGGCGCACCATCGTCCGGCTCCACGAGCCGACCGAGGGCAAAGTCATCTTCGAGGGCCGCGACATCTCGAAGCTCGGGACGCGCGCGCTGCGCCCGCTTCGCCGCGAGATGCAGATGATCTTCCAGGACCCTTACGCGAGCCTGAACCCGCGCAAGCGCGTCGGCTCGATCATCGGCACCCCGCTCAAGATCCACGGCGTCGAGAAGTCGCAGCGTCGAGCGCGCGTGCAGGAGCTGCTCGAGACGGTGGGCCTCTCCCCAGAGCACTACAACCGGTTCCCGCACGAGTTCTCGGGTGGGCAACGCCAGCGGATCGGGGTCGCGCGGGCCCTCGCCCTGAACCCGAAGCTGGTCGTGGCGGACGAGCCCGTCTCGGCCCTCGACGTCTCGATCCAGTCCCAGATGCTGAACCTCCTGGACGATCTCCAGAGGGAGTTGAAGCTGACCTACATCTTCATCGCCCACGATCTCGGGGTCGTTCGGCACGTGAGCGACCGCATCGCCGTGATGTACCTCGGCAAGCTCGTCGAGCTCTCGCCGGCCGAGGATCTCTACCGCCGGCCGATCATGCCCTACACCGAGGCCCTTCTCTCCGCAGTGCCGATCCCCGATCCGGATCTGAGCGAGCAGCGGGAGCGGATCGTCCTCCAGGGCGACGTGCCAAGCCCGATCAATCCTCCCTCCGGCTGCCGCTTCCATCCGCGGTGCCGCTACATGACGGACATCTGCAAGGAGGTCGAGCCGCCGCTGGTGGACTACGGCCGCGGCCACCTGGCGGCCTGCCACCACCCCCTGAACGTCGACCGGGAGACGCTAGAGCGGGCGAAAGTCTCCAGGCGCCATACGCCGGATGCCGCCGACGATGCGGCCAAACCACGGGATTCCTCCGGTCGTTCGGATCCCGTTCCGGGCCGCTAGCCCGCATCCCTCCATCGAGGTAGGTCCGCGAGCTAAAGCGGCTTGGGCAGGCGGCCGATAGCCACAGCATGGACGCCGCAGAGCGCAAAGAGATCCTGAGCCGCTACATGGACCATCAGCGCCGTTTCGAGGCTGTTGCCGCCAAGCGGCAGAACGGAAATGCCGAGGTCATCCCGTTCGCAGGTCCCCTCCGCGAGCTGGAGCAGGAGCCGACCATGCGGGAGATCGAGGTGCTTCAACTGATCTCGGACGGCCTCGTGAACCGTGAGATCGGAGTCCGCCTCTTCCTGAGCGAAGAGACGGTCAAGTCGCACGTCCGCCACTTGCTCGCCAAGCTGCAAGCCCGCTCGCGGGCGCACGCGGTCGCCGTCGGCTTCCGACGCGGCCTGATCGCCTAGCGCTGCCCCGTTTCAGTCCGTTTTCCACTCTCCTGTGGAAATCCCTCAACAGGGGGATGTCCACATGCTGGGGAAAACAGAAGCTACGCGGGCTTTACCAGGTCTTGAAGCTTCCCGCGATAGTTGCGCGAGAAGCGAAACGGATCACCGAACGCACGGTGAGCCCTCCACTTGTAGGGGACTGACGGCGACTTGAAGGTATACCCCTTTTGGGTGATAAGTCAACAGCTTTCGTAAAGTTAGTCAGGGCAAATCTGCTGATCTACGGGTGGGCGGCTGCGCTTTGGCTTGCTGCAATTGTTGTGGCCCTCGTCCTTGCAAGGGATGCACCGCTGCCCTCCGTGTGGGTGATCGCGGGTCTGGCGACGCTTGCCGCGGTCGCGGAGCGCCAGGGCGTCCCTGTTACGGGAAACACGGAGGCCTCTGTCGCCTTCTTGCCCCTAGTCTTTGCGGCAGTCGCATTTGGGCCGTTCGCTGCCCTCGTCGTGGCCGCCTTGGCTGGTCTCGGTGATCTGCGACGCCCCTATCTCCGCTGGGCGGTATATCTGCCGGTACGCGCGCTCACTGCGGCGGCTGCCGGGCTGGCGGCTGGTGCAGTTGTCGCTCCAGATGGGCGAACCGCCTTCTTAACGATATTGCTGGCCTGCCTTGCCGCATCCGTCGTGGAGATGGCGGCCGACTTGATCTTCAACCTCGGGACACAAGCGGTTCGGCGTGCGGGCTCGCCCTGGGCGCTTCTACGAACGCTTGGCCCGCTCATCCTTGTCTACGCGCCGCTTTACACGCCTATCGTTGCGCTGCTGGTCTATGGATACCAGCTCTACTCCGTAGCAATTGTCGGAGCATTCCTGGTTCCTGCAATCGCCCTGCAGCGTCTCATTCATCTCTACCAACAGCAGCGCGAGGCGGTATCTAGTCTCGAGGAGGCCAATACGCGCCTGGAGCGTGCCAGCCTTTCCTTCGCTACTGCTCTCGTCGCAACACTGGATGCGCGAGACCGCTACACCGCAGGACATTCTGCAGCTGTCGCGATCTACTCAAGAGACATAGCTGCGCGAATGGGTCTCTCCGACCGAGACCAACAGCTGGTGCATCTATGCGGGCTCGTCCATGACATCGGAAAGGTTGGGCTCCCTGCCGGCCTTCTCGAGAAACCGGGCGCGCTTACCCTGGAGGAACGGCGACAGATGGAGGAGCATTCCGCTATCGGAGAGCGCATTCTTTCGAAAGTCGCGGATTACTCTGAGATCGCGCGAATCGTGCGGCACCATCACGAGCGGGTCGATGGACTCGGTTATCCCGACGGGCTTAACGATGAAGACATTCCGCTTCTTTCGCGGATCATTTCAGTAGCCGATGCCTACGACGCGATGACATCTGATCGTCCGTACCGCGATGCAATGCCTTCACGCGTCGCGCGCCTAAGACTTGCACAAGCCGTCGAAAGTCAATTTGACACGACAGTAGTTGCTGCATTCGAGGCAATCCTTGCTGGTGCGCCTGAGGAGTACCGGACTGCAGCTCGATCTGACTTCGATTTCGAAGTTCAGGAAGAGGTTCGCGCTCCAGCGATGTCGGTGGCAAGAATCGCGACCGCGTAGTTTGCGTTCAAAGATTCAGCACTCTCAAGGTTTCCTTCCACCGCTCTCTTCGTCCCGTTCCCCGTCGGGGGAGATGCCTAGCCGCCGCGCTTCGGGGTTGGGGTGAAGCGTTCCCAGCGGGTGCCCTCATCGGTCTCCTCGCCGAACCAAAGCGCGCCGGCTTTCGGCAGGTAGCGGGCCAACTGCTGCCGCGATCTCTTCACCAAGGCGCGCACATCGGTCACCGCCTGCTGGCTTGAGCCGTAGATGGCCTGTTGCGCCCAGGCGTAGGAGCGGAGATTGATGCTCTCGACAACGTCGGGCTTTGCCTCTGCTTCACCCCAAAGCTTGTCCCCCGGGGTCAGCATCAGGCAGCAACTCGGATCAAGCGGGAGCGTTGTCTCAACGTGCTCGGACGAGAGGAAGCCAACCCCGCCGTCAGCAACGCGCGGGGCCGAGTCGTAGATCGCCAGCGGCGTGTCGCCAAGGATGAACTGGCTGTCCCGTGGCGCTCGCAACACCGTCCAGGTCAGCCGCTCGGCAACGATCGGCGCAATCTTTTCAAGGGCCATGAACATCAACGCCACCTCACGGCTGTGCGGCGACTCGATGACCAGCCGACCTTCGGCTAGATCACCAATCAGTTCCACCCGCATGGCCTCGGCGTCGTCGTTGCAGAGCTTTTCGCCGGTGGCGCGGTTCCACCTCGCGGCGAAGCCTTCGGCTTGAGAAAGCTGCGTCTCGAGCACCGTCCTGGCCAACGTCTCGTCGGTGA